>NZ_JADEXY010000013.1 GCF_015206885.1 Microcystis aeruginosa LEGE 91341 | reverse complement strand
CCCCAAAACCCCAAAACTCCAACCCCCAACACCTAAAACCTGTCTCGGAGTCTCCTATCTCCTATCTCCTATCCCCTCATTGGCTGATTTTCTTGTGCAGAAATAACTTTTGTGGTCGATTAAATAACCAATTGCTCAACCAACCGTCGGTTTTTTGCAGACGATAACCGCTACTTAAGTACAGTGACCGGGCCGCTAGATTATTATCGAGAACATGGAGGGAAAGTTCTTCAAAACCCCATTCTCTAGCGATCTGTTCACACTTGAGCAGCAATCTCCGGGCCAGACCGGCACGCCGGCGATCGGGACTAACGGCTAAATTAGAAATATAAGGAATGGGAACAGCTAAAAAATAACTGGATTTTAAGCCGATTTCCGCCGTAGCGACAATAATTTCCTGAGAACCCGTGGCGGTGACGCTGGTTTGACTGACTACTAGACAGTGATAGTAAGGGGTATCGGCGCGCAATCGTCCTCGTAAGTCCTCGTAAATGCCTAATTTAAAGATAGGACGCAGAAAAGACCAATAATTGGCCGTGGGGAAAAAACTATCGGTGAGAATCTCCGCCAACCTTTTGAGATCTTGGCTTTGGGCCAAACGCACCTCGACGGTAATAGCGGCAGTGTCACCGATCGCTTCCGAGTCGGAGGGATGAGACAATAGGTATGAGATAAAACAGGAGTCCACTTTAATCACAGGAGTCGGGAGGGAAGATGGGGATGGCAGTCCTTATCCGGGAAGGGTAAATAGGGGTGGGATTTAGTTGGGGGAATCAAGCATCTATCTTAAGGAGAATACCGCAATTTTTCAAGACTACTGAATCAAAATCTCATCCATTCTACTGCCTATAGCCCCGGCTGGGGGAAAGACCGCTATTTTTCGGGAACTTTTTTCGATCGCTGGGCAATGGTTAAGATGGGACGATGCCGGTCAGAACTAATTTCTTTCTTTTTGGGTCAATTAACTATATTCTTTAATCTAATCTATCCTCCTATCCCCCTCTATGATCAAAGAAATTTCCGCTTATTTGCAAGTGTTCCGCAGTCAAAAAATGGCGGCTTTGTTATTCTTAGGTTTCGCTTCCGGATTGCCCTTATTTCTCTCCAGTCGCACCCTGCAAGCTTGGATGACCACCGAAGGAGTTGATCTGAAATCGATCGGTTTATTTAGTTTAGTCGCTCTCCCCTACTCTCTCAAATTTCTTTGGTCTCCCTTACTTGATCGCTATGTTCCTCCTTTTCTTGGTCGTCGTCGCGGTTGGATTTTAATCGCTCAAATTTGTTTAACTTTAGCGATTGGTTTCATGGCTTTTCAACAACCAAAACAATCTTTGGACTTATTGGCAATTAATGCTCTACTGATCGCTTTTTTTAGTGCCACTCAAGATATTGCTTACGATGCCTATCGCACAGATATTTTAGAAAAATGGGAGATGGGTGCGGGGGTGGCGATCGGGGTTTTAGGTTATCGTTTGGCTTTAATTTTAACGGGTTCGATCGCTTTAATTTTAGCCGATCACTTTCCCTGGCCCCTCGTCTATCTTTTCCTAGCTGCATTAATGGCTTTAACGATTATTTGGTCTTTTTTCGCCCCAGCTACTCCCCCTAGGGATGATACTCCTCAAAGCCTTTTAGAGGCGGTTTGGTTGCCTTTTTGGGAGTTTTTTCAACGCTATCAAATAGGTCAAGGAATCGGTATTCTCGCCTTTATTGTTCTCTATCGTTTAGGGGATGCTTTAGTTAATAATATGGTGACTCCTTTTCTCTTAAAAACTGGTTTCAGTCAAACCGATATCGGAGCGATCCAAGGCGGTATGGGCATGATAGCAACTATGGTGGGAGTTTTATTAGGTGGCTCCCTATTAAGTCGTTGGGGAATTAATCGATCGCTCTGGATTTTTGGCGGCTTGCAAGCTATTAGTAATTTAGCCTATTTTATTTTAGCAAATTTAGGGCAAAATTATCCTTTTATGGTTTTAGCTATTAATATTGAAAACTTCTGCAGCGGTCTAGGTACTGCCGCTTTTGTGGCTTTTTTAATGAGTCTTTGTAATGCTCGTTTTACCGCTACTCAGTACGCCCTCTTATCAAGTTTAATGGCCTTTAGTCGCGATATTTTAGTAGCTCCCGCCGGACTTTTAGCCGAGGCGATCGGTTGGCAGTTGTTCTTTTTAATCACGGTAATTGCCGCTTTACCCGGGTTAGCTTTATTGCCTTTATTTGCTCCTTGGCAAGAGGAGAATTGAGCTAATTGATGATTTATTCCTCCGATTTCACTCGCATAACTACTAAAGTCATATCGTCACTACTGTCATTTCCTAATCCAGTAAAAGCGGCCACTTTTCCAAATAAATATTCTAGAATCTGTTCGGGATCGGTGTACTGTTGACAGGCTTCTTTAACTGCCGATAGCCAATTTTTCTGATCAAATCTTTCCCCTTTCGAGTTGACTGCATCGGTAAAGCCATCGGTGTAATAAATTAGCGTATCTCCCGCTTCTAATTGCACTTGGGCATCATCATAGATAGAATCGGCCTCTAAACCAACTAATGTCCCTTCCGTGTCGAGAGACTCTAACTCTCCCGTTTTGGCCCGCCACCAGAGGGTGGGATAATGGGCGGCATTACTGTAACCAAGACGGCGCGTCAGGGGATCATACTCGGAATAAAATAATGTCACGAAACGATGAGAATTATCGAGATCGGCATACATAACCCGATTGAGATGACGCAAAATCTGGGCCGGGGAGTGACGATTTAACACTTCCGCTCGCAACATTCCCCGGGTCATGGTCATCAATAATCCTGCCGGGACACCTTTACCCATGACATCACCGATGACTATACTCCAAGGAGCGGTACTAGCCTCCCTTTCCGCCTCCCTTGCCGGTTTAAATTGATCGTAGTTGCAGGGGATAAAATCATAATAGTCGCCACCAACGCGATTAGCCGTTTTGCAGTGGGCTGCCAATTCTACCCCCTGAATTTTCGGACATTGCCGAGGTAAAAGACGATTTTGGATTTCGGAAGCGATTTCTAACTCTCGATCCTGACGTTCCTTGGCCCGTAATTCGATCGTTAATTCATTATTAGCTATAGCTACCGCCGTTTGATCGGCCACTAGCTGCAGCAGTTTACGACGGGTGGGGGTCCAACCATAATCGGGATCGCGACTGAAAACGTATAAACGTCCCCGCTCACTATTTTTTACCAAAACAGGTGTACTATAAATCTGCGTACCCTGTCCGAGAGTTTGCCGGATCTGATGATCGAGACTATCGAGAAGCGATCGACTATTTTTATTCTCAAGTGCCGCTTCTTGGTTTAATTGTCGGATAATTGCCTCTAATTGTCGGCGTAGTTCCCCATTAATTTGATTATCTTGGCAATGGAGTTGATCAAGCGCCACTTGACCGTTATTTTTACTCAAAATCAACGCCCCTCCTTCTGCATCTGCCACTCGTGCGGCCATCAGGGGGGTAAGATCGAGGAATTGGTTTAAATTATTGAAACTCCGCAGGGCAAAACCGAGGGAACTTAAGAGATTTTGAACTTTGTTTTGTTCGCGATATAAACTGGCAACCAACTCTTTTAAAGCTAAAATTGGCTTAATATCAGCCCCCGGAGGGCCTGTATTGACCGTGGCAGTGGTGAGGGTGTCGCTCGGTTCCGGATCAGAAAGCATAAAATGATCTTTGTGGCGGTGACATGATTATAGCTAGATGGTCATTGGGTTATGACCTGTTTAAGTTTAACAGTATAGTGGATCTTTTCATGACTGCCACAATTTAACCCTGATGTTTTACTATTTCTGTGGGTGCATCTCATTTTTGTCAATCTACTAAGTTGGGATTTTTCAGGGGAAACTCTCTTTTAAAATTGGGCATTACTTTCGATTTTATCACTCAATCCCAGCTTTTGGGGGGTTCTACCCCCCAAACCCTGGAGCGCATTAGTTTTTCGGTGGGATGCTTACAGAAAGCTGTTGATATATTTGTCATCATTTAAAAGTCACTGATAATTGCTGATTGTCGGTATTTCTGCAAATGTGAGATGCACCCCATTTTTGTTTTGCCACACCGAAGGCTGAGGCTGATAGCTTGACCCTATAATAATTAGGAATATGTAACTCGATCCACTGACTTTATGACCTTACCTCTCGATGTTCCCACGGCGATTAATCAACGTCGTTCTATTAAAACTTTTACCACCGATCCGATCGCACCGGAACTGCTGAAAACCCTAGTAGAATTAACCGTTGCCGCACCTAGTAGTTTCAACATCCAAGATTGGCGAATTATTTTAGTACAAGATGAGGCACAAAAGGCCGCTTTAGCCGAGGCCGCTTGGGGACAAAAGCAAATTATCCAAGCGCCGGTTACTTTTGTTTTCGCTGCCGATGCTGCCGCAGGAGGAGGAGATCTGACTCCTATCTATGAACAGGCTCTCAGTACGGGTGCTTGGAGCGAAGGCACGGTAAAATATTTTCAACAGGCAATCCCAGGATTTCAAAAGGATTTGGGCGAAAAAACCCGGGAATACGCGATTAAGGATGCCATGATTGCCGCTACTCATCTGGTTTTAGCTGCCGAAAGTCTCGGTTTATCTAGTTGTTTTCTTAACGGTTGGATCGAGGACAAGGTAAAAGCGGTGATCGGTGCTGCCGATCATCCTGAACTGGCGATCGCTGTTGTCGTTCCCATCGGTTACGCGGCGGAACCGAGGCTTAATCCGGGGCGTTTACCCTTAGATTACAATGTTTTTGTGGATCGCTTGGGTAATCCCTATCAAATCTAAACTTTAGCGATGACTTTCTCTCCCTCAGCTTGGTTAACGCCCTTTTTTAACACTCCCCTTTGGCGCGCTGGGGGTGTATCCATCACTCTTGGTTGGATTATTGGTACTCTTGTATTGTTTATTCTTGTCACCTGTCTGACGATCGCTTTTAAAAGTTTACTAAAAAATCGTCTGCTGAAAAGTATCGGTTTTGATGAGGGTAATCGAGAAGCGATCGCAACTCTGGCTAGTTTTGCTTTTGGGGCTTTTGGTTATATTATCGCTCTACAATTGACTGGATTTAATCTCGCTTCGATCGCTGTTTTAGCCGGTGGTTTGGGGGTGGGTATCGGTTTCGGTTTGCAGGAGTTAACCAAGAATCTCACCAGCGGTTTAACTTTGTTGGTGGAACGCAAGTTAAAAGTGGGCGATTTTATTGAATTTGAGCAAACAAAGGGTTATATCCGGGAAATATCGATTCGTTCCACCACCATTCGCACTGTTGATGGTGCAGAGTTAATCGTTCCTAACACAATCCTAACTAGCAATCGCGTCCAGAATTGGCATTATACCGACTCGCGCATTCGAGTCATTATACCGGTGGGAGTTGCCTACGGTACGGATCCTTTAATAGTAACGGAAATTCTGTTGCAATCAGCCTATATGTCGGGAGAAATTGCCTTTAATCCGCTTCCCAAGGTGATTTTTAACGGTTTTGGTGATAGTGCTTTAAATTTTGAGTTGTGGGTATGGGTGGAAAAAGTCGAACGGGCCGTTTTTCTGAGAAGTTCCCTACACTTCATTATCGAGCATAATCTGCGTCATCGAGGCATAACGATTCCTTTTCCCCAGCGAGAGTTATGGTTGCATAATACCGACAGTTTTGAGGCAGTTAAGGAACAGGATCGGGAGATAGTTAAACCTTCAAAACCGCTATCGTTAAAAGAAATGTTATTGGAGGTGAGTTACTTTAAACATTTTAACGATCTGCAATTGCGTGTATTAATTGAAATGGGTTGTCGTAAACATCTCCAGGATGGGGAGATTTTAATTAGACAGGGAGAAAGAACTAATTATTTCTGTATTGTTTTGCAGGGACAAGTGGATGCTTTTTATGAAAACGATAAAATCAGTCGTAAAATTTTTACTTTTAATAAAGGTCAATATTTTGGGGAATTACCGTTAATATTAGAGGTTCCCTATCCCACCACTATGCAAGCAGTGGGGGAAACCTTGTTATTTTTGCTCGATCGTCAGGGTTTTCAGCATCTTATCACTACTTATCCCGCTCTAGCGGAAGAATTCACTCAGGCACTCACCCAACGTCAGGAGGAATTGCGCGAATGTCAGCAGAAATTGGGAGAAATGGGGCTTTTAGACTCGGAAGACCTGAAAAATCCCGTCTCTTGGCTACGACAACGGTTAAAGAGCTTTTTTGCGACTTAAAAGGGAATGACAACAGATTTACAGCCTTTTTTCTCTAGCAGTTATCTTAATAATGAGGTAGGAAGTCTGGTGGTTTTAGGGAACAGGCAACGCTGGAAGCAGCACAGTAGGGAACTATGTTCAACACTTCTGGTTTCTACTTTATCACCAGAAAAGAATCCCTTTGGTAATGCCTTCACTATGTCCGCAAGAAATATTCGGCAAGAATCCGAGGCAATTCGTGATGTGAATTTAGCTGAAAGTCGCGCTTGGATGGTAATGAATAAGAATCAGAAAAACTCCCTAGGAATGCCGACAAGTTATATGTTAATGCCATCGGCAAATTCAATTTATTATCCGAATTTCCAAGCGGATTATCGTCAACGGGGTGAATTTGCTACCCATCATTTTTGGGCAACTCGTTACAAAGCGAACGAACTTTATGCAGCGGTAGATTATCTCAATCAAGGCAAAAAAGGCCGATGTTTACCGCAATATACTGCTGATAATGAATCTCTCGACAATGAGGATTTAGTCGTCTGGTACACCTACGGTGTTACCCATATTCCTCGTCCCGAAGAATGGCCAATTATGACCGTACATCCAGCAGGTTTTAAGATTATGTCTTGGGGTTTGTTTGACCAAAATCCTGTTTTGAATGTCCCGAAAAATAACCTAGAGGATTCTTTAAATTAATTATCGAAAAAACTGGGTCTAAAACCTTGCCTTTTAAGTGGAAAAGTTTTTGGAGCGGGGTATAAATCCCCGTTACAAAAACAGCCTCCTGCCTTCGTTAATTGTATAACAACTATCTAAGAACCTTATTCATACCAAATCTCGGAACTTCCCGCACATCTTTCGTCTCTAAATAACCATTGTTGAAACACTTGTTCTCTACCGTCATAGGGTGCAACAATCTGATAAACTTTTAGAGATTTTTTAGCAATTCTCTGGCTGCCCTTGCTAGTTAATTTATAACCTAACAAGTTTAAAAAATTACGAATAATTGTCAGAGGACGGGAAGTATTAGCGAGGTTAATCTTGGTGATAGTTTTAATCTCGTTACGGTTTTTAATGGCAATTTCCGCCATTTTTTGTAAATCGGCATCATGATTATTTAATTCTCTTTCAGGGTTAGCTAATAATACGGGAATTCCCAACAATTCTAACGTCCCGATAATCACTCCCAATTGACTACTATTAAAATCGGGAATAAATAAACTTCCGTGACCTGATTCTATCAGTTTACGCGCAATTAAAGCATCTCGATCGCACAAAAATTGTCGCCCAATTGTCAAAAAGTAATGTAGGCGTAGTTCTTGATACCATCCTTGATCATCTTTAATTACTAATTGTGGTGTGACAGGAATTCCATAGCGTTTGTATAGGTCATATTTCCTGATAATTCTCCTTTCTTTTACTGACTTAACTAACTGTTTTTTTAGCAGACGACACTCTGATTCCGTTATCTCGGCTGCGCTGGCAATCGCATCACATTCAGAACGATAATTATGTTCCATAATTTCTTCAATTGCTTCCGTTAACTGATTAGTTATGTCTAGTTCTTCTTCCTGATTTCGTTCTTTAATTCTATGACCTTCTGCTTGTAAAATTCCTAGAATTGACTGACGATAATCAAGCATATAAGCATTGACTCGCACGGCCATTTTAGCCCAGCAGAGAAGAGATTCCGCTTGAAAAGTTGTATCTAAATCCTCCAGAGATTCTAAATCTGATTGGTGTAGTAAGCGAATATTCACCTCGGTTAATCGGTGTCCAGAGGTGAGAAGTTTGGGGATAGAAGTGGACCCATTGCCCACCTGATTAAATCCGTACACTGCTGACCAAATATAACGAGGAATATTCTCTCTAATTCTTCCTAAAAATTGAGCGATAGAAGTGGGATTCTGAATTCCCTGTGCTAAACACCAAACCGAGGAAAAGTGTTGCTGAATATCAATACTAATTCCCGTTTCGATCGCGGGACTAGCTAGAACTATATCATAGTTAAGCAACAACTGATTTAAATTGCCAATCGCTTGATAGGCAGGGTGACTAGAATCTTGCAATGACTCTGAATCTATTCGCAAAACTTTCTTATAAGGAAATTGCTTTTTTAGATAGGATTCTAGGGTAATTGTTCCCCATTTACTGGTTAATTTTTGTGCTGATAGACAAACAAAGGGTTTTCCTCCCTCTTTAATATGTTTGACCAAATCATTAACTAGCCGTTGGGGAGTATTATCAGAGTAGTTATAAACTCGCCAAGCTTCCTGATAAGTGGGTTTCCACTCATTATTAATCAAGAAAGTTTCTAGTTCAATTGCCGCTAGAGAAGTTAAATAATCTAGGGAAATATCACTTAAATCAGCATCGGCAGCTAGGACTTTTCCCCCACTGCTGACCACAGTTTGCACCAGGGACTTTAGGGATTTTAAAATTGCCACGCGATTAGTTTTACAAGTATCCCCATTTAACCCATGCCATATAACCTGTTCGATCTCATCGATAATAATAATAGCTCCTTGCCAATCTTCCGCTTGAAATTTAGCTTGTGATTGGGGATGAAGAGAGTCAATACATAAACCATAACCGTAAATTTGTGCCGCAGGATTATCCCTAATTTTGCTGATATAGTTTAAACCAAAGCGTTGACATAACTCCTCTACCAGTTTCACCCGATGACCAATAACTAAAACTTTTTGTTGATTAGCAACAGCCTGTTTAACTATCTTGGCTAAAAACTCAGTTTTTCCCGTACCTTTAGCCGATTTAATCGCCATTAACTGCGCTGATGTCGGGATGGCAATATCTGGCAAGTAACGGCTATTTAATTCTAGATGAGGTGGGAAAGTTAAACTATTTAAACTTGCTGCTTTCCAAATCTCCCAAGAGGTAGCTTTTTGATAGACTTGTTTAAAGTAATCTTCTCCTCGATTGATTAGTAAATCATCCACCCCTTTACCGTCAGCAGCATCCCAAGCAACTACCTTTACCTCACAGTTAGCCTGAGTGAATAGATAACCCATTCTCTGTAAAGCTAAATTAACCGCTTGTTGGGTTTTCGGTTTAGTTTCTTGATCAAAAACTAGATAAATCTTTCGTCCGGAATTAGCTAATTTTTCTAGCTGCGGAATTAGATGAGATTTGCCGATTCTCCTACCTAATTCGTCCTTGGGAGTACGATAACCATTGTGAATCCCCGGTAAGGCAATTGTCACATAACCTGCTGTTAGTAATGCCCCCGCTTTTTTCGCTCCTTCCGTAAGACAAATAGGTATCTCTGGGTGTTTGATTACCCAGGACCAAAAACCGAGATCCTCTTGCTTATTATCCACTTCTTCAGGTAAAATATTAACATTGATACGCTGGGCTATCCTTTGCCAAATTTTCAGGGGAACCCGCAAAGCAAAGACTCCCGTAGGGGTTTGGGGAGGATGTTCGTACTTAATCGGTTTAGCCTTATCGAAGCTTAAACGGGGAAAATCGGGCTTAAAACAGCCCCAAGAGTCATAATTGCCCGTTAGTAGGTCAATTCCTGAACACCACCAACCGCCTTGACTTGTATGTTCATAACGCTTGAGAATACTATCCCTAACTCTGCCATCATTGCGTCGCGGTAATTCTTGGGAGTAGAGTAGGTATTCACTGGGAGATAGCCCCGCTAAACCGGTGACATTGAGAGTGATTAACTCCGCATCCACCCCGCTACCACGCCATTCTTCTAAATATTTCATCCTTGTCCTCTACTGGCTAGACGCTATATATAGCGTTTTTATCCTATTATTCTAGCGGTAAGCCACTAAATAGCGAAAAGAGAAATTTTACTCTCTCAGAGGTTCTCGGAGGAAATTTGACTTTTAATCCACTCTTGTCTTAAATTATCGAAAAGTTAAGTAGTCGTGCAAAAGGAGACAGGAGACAGGAGACAGGAGACGGGAGACGGGAGACAGCAGACAGCTATCAGTTATCAGATTTGAGTTTTAAATGTGCAGTATTAAATAGAAGTTTCCTACTGTGGATCGATCTTTGTGTCCTTTGTGTCTTTGTGGTTCGTTCCACCCCCTCGCTAGGAGGAATGTATCTTAGAATACATTTTACCCACCAAACCGAAGAGAGCCATTTTTTGCGGAAAATGTTATCCAAAACACTTTTTTGGGGAACAAAACAATCCTAGCTCTACTACATATAGAGTTATAAAATTATTTAACACGCTAGATGTTGTGTTTTCCTAGAAAATCTGATAAAATACCCTAGTACAAATAGATTAATTTGTCAAGTTTTTTTAACGCCGCAATTTCCCAATTATGCAATCGAAGCCCTTGACTACTGCCGTTTCCATTCACAAAAATAACGAAGTAATACCCTTTCGTTCTACCCCTTTAGCTAATATGGGCAGCCATACAATTAGAGTGATTCGGCGCGATGGTTCCACCACAAGCTTAAATATCGGCAAAATTCGCGACGTGGTAGAGTGGGCTTGTGAAGGTAAAAAAGTCAATTCAATCGCCTTAGAAGCGGGTTTAACCACACGCCTGCGGGATGGGATTACCACTAGGGAAATACAGGATAATTTAATTAATTGCGCCCTAGAAATGTGTAGTCCCGAGGAACCGGATTGGCGCTATGTGGCGGGAAGATTGCATATTTGGAGTCTGTGGAAAGATACCTTAGTAGTACGGGGTTATCAGTACGGAAATTACGAGGAAACTGTCAAAACTCAAGTTAAAAATCGGCTGTACGACGAAAGGATTCTCATCTATTCTGAGGCAGAATTAAAAGAAGCTGGTTCTTGGATTAATCCCGATTGGGATATCGATTATGATTACGCTGGGGCATTGTTAATCACTAGCCGTTATTTACTCAAAAATGAGTTACCCCAAGAGGCATTATTAACCTGTTCCCTACTGCTTGCCAGTGTAGAAGAACCAGCTAATAGACTCCCCTGGGCTAAGAAATTTTATCAAGGGATTGCTCAAAGAAAAATCTCTCTTGCCACCCCAATTTTAGCCAATCTACGCACACCAAAAGGTTCCCTAACCAGTTGTTTTATCCTCTCCATTGACGACAGTTTAGAAAGTATTTTTAGCGAGATTACTAATGCTGCCCGCATCTCCAAAAATGGTGGCGGTGTCGGTGTGAATGTGAGTAGAATTCGCGCCACTGGTAGCTGGGTAATGGGGAAAGCTAACGCTTCCGGGGGGATTATTCCTTGGATTAAATTACTCAACGATACAGCTATTGCAGTAAATCAGGGGGGAAGACGCGCCGGGGCAGTAACTATCGGTGTTGACATCTGGCATTTAGATGTGCCAGAATTTCTGGAAATGCAGACAGAAAACGGTGATCAAAGACGCAAAGCTTATGATATTTTTCCCCAATTAGTTATCACCGATGAATTTATGCGTCGGGTGATAACTAAATCCGAGTGGACATTAGTAGATCCCTACGAAGTTCGCACAAAATTAGGTATAGAATTAGCGGAACTATGGGGGGAAGAATTTGAAGAGGCTTATCGTTTAGTAGAGGCTAATTTAGATAAAGAGATTCTCCTCTATAAAAAAATCAATGCCCGGGACTTATTTAAAAGTATCATGCGTTCCCAAGTGGAAACAGGAATGCCCTACATTGCCTTCAAAGATACCATCAATCGCGCTAATCCTAATAAACACGATGGCTATATCCCCGGTGTAAATTTATGCACCGAATCTTTTAGCAATGTCACCCCCGATCAAACTGCCCATTGCTGTAATTTAGTTAGCCTTAATTTAGCCAACATTGACAAGGAAGAAATCGAGTCTAATTGTCAAATCGCTGTCAGGATTCTCGACAATACTATCGATATTACTAATCCTCCCTTTGATAATGCTAAAAACCACAACGATAAATATCGCACTATTGGGGTAGGGGCGATGGGATTGGCTGACTGGTTAGCTAAACGGAAATTATCCTACAATAACCTGTCAGAAATTAGTAATTTATTTGAAGAAATTGGCTATTGGTGTACCTATTCCTCGATGGAATTAGCCAAAGAACGCGGTGCTTATCAAGCTTTCTTGGATAGCGAATGGAGTCAAGGTAAATTAATCGGTGCTAAACCAGTGGAATGGTTTTTAAATAACGCAGTGCAACCGCAAAGATGGCAACAATTAGCCGAAGATATTCAACGATTTGGCATCCGTAATTCCCATATTACCGCCATTGCTCCTAATACTTCCTCCAGTTTGGTACAGGGATGTACCGCTAGTGTTTTGCCGGTTTATAGTCGCTTTTTCTACGATAAATGGGCAAAGGGAACCGTTCCCATCGCACCACCTTTTATTGAAGAAGCTTTCTGGTTTTATCCAGAGAATAAAAATCTCGAACAGCAGCAGGTGGTAAAAGCGATCGCTACTATGCAAGAATGGATTGATACGGGGATTTCTATGGAATTATTATTCAACCTCAATGAAGGGGTTTATTTCCCCGCAGAACCCAACCGTTGTCTCACTGCTAAAGATATCTTTGATACTCTAATCATGGCGTGGGAATTGGGCTGTAAAGCGATTTATTATATCCGTACCGTACAAAAGGACAATTTTCGAGAGTCTGACGATAGTTGTTCTAGTTGCGCTAATTAAGGTTAACTTGGGTGGGCAATGCCCACCTTAATTTTTTTATATAATTTAAAGTGAGTTTTATTGATCACCTAATCACAGCTATGGATAAAACTTTATACGAACAGGATTACTATCTCTGGATAGAGAAAACCATATCTTTACTAGAAAATCATCAATTTTCCGATTTAGATTTGGATAATCTCATTGAGGAGATTAGCGACATGGGCAAAAGTCAACGACAAAGCTTAAAGAGTTATTTAACTCGGTTATTAGAATATTTGCTGAAACTAGCTTACTGGCAGTCGGAATTAGAATATAATCAAAGAGGATGGAAAAGTGAAATCAGGAATTTCCGTCGTGCCATAAAAAGAATTATTGCCGATAGTCCTAGTTTACAGCCTTATCTGATTGAAATTTTTAACAACTCTTTTCAAGAAGCTCGTATTTCGGCTCTCTTAGATTTGGTGGGTAAAATGTATTCTAAGATACATTACTCCTAGCGACTGAGTGGAACGAACCACAAAGACACAAAGGACACAAAGATCGATCATAATGTAAGTTAAACTGATCACACAGAAACCAGAAGAGCCGTATTTCTTTTATCGAATTATCGGGAGTGGCTGAAAATTTGGTCAGTTTAGATACAATTTGCACTATAGAACAGGCGTTAAATGAGGATTGGTTTCCTGAAATATTAAAATAATGGGGATAATTATGGAAAGGAACTTATACGAAAAAGATTACTATCTCTGGTTAGATAAAACTATTAATTTACTAGAAAATCATCAATTTTCTGATTTAGATTTAGAGAATTTAATTGACGAAATAAAATCTATGTCTATCAGTCAACAGAAAGCATTAAAAAGCAATCTGATCGGGATTTTATGGCATTTACTAAAATACTTACAAGAGCCAGAAAAACAAACCAGAAGCTGGGCATTAACCCTTTTTGAGCATCGCGAGAGAATCGAAGAAGATTTAGAAAATAGCCCTAGTCTTAAGAGTTTTTTAACAGAAGATGATGTTAAAAAATGCTATAATAAAGCCAGACAAAAAGCCGCTATTGAAACAGGGATAAACCTAGATAAATTCCCGAAGGATTGCCCATTTACTTTGGCAGAAGCCCTAGATTTTGAATTTATCCCTAATCAAAACATTTGACTTTTTACCAAAAATCTACTATAACCTAAAAGTGCCATAATATCCAAGTAATCATGTCCTTACATTTGGTCAATTCTTGCCATTCGATGCCCATTTCCCCGATCTTCAATCCGTCGGGAGATGATGCGATCGAAAACCGTTCGATCTGGTTTGGTAACACCACCAACCTGATGCAGTTAAACGATGTCCGCTACACCTGGGCGGTAGGTTTATATCAACAAATGCGGGAAAATTTCTGGATCCCGCAACGCTTAGATATCACTCAAGACGTGACTGAATACGGGCATCTTACCGACGAAGAAAGATATGCTTATGATGGTATTTTGTCCTATCTAACTTTTCTTGATTCCGTGCAAACCTGTAATATTCCCCACCTCAAAGGTAGCGTCACTGCGCCAGAAATTAGTCTTTGTATGGCGGAACAAATTTCTCAAGAAGCCATGCACAATCAAAGTTATCAATACCTAATTGAAACAATTATTCCCTCGGATCGCAGAAGTGAAGTTTATGACTTTTGGCGCACCGATAAAGTTCTCAAGGATCGCTGTGAATTTATTGCTAGTCTCTACCAGCAGTATATCGACAAACAAACTACTGAAAGCTATTTTATCGCCCTTCTTGCCGATTATTTGCTAGAGAGTTTGTATTTTTATAACGGGTTAAATAATGAGGTAGCCCACTAGCATCGTGAGGTGTTAGTTAAAACTCGCCAAATTGCTGGGAAGCCCTAAAGCCCTTATGCCAAAGCGAAGTCTGAAAAGATAAGCGTAAAGGAGCGAGAGCAGAAAAAAGTTAAGGGATTTAATAAAAGCCGTAAGGCAGCTATTAAAAACAATGGGTAATCAGCAGCCAAGCCTCTATTTTAAAGGGGAAGGTTCAACGAACAGAGGGTGAGTATCTTCTTCCGCTTGGTAAATATGCCATAATTATAAATGTAAAAAGTTTTTTTACAGATATGGAGACTGGTGTTATTTACAAAGTGCAGAACCTTGAAAACGAAAGAGCGTATGTTGGGTGTACCCGAAATTTTCCACAAAGGATAGGTCAACACTTGTTGCTATCAAGTAGTGGAGACGAATCATTGAGATTTTACCCAGAGTTAAAAAAGTATCCTGAAAAATTTTACTTTCAGATACTAGAGTCTGGAGTAACTCTTTGTCGATTAAGAGAAAGAGAAAGTTATTGGATAAACAAGCTTAACTCTATTGAGTGCGGGTATAACGAATGTCTGTATAGTGGGAATGAAAAAATTTCTTTGATACAAGTCAATGAAATAAAGCTAATCCTCAAGACAGAGAAAACTAAGTTTTCCGTTATTGCAGAGTTTTTTAATATTGATGCCTCTACTATATCTGATATCAATTGTGGAAAAGCTTGGTACGATCCATCAATAACCTATCCAATCAGACGCAGCACTGTAAAACGAAAAAAACTCTCTATAGATGAGTTAAGGTTAATTCATGAACTGCTGTCTGACACAAATATCTCTTTCTCTGAGATAGCGGCAATGTTCGGATGGGAATCAGAATCTGTTATCAGAAAGATTAACGCAGGAACTTACTCTGTAAAAGTCTTGGATGATAATAGTTATCCAATACGCTCTATCGATTCAAGAAAAGGTTCAAGAAGATAATGGTATGTTCTAGCCCCACTCTGAAAGGATGGGTAGTTGCGTCATCTTTTTCTATAATCTCGCTTCTCGACAGCTAATGTCCGGTAGCGCTGACGTTTTCAAAATGATCAACCGGGACGAATTAAGTCACGTCCGTTTGTATCAGAAAATTATCCCTGAAGCCATGGCAATTTTTCCCCATTCTGTTGAACAGATTTACGAGATGTTCGATAATGCGGTTAAACACGAATGTCGCTGGACAAATCACATTGTTGGCAACGACATTTTAGGTATTACCGAATACAGTACCGAACAGTACACCAAATACCTCGCTAATATTCGACTGAAAGCGATCGGACTTGAGCCTTTATACAGGGAAGAAAAGTATAACAAAAGTCCCTATAACCATCTGGAACGCTTCTCTGATACCAAAAAAGAAGGCCACACCAAAGCGAACTTTTTTGAAGCAACCGTTACCAGTTATGTTATGTCTTCTGGCTTAAGTGGATGGGATGAAATTTAAAATTTACGCGACAAAAATGACCCAATTCCCTACCATAAAGGGGCAACTTTGTCAATTTTTTTGACAACTTTTGACAAAACTTAGCAGCATTTGTATAAAAGGAAGAAATTAGCGCTAATTTCTTCCTTTTTTTGCTTAAGTAATACTAAATCTGGTTATTAAAGACTGATTATTTATTCCCCCTCTTGCCTGTTGCCTATTGCCTGTTGCCTTTTTCCTCTCCTCATAACTAGCCTGTACTCAACGGATTTAGTAGTATTGTCATCGAAATCACATTTAACCCCAACTGACCTGAGAAAATTATAAAATTAGCGTTAATTTTCCCAAGTTGCCCTAGAATAAAAGCGTTAAAAAAACCGAGCAACTGCCGTACATTGCTTAAAAATTAACCAAAGATGACCACTACTAACGATAAACCGACAAACGATCTCTCAAAAATCTCCATGCGAGATTTAATGATCCAACTGAAAACATCTCCCGACGGTCTCACCACCAGTGAAGCAAAAAATCGCCTCGATAGCGACGGTTATAACGAGATTGCCGAGAAAAAAGTCAGCCCCCTGCTCAAATTCCTTTCCTACTTTTGGAATCCCTTTTCCTGGATGATCGAAGCGGCGGTAATTTTTTCCGCTATCGTCGGTGATTGGGTGGACTTCGTGATTATCGCCATTCTACTGGTGGCTAACGGTTTGATCGGCTACTTCGAGGAAAAAACCGCCGGGGATGCAGTGGCTGCCCTGAAAGCGCAACTCGCCCTCAATGCCGATGCCAAAAGAGACGGCAAATTTATCTCCGTCCCCGCTAGGGAATTAGTACCAGGAGACGTGATCCGGATCAAGATCGGCGATGTGCTGCCGGCCGATGCCCGATTGCTGCCGGGGGATCCCGTCAAAATCGACCAAGCTGCCCTAACGGGGGAATCCTTACCCGTAGATCGCAGTTCTGGCGAACAAGTGTACTCAGGTTCAGTGGTGAAAAAAGGTCAAGCTGAGGCCATAGTTAACGGGACTGGCAGTAATACCTTTTTCGGTCGTACCGCTAAACTGGTAGCCAGTACCGAAAACGTCAGCCATTTCCAGAAATCAGTTCTCAAAATCGGTGACTTTCTCATCGTCATTGCCCTGATTTTAATCGCTATTATCGTTGTTTACCGTCTCTATAACGGTATTGTCGATAAACAGGGCGTAGAAGTGATCCGCTTGCTGAAATTCTGCCTCGTTCTCACCATTGCTTCTGTTCCCGTCGCCTTGCCCACAGTTCTTTCCGTCAGTATGTCGGTAGGGGCAAAGGCACTAGCGGATAAAAACGCCGTGGTGACACGCTTGGCGGCGATCGAGGAACTAGCGGGCATGAATATGCTCTGTTCCGATAAAACCGGCACTCTCACCCTTAATCAACTGAGTTTAGGCGATCCCTACACCCTGCCGGGGATCAGTGCCGACGATCTAATTCTCACCGCTTCCCTCGCTTCCCAAACTAGCGATGATGATCCGATCGATAAAACTATTCTCGCCGGTTTAAAAGATGCCACGGTACTCGATCACTATCAAGTCACCCACTTTACCCCCTTTGATCCTGTCGCTAAACGCACCGAAGCCGATATTACCACCCCCGATGGTCAGACTTTTAAAACCAGTAAGGGCGCACCGCAGGTAATGCTCGATCTAGCCTACAATAAAGAGGAAATCGAGGGGCCGGTCAATCAAATCATCGAAGATTACGCCAAAAAAGGCTATCGCGCCCTAGGAGTGGCAAAAACTAACCCCCAAGGTCAATGGCAATTCTTGGGCATTATCTCCCTATTTGATCCACCACGGGTTGATTCCCAATTAACTCTACAAACCGCCCTAAAATTAGGGGTTCCCGTCAAGATGATCACAGGGGATCAGGTGTTGATCGCTAAGGAAACCGCCCGACAATTGGGTTTAGGTAACAATATCCTCGATGCCAAAATTTTTCGGGAAGTCCCCCCCAATCAGTTAGGAACCCTCGATGAACAGATTCTCAGTGCCGATGGTTTCGGTCAAGTCTTCCCAGAGGACAAATATCATATCGTCGATGTCTTGCAGAAAACCGATCACATTGTTGGTATGACCGGTGATGGGGTCAATGATGCCCCGGCGCTGAAAAAAGCCGATGCGGGGATTGCGGTTTCCGGGGCTACCGATGCAGCCCGGGCAGCGGCCGATATCGTTCTCCTTACCCCCGGTTTATCGGTAATCGTCGATGCGATTAAGTTAAGTCGTCAGATTTTTGAACGGATGACCAGTTATGTTCTCTACCGGATCATCGCCACAATTCAGATTCTCGTTTTTACCACTTTGGCGATTCTGTTCTTTAATTCCTACCCGATTACGGCAATTATGATCGTTTTCTTAGCAATTCTTAACGATGGAGCAATCATGACGATCGCCTACGATAATGCCAAGATCTCGAAAGTACCCCAAGCTTGGGATATGCCGAAAGTTCTCACCATTGCTTCGGTTTTGGGAGTGGTCAACGTCATTGCCACTTTCCTGCTGTACTATTTAGCTGAACGGGTATGGCAAATGACTCCCGACCAGGTGCAAACCTATATTTTCCTCAATATCGCTCTCTTAGGGATGATGACTCTCTATTCGGTGCGGGCAAAAGGTCCCTTTTGGTCTTTGGCCCCTGCTAAACCTCTAGCGATCGCTACTGGCATCTCGGTCATTATATCTTCGCTGATTTCGCTGTTCGGAATCCTGATCGCCCCGATCGGTTTTGAGGGAGTGGCAAAAAGCTGGCTCTATGCCCTAGTCTGGTTATTTATTATCGATCGAGTCAAATTAGCCCTCTATTCGATTTTTAATCGTCGCAAGGCAGATTTAGGCAACACCTATCAATCCACTTGGGAGAATTTAAAAACTCGATCGTAGTTCCCTATCCTGGGGAAAACCAAGCTAATCAGGCACTTTCCCCAGAAAATCTTTAGCCAGTCCTAATTATGACGATTGCCATCATAATGAATTCTTGCCCCAGCCCATTGCAATTTTTCCTGTAGAGTCTGATAAAAAGAATAGCTTTCCCGCAGGATAATAAATTGGGCGAATTTTTCGGCTTTGGTAACTCCCACCCATTGCCCCGGCCAAATGGAAGTGGCTAAAGCACCATCCATCCAGAGTTTAGTATTTAATTCGTAGTCTCCTAGAGGCCAAATACTGACCAGAGATGCCGGGGGAATGACAATCGGCCGACTGGAGAGACTCAAGGGACAAATCGGGGTGACAGCGATCGCTTCCATGCCGGGGTGTATAATCGGACCATTAGCGGATGCGGTGTAACAGGTGGATCCCGTGGGAGTAGCCACTAATAAACCGTCCCCTTGGTACTGATCTACTATTTCCCCGTCCACTTCGATTTCGAGGATTGAGGTGGGCATCCTATCGATACTAGCAGGTTTCACACACATCTCATTCAGGGCATAAAATGCCTCGCTCACCGGCTGCGGGTTTCTTTTATCCCCTTCATAGATCCTAGCCGTTAACATCATCCGTTGTTGTACCGCGTAGTGATCGGATTGTAAACGCTCCCAGACTGTCTCCGTATCTTGGAAAATCTCCAAAGGTTCCGTTAAAAATCCCAGATGGCCGCCAACATTCACCGCTAGAATTGGAATGTTTTCCTGAGCTAAATAGCGAGCGGCGGCTAAAATGGTTCCATCTCCCCCCAAAACGATGGCGAGGTCGATTTTTCCCGATGCTGAGGCTAAAAATACGGGATAGGGATTATCTTTAAAGCCACTGGGTCCCATTAAAACTTTACACTGACGGGCTTCTAACTGTTTAGCGCATTTTTCCGCCCATGCTTTACTTTGGGGATGGTTGGCCTTATGAGCGATGATGACTTGTTTTAACTGCACAGAGTTGAGACCTTGTTCGGAGGTTCTATATTTTTAACAATAGCAAGACCGGGCAGATCGGGTGAAAAGTAAAAGGTAAAAAAGGGGTTGGGGGAAGAACCTCGGCCTGACTGTAGCCAATTTGACAGAATTAATCGATAGATAAGAGTAAATGGAAGTAACTAGGATAAGCTGGCAGGTTTTAGCAATCTTATTCCCTTTTTTCCCTGTAACTGCTGTATCTGTGCGGCTTTTTCCCAATTATCTCCCTCAACACCCCTCCCATTTAATTTCCATGCAGAGTTATAATTGTATTAAGATGTGTAACAATTCTCTGGCAAACTCTTGACAAAGGATAACAAATCTGCTCTACCAAAAAACAGGAAAGGTTTTATTTCTATGACATTAATTCAAACCGCCCAATTATCCCTAGAAACTTTGGCTTTAGCCTTTTTTAAGCAGACAGAAGGACGCTGGCAATCCCAGAGACGTTATTACACCCTCACCCAAGAAACGGAACCCCAAGAAGTTATCAGTGCCATCGAGATTAAATATTTACCCCAAGGCAGCGAATCATTAATTCAACTGGCCCGTTTACATAATCTGGAAGATACAACTTTATTAGGTGGCACGGAAGTGACTTGGCAAAGTAATTATCTCCGTCCCCAGAGTAAAAAACCCTCCAACGGTTCCACTATATTCGGTATTTTAGATAATATTCTCTATCGCGATCGGGGATTTGCGACGGATAAACCCGTTAGTGCCATTTATACCTTTCCTAACCCCTCTACTCTCTGTCTGAGAACAGAATACGCCGGTTCTGTCTTTGAAGAGGAAATTAAACTTATCGGTCAACAATATCGCACCCGACAAACTATTATCTCTCGCGCTGGCCAAGAATTGATGATCGGTCAATATCTAGAAAAACGGGTCAATTAGTCAAAAAAATGGCGGCTATTCCCATAATTTTGACTTTTATCCTAGGAATAGGGCTGAAATCAAGTCAGCCCTTCCCATAACTTCCCTTTAAACTGGGGTTAAACTGTCTTGATTCTGACTAGCGAGAAACTTCTCTAATTCCGTAATTGCATCGGCATCGACCTTAGTTTGCATCGGACAGAATTTCGGTCCACACATCGAACAAAACTCCGCAGTCTTATAGATATCTGCGGGTAAAGTCTCATCGTGGTATTCCTTAGCGCGATCGGGATCTAAGGATAACTGAAATTGACGATTCCAATCGAAATTATAACGAGCAATGGAGAGTTCGTCGTCACGATCGCGCGCCCCGGGACGATGACGGGCGATATCTGCCGCATGAGCCGCTATTTTGTAGGCAATTAAGCCATTTCGCACATCTTCAGCGTTGGGTAAACCGAGATGTTCTTTCGGGGTGACATAACATAACATCGCCGTTCCGTACCAACCCGCCAGAGCCGCCCCGATCGCCGAGGTGATATGATCGTAGCCTGGGGCAATATCGGTGACAAGGGGACCGAGAACATAGAAAGGTGCTTCGCTACACTCCTCCATTTGTTTTTTCACATTAAATTCAATTTGGTCCATGGGAACATGGCCCGGTCCTTCCACCATCACCTGTACATCGTGTTCCCAAGCGCGACGCGTCAGTTGGCCGAGGGTTTTCAATTCCGCTAATTGGGCTGCATCGGAAGCATCGTGGGTACAACCGGGACGTAGGGAGTCACCGAGACTAAAAGAAACGTCATAACGCTTGAAAATCTCGATAATTTCGTCGAAATGGGTGTAGAGAGGATTTTGCTTGTGGTGGTGTAACATCCACTTAGCAATAATACCACCCCCCCGGGAGACAATCCCGGTCAGACGGGTTTTGACTAAAGGCAGGTGTTCGATGAGGATTCCCGCGTGAATCGTCATGTAATCTACCCCTTGCTGGGCGTGTTTTTCGATAATATGGAGGAAATCTTCGGGGGTGAGTTTTTCAATATTGCCGTGAACGCTTTCCACCGCTTGATAGATGGGTACAGTACCGATGGGGACGGGAGAAGCATTGATAATCGCAGTGCGAATTTCGTCCAAATTACCGCCACCGGTGGAGAGATCCATCACCGTATCCGCGCCGTATTTGACCGCTAGGTGTAATTTTTCCAGTTCTTCGTTAATATTCGAGGAGTTAGGGGAAGCCCCGATATTAGCATTAACTTTACACTTAGAAGCAATACCGATCGCCATAGGTTCGAGGTTGAGGTGATTGATATTAGCGGGAATAATCAGTCTTCCTCGGGCGATTTCGCTGCGAATCAATTCGGGAGAGAGATTTTCCCGTTTTGCCACATACGTCATCTCTTCGGTAATTATCCCTTGACGGGCGTAGTGCATTTGCGATACATTTACCTGTCCGCGCCGGGGGGCAACCCATTCTTGTCTCATAATTTTATTTCCTCTGTAAACAGCTTCCCTACGCTGGAATTACCCAGTCTCAGGTTCTAAGGGTCTTTCTCAGCCTGATTATCTCAGACACCCCTAGCTATGACGGCAATTGTATCACTGTTGACGACTGAGGAGATCAAGCTTAAGATTGTTGTTTGATTAGGCGGTTATCAGCTTCTGAAGGCAAAAGGCAAAAGGCAAAAGGCAAAGGGGAATAAATAATCAGTTTTTAATAACCGGATTTAGTATTAGTTTCTGGAGGGTATTCAGTGGTCAGCTTTTATTTATTATCCCATCTCCGCTGCTCCGCACTCCCCAATTCATAATTTATAATTCATAATTTATAGCGTTTCTGATTCACAAGAGGTACATTCCCGATCCTGAACAGCTTAATCAGCAAAGGTTTAAGTGTGCCGCACAGATGCGAGAACCGCTATATAATTCATAATTCATAATTCATAATTCATAATTCATAATTCATAATTCATAATTCATAATTCATAATTCATAATTCATAATTCATAATTCATAATTCATAATTCATAATTCATAATTCATAATTCATAATTCCCCTGCTGATTCGGAAAAAAAGGGCAGACAAAAGCCTGCCCTAGGATTAATAATTAATCAATCACACCTTAGACATCGTAGTAGAGAGAGAACTCGTAGGGGTGGGGACGTAAGCGCATCGGGTTAACTTCGTTATCGAGTTTGTAGGTGATCCAGTTGTGGATAAAGTCTTCGGTAAAAACACCAGAATCAGTCAAGAAAGCGTGATCTTTTTCGAGACTTTCTAGAGCTGCTTCTAGAGAACCGGGGGTAGAGGGGATTTTTGACAATTCTTCGGGACTGAGTTCGTAGATATCCACATCGAGAGGTTCTCCCGGTTCAATTTGATTTTTAATCCCATCGATACCAGCACAGAGCATGGCTGCAAAAGCGAGGTAGGGGTTAGAAGTCGCGTCAGGACAACGGAATTCTAAACGTTTAGCTTTCGGGTTGCTTCCCGATAAAGGAATCCGAATCGAAGCGGAGCGATTACCTTGGGAGTAGGCCAGGTTTACTGGGGCCTCAAAACCGGGGACGAGACGCTTGTAGGAGTTGGTGGTGGGGTTAGTTAAAGCTAAGAGCGCGGGAGCATGTTTAAGCAACCCACCGATATAGTACAGTGCCATTTGGCTAAGTCCGGCGTATTTATCCCCGGCAAACAGGGGTTGACCATCTTTCCAGATAGACTGGTGAACGTGCATCCCAGAACCGTTATCACCAAAGATGGGTTTAGGCATAAAGGTGACGGTTTTACCGTATTTCTTAGCCACGTTCTTAATGCAGTATTTATAGGTCATTAAGTAATCGGCAGCCCGTACTAGGGTAGAGAATTTAATCCCTAGCTCGTTTTGACCACCGGTAGCGACTTCGTGGTGATGTTTTTCGATGGGAACTCCGCAGTCGGCCATGGTTAAGAGCATTTCCGTGCGAATATCTTGAGAGGTATCGGTGGGACTAACGGGGAAATAACCCTGTTTGTAGGCGGGTTTATAGGCAAGATTTCCGTCTTTTTCGTCTTTACCGCTATTCCAACGACCTTCGACACTATCCATGTAATAATAGCCGGAGTTGGCGGTTTGGTCAAAACGAGCGCTATCAAAGAGGAAAAATTCTGCTTCTGGTCCAAAAAATACAGTATCACCTAAACCGGTACTGCTCAGATAATCGATCGCTTTCTGAGCAATAGAGCGAGGATCACGGCTATACCATTCACCGGTTCTTGGTTCTTTGATGCTACAGATCATGCTTAGGGTAGGTTCCTTGTAGAAGGGATCGATCCAAGCAGTGGTAGGATCGGGAACCATGGCCATATCGGATTCGTTAATTGCTTTCCAACCGCGAATACTGGAACCATCGAAGGCAACACCATCGCTGAAAGAGCTTTCATCGATTTGGTCGTAGTAGAACGAGCAATGTTGCCAGATACCAGGCATATCAATAAATTTCAGGTCAATAATCTTAATATTCTTGTCCTGAATCATTTTCAAGACTTCTTGTGGCGTTTCGGGCATGGAAAACTCCTTTGATGTATGGATCGGTTCTTAAGCTTCTCAAAAAACCCATCCTAAACAGTCACTTTGACCGTTTTTGTATTTTTCGATACAAAATCTTTGATCCTAGCTTGAAAAAATCTGTAATTTCCTTGTTCAGGTCGGTAATGGCCCAGAATGGCGATTTGCCCATCAGCTTCCACTGCCTCTTGCCACTCCTCAAGGAGGTTCGTTTTTACCAACATTCGCCGTCTGGAGATTTTCTGCTCAATTAAAAGCTTCCAGATTTTACCGAAAATCTGGGTTTAAGGTTCCCCAACTACATATAGCGTTTCTCACACCTGTGTGGTATAGTCAAACTTCTGCTGATTAAACTTTTTACCATCAACAATGTACCTCGTGAGAACAGGAAACGCTATATATGGGTCTATTTTTGAAATTGTAGCGTCAATGTTTGTCCTAGAGTTTAACTTGAGGCTAAAACCAAACAATATCAAGCCCCAGACGATGCTATCCGCACCGCTTGATTGAGCAAGGTCCAACAGAAAAAAATAAATAAAGCTTTTTTGGCAATAAGTTAAGAGGTTAAGCTTGACTTATAGTGACAAATAAGTTAAGGCCATGGCCTCCGAGAATCCAAGAATATCAGCGCGTCGATGGTTCGAGTCTCTGTAAAAGCTAGTTCGAGAGTTTGAATGCTCGGGGCGCTGCCAGAGCAGCAATGCCGACCTCTAGTTTAGAATGGGTTTGTAGGGGGAACGAAAAATACTCAAGAATCTGATTGAAATTGGTAGTGCTAAACAAGTAATGATAAATCCAAAGAGGAATTATAGTGATAGATAAAATACTATATCTCCCCGATCCGTAGGGAATTTTGGACAATTAGGCATGGCGGAGAGACACTTGATTTTTAGCGACTATTCTATCATCATTACTTCTTGAGGACTACCGTAAAAAGCAAAAAGCGGCCAGGTTTGCCTTTTGCTCCCTCTTATCTATTCCTCTCGATAATTTTGACTCAAATCATGAAAAAACGCTTACAATGGCTAGGTTTAATCCTGATCACCCTGATAGGTGTCCTCGCTTTTCGTTCCCCGGCAATTGCCCAAACCCCGCGACATTTTACCGATTTAAATTTTCCTCCCCTTCCTGAAGTTACAGTTCCAAAATACGAGCGCTATCAACTAGATAATGGGATGGTGGTTTATTTAATGGAGGATCGGAGCTTACCTTTAGTGAGTGGTACGGCGATGATTCGGACGGGAGGAAGATTAGAATCCGGAGAAAAAGTCGGATTAGCCGATATTACTGGAACCGTGCTGCGTAGTGGTGGCACAGAAAACCATCCTTCTAATGTCTTAAATCAGTTATTAGAACAAAGAGCAGCCCTAGTAGAAACCTCGATCGATCTTAACAATGGAACTGCCAGTTTTAGCACCCTTAGTGAAGATTTAGAAACAGTTTTTAATCTCTTTGCTGAGGTTTTGCGTTCCCCAGCTTTTGAAAATCAGAGAGTGGAATTAGCTAAAGTTCAGGAAAAAGGAGCAATTGCCCGACGTAATGATGATCCCGATGATATTGCTAGTCGGGAGTTTAAAAAGCTAATCTATGGTGATAATAGCCCCTACGCTCGTACTGTAGAATATAGCACTTTAGCTAATATTGACCGTCAGGATTTAATCGATTTTTATCGCACCTATGTTCGTCCCGACCAAATAATTTTAGGGATTGTCGGTGATTTTGATTCTCCGTCGATGAAAGCATTAATCAATAAGACTTTTGGCGATTGGAAAAATCCCGCCACTGCTCCTAAAATTGTCACCCCTTCGGCAACCCAAAAAAATCTTCAAGGTGTCTTTGTTGTCAATCAACCTCAATTAACCCAGAGTAGCGTTTTATTAGGTCATCTTGGGGGTCGTTTGGATAGTCCTGACTATCCCGCTTTAACGGTATTAAATGAGATTTTAAGCGGTTTTGGTGGTCGTTTATTTAATGAAGTGCGCTCCCGTCAAGGATTAGCTTATTCTGTCTATGGTGTCTGGAATAGTCGTTATGATTATCCCGGTTTATTTATTGCCGGAGGTCAAACTCGCACCGATGCTACAGTACCTTTTATTAAGGCAATTTTAGGCGAAATTGAGCGCCTTCGCAATCAACCCGTTACTGCCAAAGAATTAGAAGACGCTAAAAATGCTATTCTCAATTCTTTTGTTTTTAAGTTTGAGAAACCTGGTCAAAATTTATCGCGATTGATGACCTATGAATACTATGGTTATCCCCAAGATTTTATCTTCCGTTATCAACAAGCGGTAAAAGGGGTGACAATTGCCGATATTCAACGAGTGGCCCAACAATATCTACAACCGAATCAAATTGTGACTCTTGTGGTGGGTAATGAACAGGAAATTCAACCTCCCTTATCCAGTTTGGGAACTACGGTTAAAACTGTTGATGTCACCATCACACAACTATAAATAAATCTAGGTTGGATTGAGCTAAACTAGGTGAAATCCAACCTAGAAAAATTAGATAAATATAGCACGATAGATGACTTTACAACTCACCATAAATTATCCTGAAAATTTACCCAACTTTCTTCAAAAAACACGAGAGTAATTCGAGAGAGAAGCAACCTGATCTATGGTAGTAAAACTCTTTGAGATGAAACCTAAGTAGGTAGGCGTTAAAAATTATCAGATGCCCCCCTTATTAAGGGGGGATTAAGGGGGGATCGAACCTAAAATCCATTTTTAATTTAATTATAACCAGCTACTTATTTCATCGGGTATGGCTGCCAATTTATTAGGAGTGGATAGGGTTAATTTTTTATTGAGATTGACCGATTTTGGCGTGGGGATAATTGACTTAACAGAAGAAGAACTATTATCAGACCTGGAAAATGCCTAAAACTGAAGGTGACGTATTGCTAAATTACAGCCCTTCTCATAAAAAAAGTATAACCTAATTTAGTATTGACTCCTGACTGCTGACGACCGACTCCCCAAAAAGAAAACTTCCTATCTCACCATTGAGATAACTGCTGTAACTATTTTGAGATAACTAAGGCTATCATTGAGTAAAGTTACTGTTGAGACTCCTGATTAATTTGTTAATTTTTGTGTTAAATACCTAGACAATTAAACCCTTTAGAGATAGGGTGATCGTGGCTGAGTTGACTATTATAGAGTTTTGTAAATAAATATCAAACTCAAGGATTTTTGAAGATGGTATGTAGCTAAACTGAAAGTATAGATTACAGAGGTAAAAATACTTATGATGCTACTACAAGATGTTGCGAGAACCTCTAGAGAACAAGCATTAATTCTGTGGTTTGAAGAAGTTGACAGCAAAGATGTGGGATTAGTCGGCGGCAAAAACTCCTCCTTAGGCGAAATGATCCAACAATTAACCCCAAAAGGGATTAATGTCCCCACAGGATTCGCCACCACCGCTTACGCTTACCGTCACTTTGTTGAAAAAGCCGGACTAGACGCACAATTAAGACAAATTTTCCAAGATTTAGACGAAAACGATGTGCAGAACTTGCAGGAAAAAGGTAAACAAGCACGCACATTAATCCTCAATACACCGTTCCCCGATGATTTAAGTCATGCGATCGCTATTGCCTATCGCCGACTCTGTGAACGTTATGGCGATGATCTCTATCATTCCATCGATGTGGCCGTTCGATCGAGCGCCACTGCCGAAGACTTACCAGAAGCGAGTTTTGCCGGACAACAGGAAACCTACCTCAACGTGCAGGGAGTGAGGGGAGTTTTAGAAGCTTGTCATAAATGTTTTGCCTCTTTATTCACCGATCGCGCTATTTCCTACCGTCATCATAACGGTTTCGATCACTTTGCCGTCGCCCTTTCCGTCGGTGTCCAAAAAATGGTGCGTTCAGATCTAGCCACCTCCGGGGTGATGTTTTCCATCGATACGGAAACAGGGTTCAAAAATGCCGCTTTAATCACGGCAGCCTACGGTTTAGGGGAAAATGTCGTGCAGGGTGCTGTTAACCCCGACGAATATCTAGTTTTTAAACCCACTCTTAAAAACGGTTACAAACCCATCCTCGAAAAACGCCTCGGCAGTAAAGCGATCAAGATGATCTACGATGATGGAGGATCTCGTCTAACCAAGAATATCCGAGTTAACAAACTAGAACAGGATCAATTCTGCATTAGTGACCAAGAAATCCTTACTTTAGCCCGTTGGACAGCCCAAATCGAGGAACATTACTCGCAAGTGCGCGGAACCTACACCCCCATGGACATCGAATGGGCAAAAGATGGGATCACGGGAGAACTGTTTATCGTTCAGGCCCGTCCAGAAACCGTACAATCGCAAAAAGCCGCTAATATCCTTAAATCCTACGAGATTAAGCAAAGAAGTCAAGTTTTAGCGGTGGGACGGAGTGTAGGTGCGGCAATCGGTCAAGGAAAAGCCAGAGTCATCCTCAGTGTAGATAAAATCAACAACTTTAAACCGGGAGAAGTTCTCGTCACCAATCGCACGGATCCCGACTGGGAACCGATTATGAAACAAGCAAGCGCGATCGTGACTAATCAAGGTGGTCGTACTTGCCATGCCGCTATTATCGCACGAGAAATGGGTATTCCGGCGATCGTGGGTTGCAATAATGCCACGGAAACGATTAAAACCGGTCAGGAAGTCACCGTTTGCTGTGCGGAAGGGGATGAAGGGAAAGTTTACCTCGGATTGCTACCCTTTGAAATTTGCGAAACTCACCTGGATAATTTGCCGCAAACTCGGACAAAAATCCTCATGAATATCGGTAATCCCGAAAAAGCCTTCGCTTTTGCCGATATTCCTGCCCAAGGGGTCGGTTTAGCCCGTCTAGAGTTTATTATCGCTAACCATATTCAGGCCCACCCCAGCGCCTTGCTGAAATTTCACGAATTGGAAGAAGGAGACGTAAAAGACCAAATCGCCGAATTAACCAAACACTACGAGGATAAACCCCAATTTTTCGTCGATAAATTGGCCCGGGGAATTGCCATGATTGCAGCCGCATTCTACCCCAAAGATGTAATTGTGCGGATGTCCGATTTTAAATCCAATGAATACGCTAATTTATTGGGTGGCAAACCCTTTGAACCCAAGGAAGAAAACCCGATGATCGGTTGGCGCGGCGCTTCCCGTTATACTGATCCTAATTATCGCGAGGCTTTTGCTTTGGAATGTCGGGCGCTGAAAATGGTCCGGGAAGAAATGGGATTAACTAATGTGATTCCGATGATTCCTTTCTGTCGTACCCCCGAAGAAGGGATGAGAGTCCTCGAAGAAATGGCGAAAAATGGTCTCGAACGCGGGGTTGATGGTTTGCAAGTTTATGTGATGTGTGAGTTACCAAGTAATGTAATTCTTGCCGACCAATTTGCTCAGGTGTTTGACGGATTTTCGATCGGTTCTAATGATTTGACCCAATTAACCTTAGGATTAGATCGGGATTCTGCCCTAGTTGCCCATCTTTTTGATGAACGGAATGAGGGAGTTAAACGCATGGTGAAAATGGCTATTGAAACCGCTAAAGCCCATAATCGCAAAATCGGTATCTGTGGTCAAGCCCCCAGTGATTACCCCGAATTTGCTCAATTTTTAGTGGAATTAGGCATCGATTCCATCAGTCTTAATCCTGATTCTGTCCTCAAAACTTTATTGATGGTGGCAGCAGTGGAGAAAGGACAATAGTTTAGTGATAAAGGTGGGCAAGTCCCACCTTTTTTCGTCTTGATATAAGTAGGATCTGCTGAAAAAGTTTGTTGGTGGGGTTAGTACCCGACAGGTCAAAAGCCTTATTTTAAAAGGGTTTTAGCATTATTCAGCAAGTCCTAAATAATATAAAAATTTAGGGTATATTATACTAAATCTGGTTATTAAAGACTGATTATTTATTCCCCTTTTTCCATGAGTGCATGAGTAGAAAACGGGTTTCTCCGAGAAACCCGTTTTCTGTGCGTTACTGTCTTTAAACCCCCGCTAATTGTTGTAATTGCAAGAGAGGAGCAAAGGTATTGATATTAACATTAGTCATCACTGTTTCTTCTCCTGCGGCACATTCATAAACCACATAAGTCCAGATACCCGGATTATCTTCCTCGGCACTTTCTCCCTCATAAAAAGTGATTGTACCGTCATCTTCGCACTCGTAATAAGCGGAATAAACATCCTCCCATTCGCAATCGGAATCATTCATGGTTTCCTGAATTACCGCTAGTACCCCTGCGATGTTATGGGGTTGGGTTTCCACCTGCACTAAACGTTCTTCTTCCCAGATAAAATTATGCAGTTCTAGAGTCATATTTCTCCTTAGATATTGACAAATAATTAATGGAAATTTTCAACAGTAATTATCATCTTTTAACGCGGCTTTTACCATCGATAATTGACTAAAATTCTCAAAGAAATAGAGCAAAATTAAGATGGTAATTTCTTCTAAAATTAAGGAAAGTTTTTGATTATCACCAGAGGATAAAGAGCGATTTACCAATTGATAACATTCATAGATTTTCAAGAATAATTATTAGTTTTCTAAGAGATGGCGGTACTTTTCTCCGAGATTTTCCGTTGCTTTGGTTAATTTTCCCTTTTCGTCTAGGATAGGTAGTTTCATGATTTCCGATGAGGCTTTAATTAAAAGCAGTACCTCCCGAAACTTGGCCGCATCTTCCTCTAGATGGAGATTAAAATTAGCTCGTGACTCCAGTTCAGTTAAACTCGTAATAGCTCTACTATTCAGACTATTAACGAGGTATTGTAACTCCTTAATTCTGCGCTGAACTTGTCCTAAAAAACCCTTACTTTTATCTAACTGAGCTATTTTATTATTCACTTTCTTGGCGTATTCGATAGCTTTACTTAGAGCTTTTTTCCCTTCTCCTCCTAAGACAAAACCACCAATCATTAAAGCAGGTCCGACGGTAATACCTCCTAAAACCACTGTTCCCAAAGCCATACCACCACCACCGGCAGCTAAAGAACCACCTCCTAACCATGCTAAGGTAGCATTCCAAGCAGCTGCCCCACTAAGTCCACTAATTGCTGTTCCTGTACTAGCAGTACCGAAAAGACCAATTAATCCTAGGGTTGTCTGACTGGCTGCCGAAGCGACTCTCACTACTTTTAAACCCCCCACAGCCAAACTTTGCGCGTCTAACACTTCTGCTTTAAATTCCTTGAATTGTTCAGCAGAAAATCCCTCAAACCCTTCTAAGAAGCGTTGATGGGATGGGGAGGCATTTTGACCAATTCTTTGACTAATTCTTTGATCAATTCTGCTAATAAACTTAACAAATCTGCCGATAGTGTTGATTTTGACATTAATTTGTAGTTGACCGTATTCTTCCGCAAATTTTTGGGTAGCTTGAAACTTTTTTTCTAGGGATTTATTGGCTTTTTTGTATCTTTGTTCGGCACTTTTGCCAATTTTTTCCGCCTTTTGTAGCTTGGAGACACCATCAGCACCTGCACTAACACCCACACCAGCAGTAACTAAGGCAGCCGCACCAAGAATAATCGGGATAATAAAGATCATGACCAAAAATCTCCTAGTCTATCCAGTTTTGTAAAATTCTACCAACATAGTTAAAAAAAATCAAGGATTGTATCGGTAGAATCACTGAATAGCTGATAGCTGGTAGCTGCGGATTTATAACTTGCGTTCGTAACTTAACAAGGTATTTTTTAATAACATTGCCACCGTCATCGGACCGACACCACCCGGTACAGGAGTAAGATAACTAGCTACTTCTAAAACCCCAGCATAGTCCACATCCCCCACCAAACGGTCAGCGACGCGATTAATCCCCACATCCACCACTACCGCACCCGGTTTTACCATATCTGGGGTGATTAAATTCGCTTTACCGACCGCAGGTACTAAAATATCGGCACTTCTGGTTATTTCTGCCAGATTTTCCGTGCGTGAGTGAGCAATAGTTACCGTAGCGTTTTCCTCCAATAACATTAAAGCTAAAGGTTTCCCCACTAGAATACTGCGACCCAGCACCACCGCGTGCTTACCGGCTATGGAAATATTATATTCTTTCAGCAGTGCCATGACCCCCGCAGGAGTACAACTGCGGATACAGTCCTCACCCCGCACTAAACCGCCTAAATTGAGAGGATGTAAACCATCAGCATCCTTTTTCGGGTCAATTTGGTAGAGAAGGGAAACCGCGTCTAAATGCTTGGGTAAGGGTAATTGAATTAAAATCCCGTCCACCCGCTCATCTTGATTGAGACGGACAATTTCCGCTAAAATTTCTAGTTCACTTGTATTGGTAGGAAAATGACGACCAAAAGAGGCCATGCCGATTTTAGTACAAGCTTTCTCCTTATTGCGTACATAAACGGCACTAGCAGGATTATCCCCCACCATCAACACCGCTAACCCCGGAGGTCTTCCCATTGAAGATTTTAGCGTCTGGATGCGCTCTCCTAGACCAAGCTGGATTTTTTGAGCTAAGGCTTTCCCGTCGAGAATTTGGCAAGTAGTTACGGACATTCTATGATAATACCGAGAACAAAAATCTTTCGGATCTATTCTATGGTCAAAAAGATTGGCTAATCGCACTCGTTAAGGTTAAAGCAAGAATGTCTATTCAGACTCGTGTAGGGCGCATCGGCAGTTTATTATTATTGCTAGGGTTATTCGGTTGTAGTACCCTTGCTGACCTCGGTATTGCCGTTCCCTACATCGGTGATCCTCCCCTAACAGCGATCGAGCAATTACAGGAAAAACCAAAAGGCGCTTTAGTTTATCTTAGGGGAACTGTCAGCAATTATGCCCCTTTTTTAGCGGGAGGAGCCTATCTTTTGCAGGATGGATCCGGCAAGATTTGGATTCGCACCAATAGCAATAAATTACCCCGTCAAGGCGAAGAAATCGTCATTAAGGGCAAAATTGACTTTGAGGCTATTCCCCAGGGTTCCCAAACCGTTAACGAAGTGTATGTGGTGGAATTAGAACAGATGGATGCAGTAGCAGTTAATTCAGTTCCCACTCCTTCCCCGTCTCCGGAAATTAAACCTTCCCCCACCTCAGAAGTTAAACCCCCAGAAAATAATTCTCCCCCAGTCTCCACTAAACCCCTGGAAAATCCCCGACAGGTGACAATTCCCACCGCAACCGCAACAAAACCCCCAGAAACTCCCGTCGTTACCCCCGTTAAACCCAATCCCCCCGCGCAACCCGTCGCGGAAGCGATTCCCTCCAAACCCCCCGCAGTGGTTAAACCCATCCCAGATCCCCTCGATGCTTTCTTTTTACCCCATAAACAAAGCGAGAAATAGCAATCAGTAATCAGTAATCAGTAATCAGTAATCAGTAATTAGTAATCAGTAATTAGTAGCGGGGTAAACAGATGGAGAGTAAAGTTTATGACAAAGCTTATAAATTTGCCATTAGGATTGTTAAAGGCTATAAATATTTGTGTGAGACTAAACAAGAATATGTTTTGTCAAAACAGCTATTAAGGAGTGGCACTTCAATCGGGGCTAACATTGCCGAGGCTAATGGAGCTATTTCTCAAGCTGATTTTCGAGCTAAAATGTCAATAGCTTATAAAGAATGTCTAGAAACAAAGTATTGGCTGTCTCTATTGAAAGACACGAATTACATAGAGGAAAGAGCCTTTCAAAGTATTAATGATGACGCGGAGGAAATTGGGAAAATGCTTTGGGCTATTCTAAAAACCTGCCAAGAAAATACCAAAAACCGATAACCGATAACCGATAACCGATAACTGATAACTGATAACTGATAACTGATAACTGATAACTGATAACTGATGATATTCGTTGCTTTGGCGATTTTAGAACAGGACGGTCGCTTTTTAATGCAGTTGCGCGACGACATCCCGACAATTCTCTATCCGGGGGTGTGGGGTTTATTTGGTGGTCACTTAGAAGCGGGTGAAAGTCCAGAAATAGGGTTAAAACGAGAGTTACAAGAAGAAATTAACTACGAAGCCCCTAGTTTACGCTATTTTCGCTCTTATAACGATGATAATCTCTCTCGTTATCTTTATCATGTACCCCTGACCGTGGAATTAGAAAAATTAGTGCAAACGGAAGGACAAGATTTAGCATTATTACCCCCGGCTGCCATCCGTCAAGGGGAATACTATTCCCAGAAGATTAATCAGACTCGTCCTTTAGGAAAAATTCATCGCCAGATATTGCTCGATTTTATAGAACTAGAATTATAGTGGATATTAGAGCCAGACAAGGAACTCCCTTATCTATACGAAAGTCGTAGTTAACACTGCTCCTCACCTCCCTCGAAGGCAAAATGCTCCCGCTTTTTGAATGGCTTTATTGAAACGTCAATCTTATTTTGGCTTTGTCTTTATGAACCAGTCGCGTCCCTCGTTCGTTTCCGTGCAGAAACTCCTATCTGGAGGTGCGATCGCTACCCTAGCAGTTAGTTCCCTGATGGTCTTCACCCCCGCAGCCAAAGGGGAAAAACCCCTAGAAGATAACCCGAAAGCAGTCATCGACCAGGTTTGGCAAATTGTTAATAATGAATTTGTAGATCGTGGTTTTCATCAAATTGACTGGCAAAAAAAACGTCAAGAATTGTTAAGCAGAAATTATACTAATCCCCAACAAGCTTACACAGCAATCCGCGAAGCTTTAAAGGAATTGGGTGATACTTATACCCGTTTTTTAACTCCTAGGGAATTTTCTGTCCTCACCAGTCAAACTTCCGGAGAATTATCGGGAATTGGGGTACGTTTAGCTCTCGATAAACGCACTAGCGATCTGGTTGTTGTCGATACGGTGAAAAAATCCCCCGCCAAGGAAGCGGGAGTGAAAAGCGGCGATCGCCTGATCAGAATTAATGGCAAACCCACCGCTTTAATGACCTTAGAACAGGCAATGGAGGCACTACAGGGAGAAGTGGGTACTAGCGTTAGTTTACAGCTTGCCCGTCCCGATCAAGGGGTATTTGAAGTGACTTTGACCCGGGTAGATATCGAAATCCCCTCCGTTAGCTATACCCTTAAACAGGAAGGTGGGGTGAAAGTTGGTTATATCAAACTGGATGAATTTAGTTCCCACGCAGCCGAACAAATGAAAGAGGCGATCGAGGAATTAAGTCAACAACAGATATCTGGCTATGTTCTCGATCTGCGGGGCAACCCCGGCGGTTTACTATTTGCTAGTGTCGATATCGCTCGGATGTGGATGAAACAGGGCAAAATCGTTAGCACCATTGATCGACGGGGCGGAGATCGCCAATTTATCGCCAATAACACCGCTATTACCGATTTACCCCTAGTAGTCTTGGTTAATAAAGGTTCAGCGAGTGCCAGCGAAATCCTCGCTGGAGCGCTAAAAGAAAATGGACGGGCGACTTTAGTAGGTACATCGACTTATGGCAAGAGTACCGTCCAATCGGTACACACCCTCTCCGATGGTTCCGGTTTAGCGGTGACAATTGCCCGTTATTATCCCCCCAACGGCGAAAATATCTACAAAAAAGGCATTAAACCCGATGTGCAGATCGAGTTAACCCAAGAACAACAGCTGCGCTTCCGCGATGATCCTTCTTTGCTGGGAACTAAGGATGATCCCCAGTATCAACAGGCGATCTCACTCCTACAATCCCATAGTGTTAAACGTCCCGGCACTGGCAATCTCAATAACCCTTTGAGTAGTCGGGCCGAATAATTGTACTAGGAAATCTGGGGAAACGGCGACTGTTTCGGCGAAATGGCGATTCTAGAACAGCATTTAAAGTCTTTAACAGCGATCTCTCTTTCTCCCGTGCATTTGCTGGTGATTCCCCCCCAAAGATTTCTGCAGCTACAAATTCTGCAACTAATCATAAGACGAAGTATAAAACTGTATCTTCGGATACAAATACTCGATTATTCGCCAAAAAGTCAACTGATCAAAACCTCACACCCTGCTCTATAATTCCCGACGACCTTCTAAAGCTCTCGCTAAAGTTACTTCATCAGCGTATTCCAGATCGCCGCCCATGGGCAACCCAAAAGCGATACGGGTAACTTTAGTGAAGGGTTTTAGTAAACCCCCAATATACAAAGTCGTGGTTTCCCCTTCGACACTGGGACTGATAGCTAAGATAACTTCCTGAATTTTTTTCTGGCTGACTCTGGTGACTAAAGACTGTATATTTAATTGATCCGGTCCAATGCCATCCATCGGTGAGATAACACCCCCTAAAACGTGATATTTGCCCGAATATTCCCTAGTTTTCTCCAAAGCAATCACATCTCTGGAGTCAGCTACCACACAGATAGTCCCCGTTTCTCGGTTAGGATTGCGGCAAATTTCACAGATCGGTTCGGCCGAAAGATGAAAACAAACCTGACATAATCCTACTTGTTTTTTAGCTGCTACGATCGCCTGGGCCAATTCGATCGCATCTTGTTCCGGTCGTTTGAGAATATACAGGGCCAAACGTTGGGCGCTTTTGGGTCCCACTCCGGGTAATTTTTGTAACTGCTCGATCAAACGAGCTAAAGGCGGTGTATAAATAGCAGTTAATCCTCTTATCAGTTATCAGTTATCAGTGGGTAAGTTATCAGTGGGTAAGTTATCAGTTATCAGATTTGAGTTTTCAAGTGAGCAGTGTTACATGGAAGTTTCCTACTGTCTTTTTACTGTTTACTGGTCAATGATTACTGGTCACTGATTACTGGTCACTGATTACTGATTACTGGTCACTGATTACTGGTCACTGATTACTGGTCACTGCTTAAGACCTTTTTGGTAAACGGACATCGATAACACTGGTGTTGAAATTATAATTATCTCCTTCCAACTCGATTAAAGTGCCAATTTTCACCTTTTGACCACCAACAACCGCACCAGTATCGGTAACTTCCGCTTGACCACTGAGAGTCATAATCATATCTTGAGAATAGTTTTCTGTGCGGGGATCGGGTAGGACTTTTACACTACCATCTGGCTGCGGAACTAAGACATTTCTCGATAAAGCTTTAACATTTTTTATATCCACTTGACCGGCCGGTTGATTACGAATAACAATATTAGTTTTCTTCTCGGTATTGAATTGATTAATCAAAGCATTGGGATTGAGAACACTTAAACCCCGGACAATAACATCCACTTCTATGGGTTCTTTGGTAACTTGAGCGATCGTACTTTTACCACTCGTCCCCGGTACAACAAAAATACCGATAATTGTCAATAAAATTACTAAGGCCGCTCCGATATCAAGCAAGCTAAATTTACCGAATAAACGTCCTTTTGAGTCTAATAATTGCATAAGCGGTTCACTATAAAATTTTTGGTAGCAGGGAACATGGGAACGGGGTGATGGGGAGAAGGAATTATGAATTATGAATTATGAATTATGAAGTGGGAAGTGGGGAGAAAATACAAATAATCTCCTGTCTCCTGTCTCCTGTCTCCTGTCTTCTGTCTTCTGTCTCCTGGCGACCGTCTCCTGTCTCCTGATGGCTAATAGATTCTATCACGATCGGAATCTTGGTCGCAGACAGGAAGTCTGACTTAAGATAGAAGATCGGAGTCTCACACGGAGCGATCGATAGACAATGGCGGGTAAAACTCAACTTAAGAAACAAGAAAAGCAATTATCTCCACTCGATCTGACCCCTTCTGACGGTAACAACCTCGAAAAAGTTGCCCCCGTCAAACATTGGTCGATCGAAGATAGCGAAAATCTCTATCGCATCCAAGGCTGGGGAGAACCCTATTTCTCGATTAATGCCGCAGGAAATATTACCGTTTCGCCCCAGGGAGAAAGGGGCGGTTCTTTGGACTTATACGAGTTAGTTTCGGCGATTAAGCGGCGAAATATCGGTTTACCTTTGCTAATTCGGTTTAGTGACATCCTCGAGGATCGGATCGAGCGCCTGAATGCCTGTTTTAACCGAGCGATCGCCCGTTATAATTATCCCAACGTCTATCGCGGTGTCTATCCGATCAAGTGCAATCAACACCGTCACATCGTCGAGTCTTTAGTGCGTTTTGGTAAACCCTATCAATTTGGGTTGGAGGCTGGTTCAAAACCTGAGCTAATGATTGCTTTAGCTACCCTAGAACCAGCCTTAAGCGGCAAAAATGACAAAACACAACCATTACTAATTTGTAACGGCTATAAGGACAAAGAATACCTGGAAACTGCTCTTTTGACCACTCGTCTCGGTCATCGGCCTTTGATTGTCATCGAACAATTGGAAGAATTATATTTAACCCTGCGCGTCAGTCGTCAGTTAGGAATTGCCCCTCATTTGGGAGTGCGTGCGAAACTGGGGACAAAAGGGGTGGGCCGTTGGGGATGTTCCACGGGAGACCGGGCAAAATTCGGTTTAACCGTCCCGGAAATCTTGACGGTGGTGACGGAATTAGAACAAGCGGGAATGTTAGATTGTCTGCAACTGCTGCACTATCATATCGGGTCGCAAATCTCCGCTATTAGCGTCATTAAGGATGCCATTCGCGAAGCTAGTCAGATTTATGTGGAATTAGCAAAATTAGGGGCAAATATGACCTATCTTGATGTGGGAGGTGGTTTGGGGGTCGATTACGATGGCTCAAAAACTAACTTCTACGCCTCAAAAAACTACAATATGCAGAATTATGCTAATGATATCGTGGCTGAGGTCAAGGAGGCTTGTGAAGATGCTCAGATTTCACCCCCAATTCTCATCAGTGAAAGTGGCCGGGCGATCGCTTCTCATCAATCGGTGTTAGTCTTTGATATCTTGGGAAGTAGCGAGGTTCCCCAAAACCCTCCCGATCCCTGCAATGGGAAAGAACATCTTATCCTCCGTAATCTCTGGGAAACCTACACGGGTATCGATGAGCGCAATTATCAGGAAGCTTATCACGATGCGGGACAGTTCAAAGAGGAGGCAATTAGTCTGTTTAATTTCGGTTATCTCAGTCTCAAAGAACGAGCTAGAGCCGAACAATTGTACTGGGCTTGTTGTCACAAAATTCTGCAAGTGGCCCGACAAGAGGATTATGTTCCCGATGACTTGGAAGACTTAGAGCAAATTATGGCCTCAATTTATTATGCCAATCTCTCGGTTTTTCAGTCAGTTCCCGATAGTTGGGCGATCGATCAACTATTCCCAATTATGCCGATCCATCGTCTCGATCGAGAACCTACCCAAAGAGGAATTATCGCCGATTTAACCTGTGATAGTGATGGGAAAATTGCCCAGTTTATCGATTTGCGCGGGGACGTAAAATCTGTTTTAGAATTGCATCCGTTGGAGTACAAAAACGGTAAACATTCTCCAGAACCCTATTATCTAGGAATGTTTCTGGTGGGTGCTTATCAAGAGATTATGGGCAATTTACATAATCTTTTTGGCGATACTAACGTGGTACATATTCAGATGAGTCCCAAGGGATACGATATCGAGTATCTAGTCAAAGGAGATACGATCACGGAAGTATTAAGTTATGTGCAGTATTCCGCAGAAGATCTGTTAGAAAGAATTCGTCTTCGTTGTGAACAAGCTTTGCAGGAAAATCGCATGACTGTGGAAGAATCCCAATTACTCCTACAGGATTATGAACGCAGTTTGCGACGTTACACCTATCTAGTGGGTGGTGATTGATGATTGCTCTTGCCGATTGAGTAATCGATCGAGGATGATAGAAAATAGACAAAATAGATAGGCAGTAAGGGGAAGCAGTGGAAAAGGGAACGCTGGTAGAATTTCGGGTGCAAGGAGAAAGGCGCTTAGGGGTGATCGATCGCCCAGAAGGGAAAAAAGATTGGATCGTCATCGATCAAGGGGGAAACCCGCATAAACTGCGTCCCCAACGCTTCGATTACATTATCAAAGCAGGTCCATCCAACTATAAAGAGATCGGAAATTTTCTGCGGGAAGTCCAACCCTATCTAGATCCTAGTGGTTTAGAAGTGGCCTGGGAATTATTAGCCGGGGAAAATCAGTTAGTCACTCCCGAAACCATGGCCGAGATCCTCTTTTCCGATCGCGGTCCGCAGTTTTGCTATGCGGCCCATTGTCTCTTGAGTGATGATAAAGTTTATTTTAAAAATAAAGGGGATGGTTACGAGGCCCGCTCAGAAAATCAGGTAGAGGAAATCAAACACCAGCTAGAGGTGGAACAACAGCGTCAACGGGAAAAAGGCCAATTTCTCCAACGTCTCCAACAGGCCCTGGCCGGTGAAACGGTAGAATGGTCAGAAAGCGATCGAATTCGTCTGGAATCTCTAGAAAAATTTATCCTCCAACCCGAACAAAAATATCCAGCAGCCATCGACATACTCTCCCTGCTGGGCCGTTCCCAAACCCCCGAGGCCGCTTTTGAATTGTTAGTCGATTTGAAATGGTGGAGTAGTCACGAAAACCTTTTCCTGCGACGCAGTTCCTACCCTGTTCAATTCTCGAAAAAGGTACTTGATGTGACGCGTCTTAATTTACTCAATCCCCCTGCGGATGCGGATGTCAACAATCGTCTCGATTTAACCCACCAAAAAATTTATACCATCGACGATGAAAGTACCGAGGAAATCGATGACGGATTATCGGTAGAAATGCTCGCGGATGGTGGTCATCGTCTCTGGATCCATATTGCCGATCCTAGCCGTTTAGTGCTTCCCGATGATGAATTAGACCTAGAAGCGCGTCGTCGCAGTACCAGTCTCTATCTTCCCACGGGAATGGTTCCCATGTTTCCCCTAGAATTGGCCGCCGGTCCAATGAGTTTGGTACAGGGTAAACTTTGTCCCGCATTGAGTTTTGGGGTAATCCTCGATGAAACGGGAGCGATCGCCGATTATCGGATCCATCCTAGTACAATTAAACCCACCTATCGCCTCACCTACGAAGATGTGGACGAAATGTTACATCTGGATCTGCAGCATGAACCGGAAGTGAAGATTCTCAACCGTTGGGCCAAACAACGCCACGCATGGCGCAAATCTCAGGGATCGATTAACATCCAAATGCCAGAATCATCTATTAAGGTGAAGGCTAACGACGAAATTACCATAGAATTGCAGGAAGTTTCCCCATCTCGGCAATTAGTGGCGGAAATGATGATTTTAGCCGGAGAAATCGCCGGTCGCTACTGTCAGGAACACGGGATACCCGTGCCTTTCCGCGGACAACCACAACCGGAATTACCCCCCGATGAGGAGTTAATTTTACTACCTGCGGGCCCGGTGCGTTCCTGTGCCTTGCGTCGCTGTATGCCGCGCAGTGAGATGACGACTATTCCTAACCGTCATGCTAGTCTGGGATTGAATACCTATTCCCAAGTAACTTCGCCAATTCGCCGTTATACTGACCTTTTGACCCATTTTCAACTAAAAGCCCATCTTCGGGGCGATCAACTGCCTTTTACCCGGGATAGAATGCAGGAAATTCTCTATAGTGTCGCTAGTTCGGCCGTGGAAGCCACCTCGGTGGAACGACAAACTAATCGTTATTGGAGTTTGGAATTTTTGCGACGACAGGGAGATCAAGTCTGGCAAGCTTTGGTTTTACGCTGGCTGCGGGAAGAGGAAAATTTAGGCTTGATTTTATTGGAGGAATTGGGGTTAGAATTACCCCATCGTTTTGAGCGATCGGTATCTTTAGGCGATCGCTTTCAAGTACAAGTTAGTCGCTCTGATCCCCACCGCGATGAGATCCGTTTTCGCGAGTTATCGGGTTTTGTCTCCTTCCAAGCAAGTTAATCTCTCGCGGAGTCAGAATTCAGGAGTCGGGAGATAGGGTGATAGGGATTTAGGGGTTTAGGGAAATTTCAGCCAAATGCTCCACTACCCCACTACCCCCCTTCCCAATTCATAATTCATAATTTATAATTCATAATCCCCACTACCCCACTTCCCCCGGTTAAGTTAGCGGGTTAGGCTTCGATCTGTCAGAATACAAGTATTGAAACAAACCCTTTAAGAGGCTTCATGGTGGAAGTTAAAGTCGTTCCCCCGAAACGCAATTGGGTTCAGACGTGGTGGCAATCCCTGAATTCCCTATCTCGCTTACTGGTGATTGCTCTAGCTGCACCACTTATAGTTCTGAATGCCTGGGCATTATCGGCAATTTTTGGCTATTTTGAATCTTTATTTGTTATTTTACTGATAGCGGCCGTTCTATCTTTTCTCTTGGGTTATCCAGTGACTTGGTTGGAACGTCAGGGATTAAAACGGGGTTTAGCTGCGATCGTGGTTTCCCTGATCACGATTTTAATTTTTGTGGCCGTGGGAATCACCCTAGTTCCCTTGGTCTTCACCCAAGCGCAGCAATTTGTCAACAGATTGCCAGAATGGTTAGACTCGGGACAGCGCCAACTGATGCAACTAGATACCAAAATCGACACGATGAATCTACCGATTCCGATCAGTTTCGATGGTGTTATCGCCCAGTTTAACAGTCGTTTAGGGGCAGAATTGCAAATTTTAGCGGGAAGAAGCGTTAATTTAGCCCTTAATCTCACCGTTTTTACCGTGGTGCGGGTGCTTGATGTGCTGCTAACCATTATCCTCACCTTTTATCTACTTCTCCACAGTCCCGATATCTGGAGGAGCATTATCCAATGGTTGCCCAAACCCGTCCAACAACCCTTTTCCCTAACCCTACGCTTAAGTTTTCAGAATTACTTTGTCGGCCAGGTGATTTGTGCCACCTGCATGGCCCTGGGATTAGTCACGGCATTTTTATCGATTAAAGTTCCTTTTGGTCTTCTATTCGGCCTCTTGATTGGTACCATGGCCTTAATCCCTTTTGGAGGAACCGTAGGCATTGTGACAGTGACAGCTTTACTAGCTTTGCGCGATATTGGTTTAGCTCTGCAAGTTTTAGCCGTAGCTGTAGTGGTGCAGCAAATTGTCGAAAACGGCATTGCTCCCCGGATTTTGGGCAGTGTCACCGGGTTAAATCCCTTTTGGGTGTTGGTTTCGGTCTTGACAGGGGCGCGAGTGGGCGGTTTACTGGGGGTGATTGTCGCGGTTCCCATGGCAGTAATGATTAAGGAAGCTTTGGAGGTTATCCGTCAGGTGACACCGGAGGAGACAAAATACGGGATAATTAAACCCTCTCTCCCCCTAGAATCGGAATCCTCTAGCGAGGTGGTTTCTCGCTGAAAAATGACCGATGGCATCATCTGGGGCGATCTGATCAGTAATATTGGCTGGGATAAATCGGCAGTTTTCTCGCAGGTTCTTGGCTTTTCTCCCTCGATCGAGTTATGATGTAAATATTGGTAGATTAACTCCAATTGTCCTGATCGCTGTCCACGACAAGTAAGGACAAATCAAGCCTTGAGGATGCCTTGCCAGTCTCTGGAGTCTTGCTTATGGGGAGATTAGCTAACCAATTATCTCTAAACTCGGATGATTTCTGAGAAAAGGTGATTGTCTATCCCGATAAATCAGCAAAAAATCGATATTTTGGTTAAATAGGCTACATTAACAGCCAGGTTTCTATCGTAAGCTCGAAGTTAAGACATAAAGTCAATATCACCCTCCGATTGCAATGAGAAAATGTTTGAATCGCTTAATATTTGGGCTTTTCAGACATTTTTTTTGTGGATTGATACTAGATCCAGTTATTAAAAACTGATTTAGTATGACATGGACAAACACCAACAGACTATGATCTGGAGAGATCGTCAAGAAAAGTATCAGAGTGAACTCTTGGAAAAGAATTGGTAAAATATAATTAGTAGGGAGAGTATTGCTGTTAATGTTTCGCTTTTTAACGAGACGTTAACCAAGCCCAAAGGCAAAAAATAGCAGTAATTTGCCAAAAGCTCAAAGCCGATGGCTGACTGCTCTATATATCTCTCGTATTCTTTACTTGTCGAGTTCAACACGACCCCTTTATGGAATCAAGCAACCCGTCAGGGAAGACTTCCGAACCTCCTAGTCATAGGTGGGCCAATTTACTCGGAACCATGATCGCAATTCTGACCCTAACGTTACCCTTGTTAGCGATTGGATATAACTCCACGCCTAACTATACCGAAGAACCCCTTACCGGTAACACATCCTACTCCCTAACGAGGCAAATGAGGTGACAGAATTGAGATAGACGATTGCCAAGATAAAAATTTTTTTCTTCGTCCCGATCCCCCTTATGGGTAAAATTTGGATCGGAGTTAATCAAAGTGTCTTTTAATTTCCCTTGCGCTTTTAGGTGACTCTAAAGGCGCTATTGTCTTGTATTTGGAGAAAGCTTGTGGATTTATCGCGCATTCCTGCCCAACCGAAACCCGGTTTAATTAACGTTTTAGTGGAAATCACCGCCGGTAGTAAGAATAAATACGAGTTTGATAAGGATTTAAACGCCTTTGCTCTCGATCGCGTTCTATATTCTTCGGTACAATATCCCTGTGATTATGGTTTTGTTCCCAATACCCTCGCCGATGATGGCGATCCTTTAGATGGTATGGTGATCATGGATCAGCCTACTTTCCCCGGCTGTGTGATTACGGCGCGTCCCATTGGTATGCTAGAAATGATCGATGGTGGTGATCGCGATGAAAAAATTCTCTGTGTTCCCGCTAAAGATCCCCGTTATGCAGAGGTAAAATCTCTCAAAGATGTCTCTCCCCATCGCTTGGAAGAAATCGCCGAGTTTTTCAAAACCTATAAGAATCTAGAGAAAAAAGTCACAGAAATTCTCGGTTGGAAAGATGTGGACGCAGTAAATGCTTTAGTTGAACAGTGTATTGCTGCTTATAAGTAAGGTTTGCGGCAAAAAGTTTGTTGCTGGAGTCAGTTATCAGTTATCAGTTATCAGTTATCAGATGTGAGTTTTCAGTTCACTGATTACTGTTTACTGTTTACTGATAACTGAAAAGT
>NZ_JADEXY010000252.1 GCF_015206885.1 Microcystis aeruginosa LEGE 91341 | reverse complement strand
CCTAGTTGCTGATTTACTGAAAGGTTTGTCGATTCACCTTCATCGTTGGAGTTCTTTCTCTCCCACCCCCGTTGATGCTTTTTACTACTCCCCTTCCTCTTGGTTGTAAAATACCTACACCTGTCAGGGATCAGCGCCCCCTTATTAAGGGGGATTAAGGGGGTATCAAAGGCCAAATCTATCTTAATATAGCGTTTCCTAAGCTAGTGAGGTACACCTATTTTTCTTCCCCTTTGCCTTTTGCCTCTTGCCTTTTGCCTAAAACCCAGAACTTTTGTACATCAGGAGACTGAAAAACGCTATATTTAATTAGAACCATTTACTTATTTCCCCCTAACCTAATTGTTTTAATAGTAAACCAATGAGCGCACCAGCAAGAATTAACCAAGTAGAATTAACTTGAAAACGTAGTAAAAGAATACCAGAGACAAGAGATAGAATGATAGCCAATAAATTAAAAGGTAAATTCCCGTAGGGTTGTAACCAAGTAGCTAGGGCTAAATTAAAAATTACCGCTACCATTAAAGCCACAGCACTAGCATTAATTGCATCTAAAAAAGCACCCGCCCAAGCGGATTGTCTCAGTTTAGGAATAAGAGGATTAAGTAATAAAACAAAGATAAAAGAAGGAAAGAAAATCGCTAGAGTCGCCACAATTGCCCCCGATACTCCTAATATTTGATAACCGATAAAAGTGGCTGTAGATAACACCGGACCGGGGGTAAATTGACCGATAGCAATAGCATCTAATAATTGTTGTCGGGTTAACCATCCTTTCCCCTGCACTAAATCCGCTTCTAAAAAGGCAACTAACACATAACCACTACCAAATAAAACACTACCCACCTTGAGAAAAAATAGCCCTAATCCTGTTAATGTCGGTGGGATGTTGCTAGGAGTAGCAACCGCCGTCGCACCGCCTATTCCTGCCACAATCAGGGGGAAAGTAGCGAATTTTTTTAGGATAAACATCCCGATAATTCCGCCCAACAGTAAAGCGATAATTTCATTTAAACCTAAGATTAATAATCCGATAACTCCCAATCCGATGAACAGTAATTGACGGGTTTTCAGTGCCTTTTTACCTAGGCGCCAGAGTGCCTGAAAAATCACCGCAATTACTACCGGTTTAATCCCCGCAAAAATCGGAGCCACATCGGGTAAAGTCCCGTAGGTAGTATAAATCCAAGCTAGAAAACCCGTAATTAACACCGCAGGAGTAATAAAACAAACCCCGGTGATTATTAAACCCGCTAAACCACCAAAAATATAACCGATATGAATAGCCATTTCCGTGGAATTAGGACCGGGAATCAGATTAGTGGCCCCCACCAAATCGAGAAATCGTTCCTTAGTCATCCAACCACGACGCTTAACCACTTCTTCCTCCATTAAAGCGATATGGGCAGCCGGACCACCAAAACCGATAATGCCGATTTTGAGAAATAAAAGGGCAAGTTGCGAGAGATTGGGAGGCGATGAAGTCAGCATTTTCTGATTACCAATAGTTTTTCTAGAATCAAGTTTATATCCAAAAGAATAAGCTTAAGCTAAATTCTTGGCTAGATCTGGTCAATTCCATAATTGCAAAAGTGTTTTACACAAACTCAATTATAAGTATTTAATGCTCCCGTTCAAGTAAATTTGATACAAAAAAAGTTAAGAAAACTTTATAAATAATATTGATTAATTTGTTTATAATGAACCCCATTAATACCCACTGAAACCCATCAGCACCCCCCTTATTAAGTAGGGCTGTTTCATTCTCCCATCAGAATATCAAAAGTAAAAGCGATCACTGTCAGGTAAAATGAGAAGTGACCGCCAACTTTTTAAAGATATGTTGAGCTTAATAGAAAAACTGAAACAAGTCAAGGACTTTCGGAAAGATAAAGGAAAAAGACACCCTTTATGGATAGTATTAGTAGTAATAATACTGGGAACAATGCTAGGATACTCAGGTTATAGAGAGCTAGGAGAGTTTGCTAAAAATAACTTGCCCTGAGCCAAGTCGAAGGGTCGGCACAGGCTCAGTCAAGAATTTAACATAATTCCAGAA
>NZ_JADEXY010000251.1 GCF_015206885.1 Microcystis aeruginosa LEGE 91341 | reverse complement strand
CCCCACACCCTGCCCCCAGGAAAACCTTTTTCAGCAGACCCTACTTATGTTTTCCCATCTCATCATCATTAAACCCCTCGGCATGATGTACGGTAGTTCCGGCGCGTTCCTCTCCCCAGAAAACCTTGTCGGACGTTCTGGCTCTAAATTTCCCCCCGATGCCGCCACCTTATCCGGACTATTTTTCAGCGCCAATAAAACGACCCATCAGTATAGCCATCGGGAATTAAGAGACAACCTCTTCATCGCTGGCCCCTTCTGGGCCAAAACCGATAGTCTTCGTAACGTCTATATCCCGATTCCCCGCACGAAAATAATCGCCACCGACGACTCCGACGAATGGCGAATCATAGCTGCACCCGATCGACAAGTCGTCTGGGAGCGAGATTGCGACAAGGACTCAATAGAACCCGAATTTTCCTGGATTTCTAGTGAAGATTGGACAAAATCGGCGCAATACATCGCCGACAACGGATTTGCGGAACTCTCGCCGTGGGAATTTACCCCGATCCTACATCCCAAGCTAGAGATCGATCGACGCTGTGCCGTCGAGAAGGACGGTCTGTTTTTAGAATACGCCGTGCAGATGAAGGAGGAAACCTGTTTGATCTATCTGGCCACCCATCCCCTCGATCCGGGATGGTATAAATTCGGCGGAGAAAATCATCTAGTCGAGATCGAGAGCGTTGAGATTAAACCCGATTGGGCCATCTATCAATTGCTGAGACAGCCAATCGAACAGGCCTTTGCGACGATTACTCCGGCCATCTGGGGATCGAAACGATTTTCCTCCCGAATTCCCGAACAACCCGATTTCCCCTCAGTTCAACTGCTGCTCACCGACAAACCCATCCCCTACCGTTACGGTTTAGGTGGACGCTTGGGACGGGGTAGGTATTCCGTTCCTTCGGGAAGCGTGTATGTGCTGGAAGAACCGATCGGGCGATCGTGGTGGGACTGGCCGGAAGACTGGTTTCCTAGAGAGGGGTTTCCCCTCAAACATATCGGCTGTGGACTATCTCTACCGCTCACAATAAAAGGATTGAATTGAATGTATCTAAAAGCCTACGGCATCATTGAAACCCTTGCCCCACTCCATCTGGGAGCCGCCGCCGGAGAAGAAAGCGGCAACCTTAACCTGATCTTTCGCGATCAGTTCACCCAAACAGGCATAATCCCCAGTAGTTCCCTACGCGGTCGTCTCCGCTCCGATATGTTAGCCCGTTTAACAAGCCAATACAAGAAGCAAGGGCAATCCCCGGAACAGGCCAAAACGAGCGCGTTACAAGAAGTGGAACGCTGGTACGGCCGCGGTGCGGAAAAAAACCGACAGGAAAACTACGATTACGAATCGATTATCAAACCAGAACACGCCTCGATCGTCTGGCTGCCAGTTTTCTGCCCCGGACAACCGATCGTTTGGGTTAGTTGTTCGAGTTTACTGCAACGCTACCAACGCATTGCCGACGTGAAGGCAGACATCCCCCCCGCGTACACCGGCTCGCAAACTCTAACAACCCGTTCCAAAAACAACTCTGACCCCGTACTTTTCTTCAACTTGGGGTTTATCACGGTGAGTTACCCGAATTGGGATCTAACACCCTGGTTTCCCCTCAAAAACCTGCCCGCCGTGGTGGTCGATGACAATGATATGGGTATGATCCACGATATGGCTCTCTATCGTCAAAGTCGCGTGCAGTTAGAAGAGGGGCGGAAAGTGGCGGCTAATAAAGCTTTTTTTAATGTCGAGGCAATACCAGAAGGAACGATCCTCGCTTTTCCCCTTGCCCTTAAACCGATCGATGATAACGTTTGGGACAACTGGAAACCACTGGAACAAGATAAAACAGGGGATATTTATCTAGGGGGACTCGAATCGGTCGGCTTCGGCCACTGCATGATGACCTTGAAAAACTTATCGAAAGTTTAACCAGAAACTGTTAAGTAGGTAGGCGTTAAAAACTATCAGATGCCCCCCTTATCAAGGGGGGACTAAGGGGGGATCTGCACCCCCCTTATCAAGGGGGGCAGGGGGGATCGGCACCCCCCTTATCAAGGGGGGACTAAGGGGGGATCTGCAC
>NZ_JADEXY010000250.1 GCF_015206885.1 Microcystis aeruginosa LEGE 91341 | reverse complement strand
CCCACATCCCACACCCCTTTTAAACAGGATTTAGTATGACTTTAATTGACTCCTCTCCTCTCCCCCCGGCCGTCTATTTTATTGGTGCGGGACCCGGAGATCCGGAATTATTGACGGTAAAAGCCTATAAAATTCTCCAAAAAGCCGATGTTATCGTCTTTGCTGATTCCCTCGTCCCCAAACAGATTCTTGAGGACACTCCTAAAGATGCCGAGTTAATTCCCACCAGTAGCATCACCCTAGAGGAAATTATCCCTTTAATGATCGATCGCGTGCGTCGGGGTTTAGCGGTGGTGCGACTGCAATCGGGGGATTTAAGTCTCTATAGTGCCATCCAAGAACAAATTGAGCTTTTGACAGCAGCAGATATCCCCTTTCAGCTAATCCCCGGAATTAGTGCCTTTCAAGGATTAGCGGCCAAATTGGCCCTAGAATTAACGATTCCGGAATTAGTCCAGACAATTATTCTAACCCGGGTGGAAGGAAAAGCCTCTCCCATGCCAGAAAGTGAAGAATTAGCCTCTTTAGCCGCTCATAAAGCCAGTTTATGCCTATATTTAGCCGCCCGTCACGTTGACAAAGCCCAGGAAAAACTCCTACGATACTACCAGCCAGAGCAACAGGTGGCCGTTTGTTTCCGTCTCGGTTGGCCCGACGAAAAAATCTGGGTTGTCCCCCTATCAGAGATGGCCCAACTAACCCATCGGGAAAATCTAACTAGAACTACCCTTTATCTTATTAGTCCCGCTTTAAACCAGATTACAGGAACTCGATCGCAACTTTATCACCCGCAACATTCCCATCTTTTCCGTCCTCATCCCTAGATATTTTCTGGGAAATCTATCGAAAGAAACACTAGGTTTCTACCTCAAGTTAGATTTAAAGAGCGGCAGTTTTGTTTAAGATTATTTTAGGAGGTGGGACAATTTTAAAAGCTTTTAAAATCCTGCTAACAATCCATGCACAGCTGCCCTATATGTTCGGGAATTACCCTTCGTCACCTTGTGGCTAGTCGTGCCTACTGGTATTGTCCTCACTGTCGTCAGGAGGTCCCTAACTTCCTTAATTGCTTCATTTCTGCCAAAGTAAAGGTAGAGCGAGTTAGAGCAGAAAAAACAGTCTAGATTTTTAAGTTGGTAGATGGCAATAATATCTGTGGGATGGGTTAATTTTTAACCCACCCCACTTTATCTGTCTAGATATCCCGAGGATTGAGATGGCTCATTTCCCAAGTCACATAGGTACCGATCGGACTCCAGATCAGGTAAGGTAGGAGTAGGATACCCCCCCAAGAAGAAACAGGGAAAACCAAGAGCGCCAGAAGACAACCCAAGAAAAAACCCGTACCTCCGATAATCGTTCCCGCTTTGAGACTGCGTAGTTTACAGGTGACGGGAGTATAGGCAGTAATAGTCAATTCCACCAACAGATAAAAAGCCATCAAAAACCAGCGATTAGCCGGTTGAGCTTCCCAGACTAAATAAGCAGAAATTGCGCCACAAATATAGATAATTGTCCAGATAAGAGGGATTAATCTTTCAAAGGTTAACCAATCGGGACGACGCAAGCGCGCAAACCAACGTACATCGCGAGAATTGAGTAATCCCCCAGCTAACGCTACCAAAAATCCCACGACACCGATAAGCAACCAAGAGGGAATCATGATTTTTAGCTATCCTCCGCTAATTTTGGCTTTGTAACCCGATTCAATGAGAATTTGTAGTATTTTTTGGCGATTATCTCCTTGGATCTCAATGGTATTTTCTTTAACTGTACCACCCGTCCCGCAAGCAGTTTTTAACTGTTTTAATAATTTCGTCAGAGTTTCGGTTTGGCATTGAAAACCTGTAACTATGGTAACGGTTTTTCCCGCACGACCGGAGCGGGAGGTTTGTACTCGCAAATTCTGCTGATTTGGGGGTAATTCAGGAATGGAACGCTCAAAAGCTTGAGAATTACTTTGATCTCCAAATTCCTGATAGGCAATCCGGTTTTTTTCCTTTGATTTACTCATATAGCAGTTATCATAGTGGGTTTTGGTTGTGGGGAAGTGGGGAAGTGGGGTAGTAGGGAAGTAGGGAAGTGGGGAAGTGGGGAAGTGGGGA
>NZ_JADEXY010000249.1 GCF_015206885.1 Microcystis aeruginosa LEGE 91341 | reverse complement strand
AGATGTGTATAAGAGACAGGAAGATGCGGGGGGGGGAGTGGGTATTGCCGTTACCACTTCTTCCCCGGGGTCGGTGTCCCCGTTGTGATCAAAATCTTGGTCATTAAGATAGGGAATAATTCGTTCCTTGGCCTCAGCATAAATTAAAGGACTGACAGTTTCAGCCGCAGGAACTACCCGACAATAAACTAGGGCGATAGTGGAGTTATCGTGACCGTTTTTCTGGTTAGCTAGTTGTAATAAACTTTCCCCCACGGCCGTCACGGTTTTCTCTCCTCGCAAAAGGGGCAGAATTTCACTGTCCCAGTATTGTTCTACCCGATCATAATCACTTAAACCATCGGAACAGAGCAGAAAAACACAGTCTTGATCAACAATCAACCTCTGAACCGTGGGATGGAGATTAGTGGCGCTACCCATGCCCAAAGCTTGCACCAAAGCCCCCGCGTTGGGATACTGTATCGCATCACGATAGAGGAGATAGCCTAATTTCACTTCCCTAGAAGCGAGATCATCATCTACCGTCACTTGATGACAACCTTGGGGGGTAATCCAATAGATACGGGAATCCCCCACATGGGCTGCATACATTTCCTCGGCATGGCCAAAGGCCATAACTAGAGTCGTACCCATGCGCCGGCGATCTTGTCTTGACTCCTGATCGTTGCGTTGACTGATCAGATCATTGGTGACACGAATCGCCTGTTCGAGGACAAGACTGTAACTATCGGGATAGACTTCCCTATCAGTGGTGGGACTGGGATTAATTTCCCTAGGCAGGGTTTCGATCGCCAATTGAGCAGCGATTTCGCCCCCTTCCTGACCACCGATGCCATCACAGACAATCGCCAGGGGCTTGCCCTGAGCTTTGTCGAAGGGATTTTGACCATTAGACAGGGTTATGGCCTGATTAGCTGGGGGATAACAGGCATCCTCGTTGTGTTCCCGCAGTGGACCTGTATCGGTGCAGGTAAAAATCTCATAGGTGCGTTCTTGACCTGCACCGTAGTGCTGTAGTGCATAATCGAGGATCGTGATCAGGGACTCTGGGCGATCAAGATCACCGGATTCTAGTTCTTGGGTTAGGGATGTGAGAAAATCTTGAATATTAGCAGCTGCCGTCGGGATCAGACCAGCCCAGAAAGCCCCTAAATCTCGTAAATTGGGAGCGGCGGCCTCGTCTTTGCTTAATTCTAGCAATTGCAGCAGCTGATTATTCACTCTCGTCAGAAAAGGGTTAAGCAGACTAGAAACCACAGCTTTTTTCTGGAGGGGATGCCAGAGTTTGGCCATTTGCCATAACCAGTGAATTTGTCTTAAATCGGAAGCTTGCGACCAAACCTCGGCCAGAGTGGGCAATAGTTCTGGATAAATTAATTCTCCCGTTTCATCGAGGGGAATTGTGCCGTATTCTAACAGCCAGATGTCCATATTTAAGCGTTCGTCGGGACTGGCAATATAGCCATAGACTTGGGGAATATGGAGATGGAAGGGTAACAATTTTAGGTAGAGGGAAACCCAGCTAGGAGGTTCTTCTGGTGCTTGGGGTGCTTGCGCGGGTTTAGTATCAAGAACAATTTGTGGTTGTTTGACCAAATAACGATTATCAATTAGCTCACCCGCACGATAATAGTTTCTCACCCAATCACCCATCATCCATAAATAGCGCTTAACTAAAGGAGTGCCGCATTTTTCACAGAATCTATTAGTGAGAGCGTTCGGGGATAGACAGGTTAAGTTTTGACATTGGAGGTTTATCACGGAGTCCATGAAAACTGCTTACTCCTAAAGCGCGGTTAGTATAGGTTATTAAAATAGCGTGTTTTTAGCCACGTTAACTGTCAGTGTATTCTAGTGTCTCCTAAATTTTAATACTTGTGGCTCGATCGAGAATAATTAATGCTGACAGTGCCATCTCCATAGTTGTGTCTGGGGTGTAGGAATTATAAATTATGAATTATGAATTATGAAATGGGGAAGTGGGGAAATGGGGAAGTGGGGAAGTGGAGAAG
>NZ_JADEXY010000248.1 GCF_015206885.1 Microcystis aeruginosa LEGE 91341 | reverse complement strand
GTGGGGAAGTGGGGTGTGGAGTGCGGGGACAATAAATAAAAATAATCTGCTGTCTCCTGAATCCTGAATCCTGAATCCTGACTCCTGAATCCTGCCGACCGCCGACCGCTTCTTTCAAGTCAGAGAATAAATAGCCTAAAATAGAAACCTGCACTCTTGTTTCTGTAGCCAGCATCATGAATAAGTCCCCACGTCGTTACCATATCACCACCTTTGGTTGTCAGATGAATAAAGCTGACTCCGAACGCATGGCGGGTATTTTAGAAGATTTGGGGTTTCAATGGTCTGAGGATGCCAACGAAGCCGATTTAATCCTCTACAATACCTGTACAATTCGCGATAATGCCGAACAGAAGGTATATTCCTATCTCGGCAGACAGGCTAAACGCAAACAAACTCAACCTGATCTTACTTTAGTTGTCGCTGGCTGCGTGGCCCAACAGGAAGGGGAACAATTGTTAAGACGGGTTCCCGAAGTGGATTTAATTATCGGTCCCCAACACGCAAATCGCTTGGGAGACTTATTACAACAGGTTTTTGACGGTTCCCAGGTGGTGGCCACCGAACCCATCCACATCATGGAAGATATCACCAAACCGCGCCGGGATAGTAATATTACCGCTTGGGTGAACGTCATCTATGGTTGTAATGAACGCTGTACCTATTGTGTGGTTCCGGGGGTGCGCGGGGTGGAACAATCTCGCACTCCTGCGGCAATTCGAGCAGAAATGGAACAATTAGGACAACAGGGTTATCAAGAAATCACCCTTTTAGGTCAAAATATCGATGCCTACGGACGGGATTTACCCGGAGTGACGGCAAGCGGCCGACATTTGCACAATTTCACCGATTTACTCTACTACATTCATGATGTGGCCGGCATTGAACGTCTCCGTTTTGCCACCAGTCACCCCCGCTATTTTACCGAACGTTTGATTAAAGCTTGTCAGGAATTACCTAAAGTTTGTGAACATTTTCATATCCCTTTTCAATCAGGGGATAATGATATCCTCAAGGCTATGAAACGGGGCTATACTCACGAAAAATACCGACAGATTATTGCTAATATTCGCAATTTAATGCCGGATGCTGCCATTAGTGCCGATGCGATTGTCGGATTCCCCGGAGAAACAGAGGCACAGTTCGAGAATACTTTAAAATTAGTCGATGAGATTGGTTTTGATCAATTAAATACGGCGGCCTATTCTCCCCGTCCCGGCACTCCGGCCGCTATTTGGGATAATCAATTAAGTGAGCAGGTAAAAAGCGATCGCTTACAAAGATTAAATCATTTAGTGGCGACAAAAGCTGCTGAACGTTCCCAAAGATATTTAGGCAGAATTGAGGAAATTTTAGTGGAAGACGTTAACCCTAAAGATGCTAGTCAAGTTATGGGAAGAACTAGAGGCAATCGCTTAACTTTCTTTACGGGAAATATTGAGGAATTGCGCGGCAAATTTGTTAAGGTTAAAATTACCGAAGTCCGTCCCTTTAGTTTGACGGGAGTGAGCTTTTAAGTAGTGGGGCAAAACTAATTTCTTGGTTAGGAGAGGCAAAAGGAAATAGGCAAGAGGTTGTTAAATATGTGTAACTAATTTTGCTTAGGTACTTAATAGTTAACAGTGACACCTCTTATTCAGGTGGATCCCCCCGCCTATCGGCACCCCCCTTATCAAGGGGGGCAGGGGGGATCAAAGGCAAAATCTATCTTCAATTTAATTATAACTAATTACTTATTTTATGGATATTATCGCTATTTTGCAGCAAGATTATCAGAGATTTCCCCTCGATCAAACCTATGACATTTATGCTGATAACGTTTATTTTAAGGACCCTCTCAATCAATTTCGGGGGATTAAACGCTATCGGGAAATGATTGGTTTTATGAGTCAATGGTTCCAAGCTATCAAGATGGATGTCCACGCAATTGAACAGCAGGGAAATATTATTAATACCCGTTGGACATTGCACTGGACAACCCCTTTACCTTGGCGGCCTCCCATCGCTATTTCTGGACGCAGTGAATTAACTCTCGATGACAATAATCTGATTATTTCTCATATCGATTATTGGGATTGTTCGCGCTGGGATGTGCTGCGTCAGCATTTGCCTTTCCGCTGTTCTTAACTAGGGTCTGCTGAAAAAGTTTTTCGTGGGGACAGGGTGATGGGGTGATGGGG
>NZ_JADEXY010000247.1 GCF_015206885.1 Microcystis aeruginosa LEGE 91341 | reverse complement strand
ATGAATACCAAAATAAAGCTTATTAAAAGAATGAGTTATGGATTTACCAATTTTGAACATCTTCGACTTAAGCTGTTTGCTTGCTTTAATTCATAACAAAAATTAACACACGAAAACCAGAAGAGCCAATTATTTTTATTAATAAATATTTTACACAATTCATACCAGGTAAGCAAGAGAGCTACGCCACTACTACCGAATCATTACCTGGAATTCTACAATCTCATCTTTTTCTCCAAAACCTGCCTGATGTATTTCAAGGTTATTAAATTTGTTCAACTCCTTATTTTTTTTCAGTAGATTGAAGGCAAAGTCTCCCGGTTCAAAAGCTATAACACAACCGCTTGGAGTTACTATAGCGTTTTTCAGTCTGCTGAGGTACAAAAGTTATGGGTTTTAGGCAAAAGGAAAGAAAAATAGGTGTACCTCACTAGCTTAGGCAACGCTATATTTTAGAGCAAAACAGTGAGAAGTAACCAACGTTAGCACCAATATCCAGAAAAGTTTGTCCAGGTTTGAGATGATCGCGGATGAAATCAAGTGATTCAGGTTCAAATATATATTTAGTATAGCCAATTTTAAAGTACATATCTGGGCGAATTACCATTGGCAGATTGATTCCTGGCATCACATCCACCAACTCTTGACTTTTGGCTTTTGCCGCTTCTAATTTAAGCTGATTTTGCCGAAAAAGATTTTGATCTAATCTTAATCTGCGGGTGATCGCTCTTGTTACCCTTCTTTGAAAAAAATTTTAGGTTGTTCATGCAATGTCAGTTATGTCTTACTTGGTGCTGTATAAGTTCATCTGTCAATATTTCATTGTCAAGTTTAGTCCTTGAAGCAATAAATATAGAACGACTCAAACCTTGATGTTTTTCTGGATGACTCCAGTCTAGAGGAAATTCCTCATGATTAGGTTGTGTTCTAGGGATGTAGACATAATCAAAATGATTTTGTAAACGAGAAAATATCCATCGTCGTGTTGGACGACATCCCACACCAGAAAAAGCCTGAGTAGGGTTAGCTTGTATTTCTTTGACAGGATTTATCTGTTCATTATCACCAAAAGAAACACAAGTTTCTAAAAAAAGAATTTTTTGACAAGATTGACTTAGAAAATCCAAGGTCAAATCAGGATTTTTCAAATGGTAGAGTAATCCATAGCAATGAACTATATCAAATGGACTATTTTCAAGTGGTTGAGGAGAATCCAAATCTAATCTCAAGATATTAACTCCAGGGTAACGCAAGAGAAGATAATCTAGATTATCTTCTCTTGTTTCTGTTATCGTAATTTGGCACTCTCTGTCTAGATAGTAATGAGAGTGATCACCTATCCCTGCTCCCACTTCAAGTACTGACATACCTCTTACGGGTATGTTAAGGCTGGCCAAATGTTCAAGTCGTCTTGCATTATGCCTTAAATAAGCATTTGAGTGAAAGTGAAAAACAGGATCACTATTTTTGACTATTTTGTATCCCAGGTATTTAAAAGTCTCCTGAATAATATTTTTGAACATGACTTAAATCCTCTAAGGTTTCTATGTTTATGTTTATTGGAATATATGGGCTTTTTAGTAACTCAAAAGCTTTCTAGAAAAAAAATTCAAGAATTTTTTCTAACAATCGTGGTTACTGTTTAGAGGGTTAGGCAGTAAATAAGGTTTTAGCCTTCCCCCCATAAAACTGGGCGGCTAAAGTCACAGCAGTGCGATAACGTGTCTGAAACCCGCCTTGTTCCCAATACTTTCCCAAACTTCCATCCTATTGTATCATACCTACTGTTCAATGACAACCTCGGCTTGTAAATGATTATATAGCAGATGAAAAATTCCACAGAAGATATTCGGCTCTTCTGGTTTTCGTGTGTTAATTTTTGTTATGAATTAAAGCAAGCAAACAGCTTAAGTCGAAGATGTTCAAAATTGGTAAATCCATAACTCATTCTTTTAATAAGCTTTATTTTGGTATTCATTCCCTCAATTAATCCGTTGGTTGTATGATTTTCAAAGTAATTACAAATACCCTGCAAATGCTTCTGGATCATGCTGGCACTACTTTCATATATAGCGGTATGCACTTGCATGAGGTACAATAGAAGAGGACAATAAATTATAGACCTAGGCAGGAGCCACGACCCGATGAAGCCCTATTCTTTAGACTTGCGACAAAAGATCATCGAGACCTACGA
>NZ_JADEXY010000246.1 GCF_015206885.1 Microcystis aeruginosa LEGE 91341 | reverse complement strand
AGCCTTTAGTCAGATTACATTGCGAGACATCCATCACTGGTTTACCCATTGTTGCTATTGCGATACCCCTTTTAAAGAGCCTACCTAGTCATCCATGCTGTACCTCATTCAACTGAAACCCGCTATAAGGCAAACTGACTATTAGAATAATTGTTCCGATAGTAAATAATAAATTTTTGAATCCCATTTGCATTGTCTTGAGTTGGATAAGGCTTATCATTTAATTGATAGCGGCTAACAGTGGAGCATCCCAAAATACTCAATCAATCAATCAATCAACCGACCAGCATTATTCTGAATTCAGAACAGTCATAACGGAAACTTTCCGCATAACACTCTCCAGAGTAACAATATGGGTCAACTTTCTTAGGCGTGATCGCCAGAACTTTTCCCTATATCACGCCCAAAAGCCTGTTAGCCAGATTAGCTTACTGCAAACAGCCTCCTTTAAGGAGACTGATCACAGAAGCTTTCTAGGAATCTAGCAAAGATTCTTATATCTGGCTGCACTTTGTCACAAAATTTCACTATTATTTCGGGTAAGGTATAGTAAATCCCTTGATAAATTCAATCGGGACTAACTTCTAGGAAAACCGCTATAGATCTCCTGCAAAAATCAAAAATCTGACCTTAGCTGAGGAGAATCCGAGACAGGAGGAGAAAAAAGACATAAAAAATTTAGCACAAATGATCTCCTCTCCCTGCTTTGGCGCTTCCTAGCTTACCAGAGGTCGATTGCGACGACAATTATCGCAATGACCACAGCGAAAATTGTCGGCATTTTCCTGAAAACCAAAGGCATTTAAGAGAAAGTGCCAACGACAGCGACGGGTATAGAGGTAGGGAAACATCTCATTTCTGGGTTTAAAAGTCATCTTGGCGGAATTATGGCGATAAATAAGCCGATAATGAAAAGGATCGAGCCATTCTAAGCGATCGAGACTGTGTAAAAGGGAGAGAATGAGCGCACCATCGGGAAATTCGGCACTAATTGCCTCTACTTTCCCCTCTAGGGGAATTTGGGCTAAAATTTGCCAAGCTTGTCGGTATTGGCGTTCCTGTTGGGAGTTAAAGAATTTTTGCTGGTTTTTATCGCTATTATCTAACCATCCCGTCGGTTCACTAATTAAGGTGAGAGCCTGCATTTTACCGCCATCGCGACCACCGCGGCCGATTTCCTGTAGGTATTCCGATAGTAAAGCTGGGGGTTGGTAGTGGACAACCCAACGCACATCGGGTTTATTGATACCCATGCCAAAAGCTGAGGTACAGACAACAAAAGTTAAATCCCCCCGCAGCCAATTTTGTTCTATTTCCCGACGCTGAAAGGGGGATAAACCGGCATGATAGGCACTGGTGCGATAATGGAGAGATTGCAACCATGCCGCTAAATTTTCACTATGGCGACGGGAACGAGTATAGATCAGGCCGGATTGTCGAGGTTGACCGGTGAGGAAGTTTAATAGTTGATGACGACGACAACCGGGGCTAATACATATTTTGGTGCTTAAGTCAAGGTTTTGACGGTAAGGATTTATTAAGAAAAGCTGCGGTTTTTCTAGTTGTAAGACGCGGGTGAGAGTCTCACGGGTGGCAGGGTTAGCGGTGGCGGTAAAAGCAGCGATCGCTATTTGGCTGCCGGCCGGTTTCGATTGCAGAAGAGCGGGACGAACAGCACCGAGACGACGGTAAGCAGGACGAAAATTATCGCCCCACTGGGTTAAACAATGGGCTTCGTCGAGGATGAGAGCGTTAATTTTAACGTGGGGAAGGGTTAATTTTGACCAGAGGGGCGGACTTAAGAGGGTTTCCGGGGAAAGATAGAGAAGTCGCAGGGTTTGATCTGCGATCGCGTTTAAGGTTTTCTTTCTCTGTTGTCGGGGGATTTCGTGATGAATCAGGGCAACGGGTAATTTTTTGGCTAATAATTCCTCCACCTGATTTTCCATCAGGGCCACTAGGGGAGAAATCACTAGGGTTAAGCCGGTTTTTAATAAAGCGGGCAGTTGAAAACAGATAGATTTACCAAATCCCGTGGGCATGACAATTAGGGCATCTTTTGCCGCTAAAATTGTCTCGATAATCTCCTGTTGGGGAAAGCGAAAGCTATCATAGCCCCAAATTTTCTGAAAAATAGTCTGGATGCTTTCGGTATCGTGGGAAGACATGGGTTAACTGCTGGGAATTATGAATTATGAATTATGAATTGGGGAGCAGGAGAGTGGGGAGGTGGGGAGG
>NZ_JADEXY010000245.1 GCF_015206885.1 Microcystis aeruginosa LEGE 91341 | reverse complement strand
GGGTGTGGGATGTAGGGAAGTGGGGAGAATAAATAAAAAATAATCTCCTGAATCCTGTCTCCTGTCTCCTGAATCCTGAATCCTGAAAGCTAAAATAATGACTGACATTCAATAAAAATAATGATGAATTATGAATTATGAATTGGGGTGTGGGGTGTGGGATGTAGGGAAGTGGGGAGAATAAATAAAAAATAATCTCCTGAATCCTGTCTCCTGTCTCCTGAATCCTGTCTCCTGAATCCTGAAAGCTAAAATAATGACTGACATTCAATAAAAATAATGATGAATTATGAATTATGAATTATGAATTGGGGTGTGGGGTGTGGGATGTAGGGAAGTGGGGAGAATAAATAAAAAATAATCTCCTGAATCCTGTCTCCTGTCTCCTGAATCCTGTCCCCTGACAGCTAAAATGATGACTGACAATATAGATAAAAATAAGGAGGTTTATTTGCCGATAATTCGCTGTGGTAATCGAGAATTTAGAGATATTCAAGGGATTGTTTTTGATAAGGACGGTACGCTAGAGGATTCGCGGACTTTCTGGTACGATCGAGCTATAGCCCGGATACAAGCTATTGAATCGCAAATCCCTGGTTTAGAGTCTTTATTAACTAAAACTTTCGGTATTGGGGCAAATAGTCTCAATCCTGCTGGTTTAATGGCAGTGGGCAGCCGCAGAGATAATCATATCGTCGCTGCTGGTTGTATTGCTTCCACCGGCCAGGATTGGTTAACGGCCATGGCGATCGCAAAAGCGGCCTTCCAAGCGGCCGATGAAAAGGTTCCCCCCCGCTTAAATCCCCTCTATCCCCAATGTTTAGAAGTAATTCGTTATCTGCACGCGGCCGGTTTACAATTGGCGATTCTTTCCTCCGATACCACAGCACGAGTTGAGCAATTTGTCAAGGAAAATCACCTATTAAATTATATTAAAATTGCCCGAGGCTGCGATCAAGGTTTAAGTAAACCGGATCCCTTATTATTGCAAGAAACCTGTCAAGCTTTGGGGACCGCCGTGGACAAAACCCTGATGGTAGGCGATACTAGGGCTGATTGGGAAATGGCTAAACAGGCAAAATCAGCAGCTGCGATCGCAATTAGTTGGCAACCAGAAACCCATCAAGATTTACAATTAGCTGATGTGGTCATTAGAGAACTGACTGCAATCTCAGTTATCAGTTATGATTTTAGCTGTTAGGAGTCAGGAGTCAGGAGTCAGGAGTCAGGAGACAGGAGATAGGAGATAGGAGATAGGAGTCAGGAGACTATTTTTATTTGTTTTCCCTGCTCCCTTCTCCCCAATCCCCACTTCATAATTCATAATTTATAATTCCCGCTCCCCACTCCCTACACCCCACACCCCAATTCATAATTCATAATTCATAATTTCCACTTCCCCCCACTACTCTCTCCCCAATTCATAAGTCCCTCTATGCTAACAATTGCCTTACCGAAGGGTGCTTTACTAAACGAAAGTATCCAAATATTTCAGAAAATTGGCTTAGACTTTAGTGCCTTTCTTGACTCAAAAAATCGCCAATTACAGATTACCGACCCCACTAACCAAGCGAAAGCGTTATTAGTAAGAGCCACAGATGTCCCCGTTTATGTAGAATACGGTCAGGCACAATTAGGCATCGCCGGTTATGATATTTTATTGGAAAAATCTCCCGATGTGGCTAATTTAATTGACCTAAAATTTGGTTATTGTCGGATGTCGGTAGCTGTCCCTGCTGATAGTCCCTATCAAAGTCCTCTAGACATTCCCCATCACGGTAAAGTTGCCTCAAAATTTGTCAATTGTGCTAAGGATTATTTTCGTCGTTTAGATATTCCCGTCGAGATTATACCTCTCTATGGTTCCGTAGAATTAGGCCCGATTACGGGGATGTCAGAAGCAATAGTTGACCTAGTTTCCACCGGTCGAACTTTACGCGAAAATGGTTTAGTAGAAATTGACGAATTATTTGCTAGTAGCGCTCGATTAATCGCTCATCCCCTCAGCTATCGACTAAATCGCGATCAGATTTATAACTGGGTAGAAAAGCTCAGTTTAACGAATCAGCGCCCCCCTTATTAAGGGCTGACAGGTGTAGGTTTATTACAAAGAGGTGAGCAGTCACACACTCAAGATGAGAAAATCAAGCTAGAGATTTAGAGGAGCATCGTGAAAGGCAATGCTGAAAAACAAATATCTCAAGCAGTGGTCGTGCATAGTATCAGAACATCTGCCCCATTTGTCAATACCGCAAGCTATCGG
>NZ_JADEXY010000244.1 GCF_015206885.1 Microcystis aeruginosa LEGE 91341 | reverse complement strand
GTTGGGGACGCAAGCGCCGTCCCCAAACCCCTCGCGCATTAGCTTTTCGGTGAGATGCTTACACGCGATTGTTCATATTTTTGTACCAATTTAAGAGTCACTGATAATTGCTGGTTGTCTGTATTTGTGCAAAGGTGAGATGCACCCATTTAGCAGTCAGGAGGAAAATCGATTAACTTCGATAATTTCCGTATATTCAAAATTATTAGGACTGCGTTTCACCAGAAAATAATCAACACCATGAAGATTAATTAAGTCCTCTTGACAATCTGCTTTCGGAGAATTATAAACTAACACATATTCTTTACCAATATAGGGAGAAATCTCGGTTTCTACTTCTCCTCTCCATTGAGTTTTTGTCACTAAAACAATTAACTGATTAGCTAATTTAGGAATAGCGATCGCAACTTGCCGACGATAGATATGATCAAGACTACCAAAAGGGGAATCCATCACCATAGGAAAAGTGCTGCTATCAATTCCCATCAAGGTATTTTTCTGACTCCATTCTCGCACTCGATCGATAATTCCCCCGATAAAAGATAAACTGAGAATCTGATTTTCTCCGGTGGAAGCTGCCACGGGAATTGCGAATACTGTAGTATTTTCTAATAGTCTTACCTCGTAATCGGGACTAATACGGGGAATATAGGGAGTAAAAGAAATTGAGTTAAAGATTTCCTGTACCCGTTTTTCTAGGGACAAACGAAACTGATTTTCTAATCTCTGTCTTACCTCACTAATGCGATTAATTGCCTCTTGAGTCGCTAAACTACGTCGTTGTCCTAAATTATATTTTTCCTCTTTTTGTTGCTGTTTTTGTACCTGTTTTTGCAGGGATTCTAACTCTTTCTCATAGATATCTAGTTGATTTTTATTGCTGCCCTGTTCCAAGCGTAAATCTTTTAGGGAATCCTCGATCGCATCTAAGCGAGATTGCAGATTTTTAATATCTTCATCGGGATAATGGCGAAATTTATCCCGCACTTCATCTAATTCTGATTCTACTAAAGATAATTCTAAGCGCCATTGGTGAATATTAGCTTGATAATTATCCACTTCTTGCCAAAAATCTAAGACTTTTTTATCCATTTCTTTGACTGTGGAAGATAAGCGAATGGCTGCTTCTTCTACATCGGCCATTCCTGCTTTATTCATCCAATCTTGTACCTGTAAATAAGCTTGGCTATTTTCCTGTAATTCCTGGCCACAAATACATTTTTTCCGCTCTAATAATTGTTGGACAAATTGCTGTTTGATACCACTGGGTAATTCCCCTTGTTGTCGTAGGCGATCAATTAATTGCTGAAAATTTTGATTAATTTCTTTTAAAAAGACTTGATAAGCTTGCTGAGAAATTAATTTCTTTAACTTATCCTTAGTTCTGACTAAATCTTGCCGCAGATTTCTTTCCTGTTGTTCTAATTTTTCTTTTAACTGTTTTAATTCTTCGGCACCACTTAACTCTAGTAAGCGATTAGTAACGGCTTTTTTTAATTCTTCCTGCTGGGATAACTGGCTAATAATATCCTGCTGACGCTGTTTTAATTTCTCGAAATCCTGCTCAATTTTACTTTCCTGTTTTAATAACTTTTTTAAATCCGATTCACCTAAATCTTTAAGATCATCTTGCAAAGATTTCTTAGCTTTTTTTAAATGCTCGATCGCTCGATCTAATACTTTAACTCCCAATAATTCCTTTGTATCTTCAGCGATTTTACCTTGGCTGCTACTACGAAATTGATGATCGATATATTCGCCATCAAAAAAGAAATAACGGTGTAAACTTTCGGGTAAAATTTGATTAATAATATCCTCCGGTGGTTGATTAGGTGTGTACCAATTACCATCATCACCAGCGTAGAGCATATATAAACTATTTGAACCGTATTTAATTTTACTATTTATATCTTGGTAGGCGAAAAATTTTCGTTTTACCTGATAGCGTTTATTTTCATGTTCAAAGTTTACTTCTGCGGAACATTCTATGGAAGTTCCCGTGGTTACTTCGGTAATTGCCCGTTTATTAACTAATAACTCTGGTTCGGCAAAAGCTGCTGTAAATTTTTCATAAAGTACCCAGGTACAAGCATTTAAAATTGTTGTTTTTCCTGCCCCATTATTGCCATAAATTACCGTCGTATTGCGAGAACTCGCCGCTAAATGTATCTCAGGAGTCTTACCATAAAATTGTCGAAAATTACATAACTTTATTGATAGTAGTTTCATATTTATATAGAGGGGATGATGGGAAAGTGGGGAAGTGGGGAAATGG
>NZ_JADEXY010000243.1 GCF_015206885.1 Microcystis aeruginosa LEGE 91341 | reverse complement strand
AGTGGGGTGTGGGGAAGTGGGGGAATTTCAACTAAAACCCTAACACCCCAACACCCTATCTAGACTTGTAGCATTTCTGGGGTTTTTTCCTTCTGCTGCAGTGCGACGTGGAGACGGTTTAAGGCGCTGACGTAGGCACGAGCGGAGGCGACAATAATATCGGTATCGGCTGCGCGAGCAGAATAGGTGCGTCCTTCGTAACGGAGACGGATAGTCACTTCTCCTAAAGCATCGATTCCCTCGGTCACTTCCCGCACCGAGAAAGAGATTAATTCGTTCGGAATCTGCACCACTCGATCAATCGCTTTGCAGAGAGCATCCACTGGACCTGTACCAATGGCCGCATCGGATAACTCGCTACCGTCGGGAGTGCGAATCGTCACCGTGGCCGTGGGTCTGGCGTTATTGCCACAGGATACTTGTACTAATTCGAGGCGGAAGTGATCGGGAACCGTGTCGATTTCATCGTTAACAATAGCTTCTAGATCGCGATCGGTGATTTCCTTTTTGCGATCGGCCATTTCTTTAAACTGGATAAAAGCGTTATTAAGTTCCGTTTCCGAAAGCTCAAAACCCAATTCCTGTAACCGAGAGCGAAAAGCGTTGCGGCCGGAGAGTTTACCGAGGACGATCTGATTATTAGTCAAACCGATCGATTCTGCATCCATAATCTCATAGGTGAGTTTATGTTTTAACACCCCGTCCTGATGGATTCCCGACTCGTGTGCGAAAGCGTTAGCCCCGACGATCGCCTTATTCGGTTGCACGATCATGCCGGTAAGATTAGAAACTAGGCGAGAAGTGCGATAGATTTCCTTGGTGTTGATCTTGGTTAAAGGTTCCGTGGATTCTGGGGGACGACCGAGGAAAGGATTAAAATAGGAGCGCCGCACATGAAGGGCCATCACCAATTCTTCTAGGGAAGCATTACCGGCACGCTCACCGATACCGTTAATGGTACATTCCAACTGTCGAGCGCCATTTTTAACTGCTTCGAGGAAATTAGCCACCGCTAACCCTAAATCATCGTGACCATGGACGGAGATAATCGCTTGGTCGATATTGGGGACATTTTCCTTAATACCACGGATTAAAGCCCCAAATTCGCTGGGGGTGGTATAACCGACGGTATCGGGAATGTTAACGGTGGTGGCTCCTGCGGCGATCGCTCTTTCGAGGACTTGATAGAGGAATTCGGGATCGCTGCGGCCGGCATCTTCGGGGGAAAATTCCACATCATTAAGGAAGGATTTAGCATAGGCCACCATTTCTGGCACAATGTCAAGAACTTCCTGACGAGTCTTCTTAAGTTTGTATTGGAGGTGGATATCAGATGTGGCTAGGAAGGTGTGAATTCTGGGCTTGGCGGCGGGTCTGAGCGCATCGGCGGCAGATTTGATATCTTTTTGAGTAGTGCGGGCTAATCCGCAAATAATCGGGCTATCAGCTTCGCTGCCGACGCTGGCGGCAATTTTCTGTACAGCTTCAAAGTCCCCCGGACTAGCGTGGGGAAAACCTGCTTCAATGACATCAACTCCCAGTCGTGCCAGTGCGCGCGCTATGGTTAGCTTCTCATCCACATTTAAAGCGGCACCCGGGGACTGTTCCCCATCTCGAAGGGTGGTATCGAAGATAATCACACGATCTGGACTGGTATTCATAGTTTTTTTGTACGGTTAACGAACTTGGGAGTTGTTCCTCTGATTATAGCAGCCGAGGCCGAGGGGATTGTTAAGGAAAATTGCCCTGAGAATTTCTCGACTTGCTCGCGCTTTTCCTGCTTTGTAGGGTTGCAAATAGATGAAATTTCAAGAGTTTGCCAAGGGACTATGTGGGACTAAGCGGGAAGTATTGGGACGTAAGGGTTTCAGGTTTTTCACAAAGATGTAACTGATTTTCTGGCCCTGGCAGATGTTTGAAATTTCATTGTAGTATGCTGACTTTGCCAGATTCTCAATAAATTGAGATTATTCTCAATAACATTTTTTAGGTTGTTCTTTTTCGAGAGCGTCATATCTGGCTTCCCAGAGCCGATCATGAATAGCAAAATCTTTTTCAGCGTCTTCGCGAGTGCAGAAGGTTTTTAAGCTTACGTTAATATCTTTAATCTGGGTTTCAAGATTTTCGAGTTTTTCTTGGTCTTTGCCTAAGCTAAAAACGATGCTAATTATGGCGATTGTGGTCAAAATGACGGTGCTAATGGCTTGCACTTGCTCCTCCCACTTAAAAGATTTCTCGGTTGGCTTTTTTTTGAGCATTTTCCGCTCCTTTTTTTTACA
>NZ_JADEXY010000242.1 GCF_015206885.1 Microcystis aeruginosa LEGE 91341 | reverse complement strand
CTTCCCCATCACCCCACACCCCTTGAGCTAATAGCTGCAAACCAGAGATTGTCCACTAGAATGTTAATCAAGTTTGGAGACCACCACCATGGATGACTTAATTAATGATCCCTCCCCTTCTCCCCAAGACCTAGAAATGACGAGGACTCCCCCCTGGGGAACAGTGACGGTATTGGAGGAAGGTCCGCGGTATCGCATCAATCGCATTGTCATTAAACCCGGCCATCACATGAGTACCCAAATGCACTACCATCGCAGTGAACACTGGATTGTCGTCTCCGGTACAGCGCGGGTAATCTGTGATGAAAAAGAAACTCTCCTCAAACAAAAAGAATCTACATACGTTCCCATGAATACCCGTCATCGGGTAGAAAACCCCGGTTCTATTCCTCTGGTGATGATTGAGGTGCAAAATGGCGAATATTTAGGAGATGATGATATTCACCGTTTTGATGATGCAGAATAGGACAGTTTTCTACCGTATATACTTTAGCTATTTGCCAAAATCTCGATCGTGGATGAAAAAATTATCCTAGTTACAGGGGCTGCTCGTTCTGGGAAAAGTGAATGGGCCGAATATTTAGCCAAAATCAGCCAAAAACCCGTTATTTATATCGCCACCTCCTCGGTGGATGAAAAAGATCAAGAATGGTGCGATCGCATTGAAAGACACCGGCAGCGACGTTCCCCCCAATGGCAAACCCAAGAAATTCCCCGACAATTAAGCGAAACTATTGATAATAGCCCATTTACTCACTGTTTATTGATCGATTCCCTCGGTACTTGGGTAGCCAATTGTTTAGAAATGTCGGCAGCTGAATGGTTAGAAATCAGTGATCGATTCTTGTATTCCCTCAAAAATGCGGCGGTTGATGTTATTCTGGTAGCGGAAGAAACCGGTTGGGGTGTGGTTCCCCCTTATCCCCTCGGTCGTCTGTTTCGCGATCGTTTAGGCGATCTCTGTCGTAGAATTGGCACAATAGCAGACGCAGTTTATCTAGTTACCGGCGGCCATGCTCTTAATTTAAGTCAATTGGGCCAATCTTTGTCGATAATTGGGCAGTAGAGAAGATGAGCAACAATTATCGCCGAGAAATCGAGAAAAATGCCACCGATCAGGGGGTATGGCAAGATGCAACCACTTTTTTTGTCACTGCTAGTAAAAGTTAGAAAAAGATCATGAGTCAAGTTAAAACCATCTCCGGACGAGCTTTACCCTTGCGAGGCAACGATATTGACACCGATCGCATTATTCCGGCTCGTTTTTTGCGTTGTATCACCTTTGAAGGTTTAGGAGAACAAGTGTTCGCAGATGATCGAGCCGCTTTACAGGGAAGTCATCCTTTCGATCTACCCCAGTACCAAGGGGCGAAAATTTTGGTAGTTAATGGTAATTTTGGTTGTGGTTCTTCTCGGGAACACGCACCGCAAGCGATTTTACGTTGGGGAATTCAAGCAATTATCGGGGAAAGTTTCGCCGAAATATTTTTTGGTAATTGTATCGCTAATGGGGTTCCCTGTGTCACTGCTGAGGCTAAAACCATCACCCATTTACAGGATTTAATTGCCGCTAATCCCGAAATTCCTGTCGATCTTTCCTTGACAACCATGACGGTGGAATGGGGGGATTTTGTCGCTACTGTGTCTATGAATGAAGGTTCCCGACAGATGTTAATAGAAGGGGGTTGGGATACCTGCGGACAGCTTTTACAAAATCTCGATCTGATTGAATCTACCGCACAAAAGTTACCCTATTTAAGTTTCGTTTAGACAAACAATCTAGGCTGAGGGTGCGTTAGTAATAGATTAACGTACCCCGTCAGGGATTTTGTTTGAGACTCAGCAGCTGTAAATATTAAGTAGTCGTCCAAAATTAATTTCCTAGTCGAGACAGGAGACAGGAGACAGGAGACAGGAGGAAAACAAGACAAAAGACAACTATCCTATCTATAAAACCTAAGATTATGTCAAATTTATCCGAGGTTTTAGATATTTTGACCCAATAGCGGCTCGATAACTTACTTGTGCGGGAGATCTATTAAACAATCTGCCCTATGACTAATTCTGATAATAATCTCCAAAATATCCAAGAACCGATTTTAAACGCTCCCGAAGATGTGCGAAAAATTATCGATCGCGTTTTAAAATTGGAAAGAGATAAGTTATACCAGCGCAATCCTCGCAATATCAATGATGATGTTTTAACAATTATTAAAGAAGTAATTCAATAATCAGTTATCAGTTATCAGTTATCAGGAGTCAGTAGTCAGGAGATAGGGGGGCACTGCGTGCGCGACGTTCGGCGACGCTCAGTCGAGCCGTTGCGGAGGATTTTGGGGTGATAGGGATTTAGGGGTTTAGGGAAATTTCATCCAAATGCTCCACTTCCCCACTTCCCCACTTCCCCACTCC
>NZ_JADEXY010000241.1 GCF_015206885.1 Microcystis aeruginosa LEGE 91341 | reverse complement strand
GTTTTACCGATTTTGAGGGGGTCAATTACTTAATTTTCCCCCCGATCACTCCCATGTCCGGTACTTTTTGATTTCCCAAAAGGTCTAAAAGTCTTACCCAACAAGGTTTTTAGATTTATTCAGCAAGCTCTAGTTAAGCTCTCCTGAATTGAAACTGCCTCTTAGGAGTTTTAGTACAAATGCTCAGGCTTCCTCTCCCTGCTCCCAACTCCAGTTCAGTCTTAACGAGTATCAGTTATCAGTTGTGAGTTTTCAGTTCAGCGACTGCTTTTTGGGGTTAATTTTTTGGGGCTTTATTTGACTTGACCAGAGGGGGGTCGCAGGCGCACGGATTTTCCATTATTTATATAATATCATGTCAAGCGTTGGTTGGCAAGAGAAAATTTTTTAATTGCCAGCCAAGTCAGTACATCTATACGGAGATATTTTCAGAATGATAACGATTCTCAGCGACTGTGATAAGATGAGAATCATAATCAGACTCAGTTAACTCCGATGGGTAAAAAATTCCAGTTAACAGCGATCGCTTTAACAATGACTATAGCCAGCTTAACAGCTTGTAGTGGTCCCTCGGTCAAGGAAAAGGAAGCAAAGACACCCTTACAGGTGACAGTGAGTATCGTACCGCAGGAATATTTCGTCAAACGCATCGGCGGTGATAGAGTCAGTGTTAATGCCATGATTCAACCCGGGACAGATCCCCACACCTATGAACCAAAACCCGAACAATTAAAAACCACAGCCCAATCGCAAGCCTACTTTAAAATCGGTGTATCTTTAGAAGATGCTTGGAAAGATCGCTTAAACAGTGTTAACCAACAGATGTTAATCGTCGATACCAGTCAAGGAGTAGATAAAATCCCTTTGACAGCAGATCATGATCATGATCACAGCAAGGAAGAAAAACATCAAGCCGGAAAAAACACCCTAGATCCCCATATTTGGTTATCACCAAAACGAGTCAAAGCACAAGCAGAGACTATTTATCAAACCCTAGCACAACTCGATCCCGGTCAGGAAGCTATCTATCGGGCTAACTTGGAAAAATTCAGTCAGGAGTTAGACGCATTAGATCAAGAAATTCGGCAAAACTTGGCAGGGATTAAAAACAAAAAATTTATGGTGTTTCATCCCGAATGGGGCTATTTTGCCCAAGATTACGGTTTAGAGATGATTGCGCTCGAAATCGACGGTAATGAACCCAGTGCTGCCCAGTTAAGTCAACTAATCAAACAGGCCAAAAAAGAGAATATAAAAGTTATTTTTACTCAACCAGAATTTAGTCAGAAAAGTGCCGAAACTATTGCTAGGGAAATTGGGGGACAGGTAATCCCTATTAGTGCCTTTGCTCAAAATTGGAGTGAAAACCTGCGACAAGTTTCCCAAAAAATGGCCACAGTTTTAAATCAGTAATTGCTTGTATATGTCAACGATCATTACCATTAGTAATCTCTGGGCCGGCTACGAACAGGAACCCATCCTCGAAGATATTAATTTAACTATTCAAGAACTGGATTTTCTAGGAATTATCGGACCAAATGGAGGGGGAAAAACTACCCTGCTTAAGGTTTTACTGGGATTAATTAAACCTTGGCGGGGAGAAGTCAGTATTTTGGGGCAAAGTGTGCAAAAAGGTCGGGAATTAGTCGGTTATGTGCCGCAGTTTGTTGAATGCGATCGCTCATTTCCCATTACTGTGGGTGAGGTGGTGAAAATGGGGAGATTGAGCAGCAAAAAACTCTGGCAAGGCTATAGTAAAAAAGATGAGATAAGGGTAGATAAAGCTTTAGATAGTGTGGGAATGTTAGCGTTGAAAAAAAGATCGATTGCTGAACTTTCGGGGGGACAGCGCCAACGGGTTTATATCGCTCGCGCTTTAGCAGTAGAACCCCGTCTCTTGATTTTAGATGAACCCACTGCCAGTGTCGATCCCCAAATGCGTGCTAGTATTTTTTCCCTGTTGCAAGAATTGAATGAGTGGATGACTATTTTAATTATTTCCCATGATCTGGGAACCCTATCTACCTATGTTAAATCGATCGGTTGTCTCAATCGTCGTCTCTATTATCACGGCCAAAAATCTCTCACTGCCGCTATGTTAGAACAGGTATATTGTTAAAAGTTTTCTACTTTCAAGAATAGTCCTAATAACGCAAGATTCAACGATATTTGTCAACTGCTAGAATTAGAAGGGTTTTCCCTTGATCGAATTACAGGTAGCCATCACATTTTTAAAAGAAATGATATTATTTTGGTCATACCTGTTCATAATAAAAAAGTAAAATCTGTTTATATTCGTCGAGTCCTTGAAATTATCGGAGACCAGAAGTGTTGAACGTTGAGAAAAGTCAGACAAAAAATGCTATTATAGATAGAATCTAGACAACTTATTCACCTCACAATAGGTAGTTTGCCCTGATGACGAATTTCTCAAAACTCATAAAAGAGCT
>NZ_JADEXY010000240.1 GCF_015206885.1 Microcystis aeruginosa LEGE 91341 | reverse complement strand
ATTAGGGGTCGAGAAGGTCGTCACCGACCTCCCCTCCCATTCAGAACCGTGCATGAGACTTTCACCTCACACGGCTCCTAGTTTGACTGTTCCTTTGTTAAGGATACAGCTTGACTTCTTTTGGTTGTCTTTGTATTATCTACATTAACGTCGGATGATGTTAATGTAGATGATTTAAGGTTTCCATCAGATGCCGATTTATCATCGTGACAGTGGCGGTGTAGTAATTGAAGGTTCTTGTATTCATCCTTTCCGCCTAAGCTTAGAGGGTGAATGTGGTCAACTTCAATTAAATCCGATGAGGTGAAATATTGCCCACATCGGCTACACTTGCCTTGTTGCTTTTTGAGTAGTTTGGCTACTCTTGTAGGTGTGTCGATTGCTTGTCCTCGTCTGGTCGCCCAGTAAGTCCAATTTCCGTCGTATGGTGAAGCGTCGGCGCGTACTAGGGTATGTCTGACAATTGGTGTCCAGTTATGTTTCCATAATTGTTGACCGTCTTTGGTTTGGAATAACCAAGATTCATGTCTTTCTTTCCCATTGCTGAGTTTGAATGTACTCGTTCTAAAGTAATTTCTTAGCTTTTCGTAGTTTGCTTTACCGCATCTTGATACTGTCCATGCCCTTAACATTAACCAGATTGTGTAATCTAGTTTATTGAAGGTATCTGTGGATACTACTCCTGAGTAGTAGTTAGCCCAACCTCTAATGATTGGGTTTAGATGACTAATCAGGGCTGATTGAGGTGCTGTTTTATATTTTTTAATTACACCTTTAATCGCTTCTGTGTGGGCTTTAACTGCTTTTTGACTGGGTTTAATGTGGGTTTTGTGACCAATTAATTGGCTTCTCCACCCTCCTGTTTTCCCAGATTTGTATTTTCCTGTTGGATATTGCCTGATATTGAATCCTAGAAAGTCGAAACCGGGTTCTTCCATTTTCCCATTATATTCGATGGGGTTAAGCGTATGACACACTCTGGTTTTTTCTGGTTTGAGTTCTAATCCAATAGGCTTTAACCATTCGAAAATGGCAGTTTTGCACTGTTCAATGATTTCGAGTGATGGTGAGATCACTACGAAGTCATCGGCGTATCTTATTAAAACAGCTTGATTACCCTTCTTTTTGGGGAATAGTGTTTCGATTAATCTTGCCATTCCATCCAGTGCGATGTTGGCTAGTAGTGGACTTATTACCCCTCCTTGGGGTGTCCCTGTTTCTGTTTCTTCAAATACGCCGTTATCCAATACTCCTGCTTTAAGCCATTGTTTAATGTCTCTTTTCAGGGAGTTTGGACAATGAATTTTTGACAGTAAAAAGTTGTGATTAATTCGGTCAAAACACTTGGTAATATCAGCATCTAATACAAAGTAGCTACCTTGATTGATGGTGATATATATTTTTGATATTGCATCATGGGCAGACCTTCCGGGTCGAAAACCATAGCTGGTTCCTTCCATTTTTGACTCCCATTCTGGTTCAAGTGCCGATTTAATCAACGCTTGTCTAGCTCTGTCTTTGATGGTTGGTATTCCTAATGGGCGTTTTTCATCCCTACCGGGTTTAGGAATCCACACCCTTCTTAGCGGTTTTGCTTTAAGTGTTCCTTTGATTTCTTCGGTTAGATTTAGCCTTTGTTTTGGGGATATTGCTATCACTCCATCGACTCCTGCTGTTTTCTTTCCTTGATTATCTTGGGTTACTTTGCGAACTGCTAATAGACGAGCATAGTATGATTTCACCAATAGACGTTGCAACCTTCTAACCTTTGCATCCTGTCCCGATTTAGCCGCTTGGTATATTCTCTTTTGGAGCTTGAAAACGTATCTTTGGACTTTCGCCCAATTGATAGCTTTCCATACATTCGTAGTCTTAGTGGTTTTCGGTTTCCCGAATCCTTTACCTTCTCTCGATTTCGTCATATAGACTCCTACTAGACTCTATCCTTACATTCAAACCGTAACCGTTCGGCTGAGCTCACGGCCGAAGCCTGTTAGCATATCCTGACTATTGCTGTCAGGCGTTGGCTTTTGGTTACATCTCACACCCTTGAAGGCTTGCGCTTACACTTATCACTACTGGGCATTTCGACCGATACCCAGAGCCTAGAAGGGTTTATCACGTTCCGTTTATATGGGCATTCCATCTTTAGATTTGTCCTATCCACCGGGGTACTTTAAAAGGTCTGTGTAAGTGGTACAAAAAATTTCCCTTACTATTTTTCCCCTTGTTCTTTTTGAACGCAGTGTGTCAACCTGTTTCACTACTAGATTATTTACGATGGTTCAAGTCGGACATTCGGCTCACGCCTAATCATGGATGGTTGGCAGTGGTCTCGGTTCTGGTGTTAGGTTACACCTCGGAGCCTTCCGTTCCCCGCTTCAGTCCCAGAGTTGTGACTTCTGAATCTGGGGGTGGCTATCGCCGTTACTCTCAACTTTGTAAATAATTGTTACAAAGTGTATTGACCTTGAGTCCCCTTGCCTAGTTTGGTATCGACGTGATACTAAACGTTGGGACATATAAACAGTTATAAGGTTGGTCAGGGTTGACCTATTAGATTCAGTCAGGGGACTGAAGACCTTATTAGGCGGTTATTTCAGGCATTACAGCCTTATTTCGTGCCTAAACGTTTCGCACTT
>NZ_JADEXY010000239.1 GCF_015206885.1 Microcystis aeruginosa LEGE 91341 | reverse complement strand
ATTATGAATTAAGTAGGTAGGTGTTAAAAGTTCTCAGATGCCCCCCTTATTAAGAGGGGATTAAGGGGGGACTAAGGGGGGATCGGCACCCCCCTTATCAAGGGGGGCAGGGGGGATCAGACGCAAAATCTATCTTCAATTTAATTATAACTACTTACTTATAACTGACGACCGGCTACTGCCTACGGTTAAAATAACTGGTAAATAACATCATCGATCATCGCGCAAGAGTAGCCTATTTTGCCTCCTTCTAACGCCAAAATCATTTTTATCTTAACTATCGGTGTGGTGTCGGTTTCTGCATCGGCAATTTTTATCCGGTTAGCGATCGAAGCGGTAGGTAATGCTACGATCGCATTTAGTTTATTTTTAGCGACTTCCCGTCTGATATTGGCTTCTGTTGTCCTAATTCCGAACTGGTTGACCTTATCACGCCAAAAAGTCCCTATTCAAGCCTATTATTACGCAGTGGGGGCAGGATTTTGTTTAGCTCTCCATTTTGCTACTTGGATTACTTCTCTATCCTACACCTCGATCGCCGCTTCTACCACTTTAGTCACCACTAATCCTCTCTGGGTTTCTCTGTTGGGTTGGTGGTGGTTTCGAGAAAAACCGAGTAAATTAACCTTTATCGGCATCTTTGTGGCTCTAACGGGGGGATTATTGATTGTTTTAGCCGATCGAGATGTCAGTAGTTCTTATCCTAACCCTTTATTGGGCAATAGCTTGGCTTTAATTGGGGCAATTCTCGTCAGTGGTTATATTCTCCTCGGACGGGAAGCACAAAGAAAGGGATTAAATATTAAGAATTATATAACTGTAGCCTACACTACCGCAGGATTAGCTTTATTACCTCCTATTTTTTTATTCGGTCAAGGTTACGAAAGCTATCCCCTATCCGTGTATGTTTATGTGTTAATGATGGCGATTTTTCCGCAATTAATCGGTCATACTAGCTTTAACTGGGCTTTGCGATGGGTAGCACCAACAATAGTAACCATGGTAATTTTATTAGAGCCAATCGCCGCTAGTCTGTTAGGAGTGTTCATTTTTAGTGAAATCCCCCCCCAAGAAGTCATTTATGGGGGATTAATTCTATTAATCGGCGTAGGAATTGCTATTTTAGGCGGATAAGCTATTAGTGTATCTAAATTACTGGTTAAGTGTAATCTCGATCGCCGATTGTAACCACAGACAAAAGCTAGATTAGTGTAAAATGCTAACTGCATGAGAGTTTAAGTAGGTAGGTCTTAAAAACTTGCGGATGCCCCCCTTATCAAGGGGGGATTAAGGGGGGATCAGCACCCCCCTTATCAAGGGGGGATTAAGGGGGGATCAGCACCCCCCTTATCAAAGGGGGATTAAGGGGGGATATATCTTCAATTTAATTATAACCAGCTACTTAGACAATCTGACTCACTTGAAAAATAGGGTTTTCGGGGAATTAATTCCCTGACTAAAGTTAGAAATATTCGATTATCTGGGTAATCTGTAGTTGAGATATAAAAAAGTCAGTAGGTTTCAGGAAAAACGGGGGTTTGAAAAGTGAAATCAAAAGGAAAGGGGATACAGTCAAAACTGCCGTCATCCGAGTCGGGTTTCTCGATGTTAGAAGTGATGATTGCCATTTTAACTATTACCGCTTTCTCAATAGGAACCCTACAGTTAATGGCATTCACTGCCTTATATAAAGTTCGGGCAGAAAGACAGACTCAAGCTAACTTTTGGATTCAAGAAGATTTTGAGGATGTCAAATATTTAGCTTCGACTTTAGATGATAGCTCCAGTTATGTCAGTCCAGATGTGTGTACAAATATCAATCAGGGTTATGCCACAGCTTTAAGAGGACAACTAACGGCTACTCCCATCCCCGACCGAACAATTGTCGGTAAAAACTATTCTCTGTATCGAACTTTTAATATTACTTCGGCTAATCCCCATCGTCTCCGTATTGATTATCAAGTCCAGTTAGCAACAGGTGAAACTGCTGACGATGACCACAACCAAGAAAATGTTATTGCTAGAAGTTCTGTCGAGGTGATTCCCGATGCGTCGTTTAAATGTCCATAAAAATCAGGGTTTTACCCTGTTAGAAATTTTGGTAGCTTTGGCAATTACGGGAATTCTTGCCGCCTTAACCCTACCTAATTTATCAGCTTGGTTGAATAGCAATAAAGTCAAAGAAGCCACCGATGCTATACAATTAGCCCTAGAGGATGCCCAAAGACAAGCTATCCGTCGAGGGAGGAATTGCACGATTAATTTTACTGAAGGGACTGGCAATAATCCCACGGTTTACTCGCAAATAACCGCTTTAGATGAGGACTCCAACCCTGACCCAGGTTGTTTAGTGGCGACTAATACTAATGCGGGTTCCTTCAGTCTGCCGCAGGAAGTATTTATGGTGGTGGATAATTTTCCGAATTTTCCTCCTGGGAGCGGCAGTCCGGGTGTGCAGTTTTCCTTTCGGGGTCATGTGCCGGGGTTAACCTTTGTTCCGCCGCAAAACCAAGCGATAATCGTATTATATTCCGCCGCCGATGCCACCGCCGATCCCCATCCCAACCAAGAAAAAAAATGTCTAGTTATCGCTTCTTTGTTAGGAATAATTAAACAAGGTACTTATACTGGAACTTCTCTAACTAACCTCGATGCCAGTAATTGTCAAATCCGTCTCGATGGAACGAACTGAACCCTAGATTAGGGGAGATGGGGAG
>NZ_JADEXY010000238.1 GCF_015206885.1 Microcystis aeruginosa LEGE 91341 | reverse complement strand
GAAGAAGGATTTGGGAAAAGCTTATTAGACAAACTGCGCTATTTACAGAGTTTCATGTGTCAACATATTAGCTATGTACACTGGTTCCGGAGGATTGTCTATTCAACTTAAAATTTGATGTTATAGGAGTATTATGCTTGTCAATGTAAAGTTTTATTACAGGATTCAACGTTTCTGCTATTAGAGATGATATTATCAAAGCGACTCGTAATATTTTTACAGTTATAAACAAAACTGCAAAATCTATTGATAAACAAACTCAATTATTGCTAGATGACAGTAAAATATCAGCATTAATTCCCAGAAAAATTTTGGAAGAAAAAGTGCTTGAAGACAAATATGTTAAATGGTCTTCTACAAACAGTTTAAATCAAGCAGATCCTTATCTAACTACACTAAATTTAATTAGTGAATGTACTATGGAAATTTTAAAAGACTCCCCGCAAGCTTTAAAAAAATCATTTAATTCACCTAATGAGCGACAAATGGCTTTAAAAGATTACTATGATTCTCATCCTAATTTGTCACAAATAGGCACAAAAGCTGTACTTAATTGGTTTTTTAACGAACTTCAACCATTTAAGGATTGGATATCACAGCTAAATTATTTAGATGTAGATGTGCCGATTCAACCAGATCAACCGCAGCTGAAACCTCGCCAGAAAGCATCGATAAAAAGGTTACGGCAATCCAGTATTTTATACACAGTTTTGGGACAAAAAATACTCTTTTTTGCAGTTTCGAGATATTTACTTAGAGTAAGAAAAGAGTATCGGATTACCGCCACTCTTAGCGCTATCTCAGATAGTATTAAGAAAATGGATCAAGAAGGTTTTTTTCAAAGAAACCAACCACACTGGTCTAATATCATAGTGCAGCCTAATGAAAATCTGAGCATTCTTACTAAAGGTTCTGGAGCCGATAAATGTGTAGAACTTGTCAAAATAATATTATCTGATACCTCTGATGGTGTAAGAGAGCTAATAAAAAAGACCAAAGAGGAAATTAGTCCTGATGTTAACTGGAATGAACATTTAATTTCTAAATGGAAAAAAGAGTTTCATGTCATCCTACCTAGAGTAGATTTGATTGATGAGCAACTACAAGAATCGTCTGAATCGGAGGATTTATTTTCTGAAGTTAGAGAGAAGCTAGACTCTTTTGAAGAAGAAGAAAACGAATTTGCTAAAATTGAATACGATGGGGATATTTTTCAAGAAAATGAATAACTGAACTATTAAACGCAAAGGAATTTGAGAATAACGCAATTGTATCGGAAGGGTGCGTTCCCTAATGCAACTTCTACCGCTCCACTGATCGATTTTTGGGGAACGCACCATGCACATTGATTGAAGCTGTAAGAACGATTTCTGCAAAGGTTGTGAAATTGAAGGCTCTTGTGCAGGTCAGTGTCAAGTCACTTTGGAGTCTTCCAGAAATGACAGTCAATTAGTTGCAAAAATGTGCGAGTTAATAATTGCAACTACACATAATTTGGTTCACGAATATCTAGAAGGCAGGTGAAATTCTGTGTTTATGACTAAGAACTAGCTGCCCAAAGCAAAGACACTTCATATTGATTAAATGTTGAATCCGCACTCACAAGTGTCATATCTTCTACCTGAGCTTGTGCAATCAGCATTCGGTCAAAGGGATCACGATGATGTAAAGGCAATGCAGCCGCCCGCAAAGCATGAGCAGCAGTTATTTCTAACGATCTAGCCCCTAGTTGGGTCATTCGAGTAGAGACATAATTATCTATTTGCTCTGGCAGTGGTAATTTACCGATTGAGACTTTAATTCCCATCTCCCAAACACTGGCAACAGAAAACCACACTTCATTGCTTTCGTTGGCAATTTGTTCAATTACATTCTCACTTAACTTGTCTGGTTGGGCAAACCACCACAGCCAGCATTGTGTATCCAGTAAAAGTCTCACTCCGCACCACCCTCAAATGCTACCAAAATATCTTCTGGTAAAGGGGCATTAAAATCATCTGGTACGGTAAACATCCCTCGATCTTGTCCTAAACTAGACCGTCGATCTAAAGATGTCCGAAATGGAACAAGTTTAGCAATTGGAATACCTCGGTTTGAAATAACGATTTCCTCTCCGAGTTCCACACGGGACAATAGCCGAGAAAGGTTTGTTTTAGCTTGATGAATGTTTACAGTTTCCATGCTCTTAAAAAACTAAGTCCACAAACTAAGTTTAGTTTAAATGACTTTAGGATACAATGACTATAAAAGCTAGTAGCCAGTTGGATATATTTGCTATGGCATTAATATCCCGTGTTGTTCACAGTGATCCCGACATTCTAGGGGGAACCCCTGTTTTTGTAGGAACTCGTGTGCCGATGAGAACCCTACTTGATTATCTTGAGGCTGGTGATTCATTAGAGGTATTTCTAGACCATTTTCCCAGTGTCAGTCGGGAACAGGCGATCTCAGCCCTTGAATTAGCAAAGAAAATGTTGACAGCCTATGCGAATCCTGCTTGATGAATGCGCCCCACGCCCCTTAAAGGGTGAGCTTGCCGATTACGAGGTATGCACAGTTGTGTTGGCGAAAGCAGCATAACTCCGCATCCCCGGCGATATCTCGATCGCAAATCACGGGAATCTGCTGTTTAGCGATTAATTCCGCTTCTTCTCGACAAATAGCCCGAATTCCCACGGGTAAGGTCGGTAAACCCATTTCTAACACCCGACGCATCACGCAGGCGTGGTTATGGT
>NZ_JADEXY010000237.1 GCF_015206885.1 Microcystis aeruginosa LEGE 91341 | reverse complement strand
ATCATCAAGATATAGGAATCGGAGACGGCGTTTTGGTCTGAGATTTAATTTAATCGCTGGCATTTACAACTATGAACTTGCTTTAGGCTATCATCAAGTAGCTGAATAAGACTTTTGCAGGAGGTCTATTATGAAATAGGGAAATTCCTCTAAAAAACCTGCTGTTGAAAAGGTAACAAATCTCGATTTTGTCGCTTCTTCTGACCTTAAGAGCCTTCAATCTTCTATTTTAGTGGACAAGGGCTGATTTCTCAAGCAAAATCTAGTTCAGCGATTAGCCCCGATCGCATGGTTATTATCCATAATAATAACTAGAGTTATTTTAAACTATGTACAAATCGATCGCCCTAACCCTCGTCATCAGTCTTCCCCTGAACTTGTTCCTAGTTGGTTATGGGGAAGATTTAAACCACCTACAGCAATTATTATCCACCCGACAATGTCCCCAATGCGATCTGAGCGGTTCGGGGTTAGTGCAATCGAATCTAACTGGGGCAAAATTAAATGGGGCTAATCTCGTCGGTGCTAATCTTAGTCAAGCTAATTTAAGTGGAGCGGATCTGAGTGGTGCTAATTTAACTGGAGCCTCTCTTTTTGGTGCTAATCTGACTGGAGCGAACTTAACCGGAGCAATCTTGACGGGTGCGGATTTAAGAGGTGCTTATCTCAACAATGCTAACCTCGATAACACCAAACTAGACACTGCCTATGTGCAGGGTGCGGTGGGAATTCCCAGTAGTGCTGGTACTTCTGAACTATTCTACGGTCTAGGGATGGTGGAAGGAAAACAGGGACGCACCAGCGCCGCTATAGAAAATTTTAATAAGGCCTTGACAATTAACTCGGAATATGCTCCAGCTTATCTGGCCCGGGCCATGGCTCACTATCGTCTGGGACAAAATGCTCTAGCGGCCCAGGACGCTCAAATGGCTTCGACTCTCTTTCAACGACAAGGTAACACCCCCGGTTACGAAGCAGCCGAGAATTTTATTAAAGGCATGGAAATCGCCCTAAAACCGCGAGAACAAGGTGGTGGCAACGCTCAATTAGACCAAATGGTGCAGGGGATTGGTTCTCTGCTTTTACAGTTTGTTTTACCCGCTTTGGGACTGTTTTAGTCCTCGTCCGCTGGCTCTTCTAAATGTTCCGAGACCGCGTAATAAAGGTCAAGAACATGATGATCGGCAAGACGATAAAAGACTCTCCGTCCCTGTTTTTGGTATTTAACTAATCTTAAGGCTCTTAGGGTTCTTAACTGGTGCGATACGGCCGATTCACTCATCCCTAAATCGTCGGCTAAATCACAAACACATAATTCTCTTTTGGCTAAAAGCGACAGAATTCTGAGGCGGTTGGCATCCCCCAAAAGGCTGAAAAATTCGGCCATTTTTTGGGCTTTTTCGATTTCTAATCCCTGCAAGTGCTGAAATTTCCCCTCTTGGTGATGGGATTCCCCACAAACCGGTGCTATTTTCTCTAGGGCCATGTTTTTTCCTGATCGGTTATTAAGGGAAAGTTGAGAAAGGGAGGTATCGATCGAATCTTCAATCCCGATACTTATCCCCTTCTCCCCAATAACTAAATTTAACCGCAACCACAGCCCTTGTGTCCACAGCCTTTTTCGTTAACGTGACCATTGGCACAAGCTTGGCAACAGTAGTATTGATCGTTTTTTTTGATCGCATCGGCGATCGATAGTTGACACGTACAGGATTCACAAGCACATTTCATGGTGGTGACAGCGATCATGGTTACTACCTCTGAAGTTCTTTACTGACTTTAGTATAACATCTGAACAGATGTTCATGGATTGAATAAAGTTAAATTTTGTAAAACTCAGACGGGAAAGTTAGGGCAGTCATCTCAAGGGTGAGGTGGGAAGTTCTCCTTGATCAGTTATCAGATGTGAGTTTTTAAGTGTGCAGTATTAAATAGAGGTTTCCTACTGTCTTTTTACTGCTCACTGATTACTGCTCACTGATTGCTGTTTTTAGACGCAGAACAGCCTACCAGCGATCGCCAGCATCGTAAATTGTTAAACGTCCGACACCTAGAGCTAATCCGGGAGAATTATCCCCGGGGGGATAAGCAGTGATTCCAAACTGATAGATACCACCATAATCGGGATTTTGTAATGGTTTCAGACCGATAGAAACGGTATTACCGGGGGGGACGGGAGGATCAAAAATGACCGTAATCGTCTGAGTATTGGGGTCAAAAGTGGTGGATTTTAGGGTTAATTTTTCGCCTCGCTGATTGCGATCGCCAAGAAAAGCAAAAGTTTGATCAACAAGAAAAGCAATAGTTTGAATATTAGGTTGCTGTTGTATAGTTACTTTGCCCAGGGGCGCCCCGAGAGACGGCGGTAGAGCGATGGTAAGATAGTATTTTGCTCCCCAAGCACGCACGGATTGGAAAGTAGCGAAGAAATTAACCAGAGTGGGAGAACTTTCAAAAAATACTCTGCCATCGGGAAATTGTCCTGCGAGGGAAACAGAAGCATCAAAAGCGAGTATAGCAATCAAAGCCAGCTTAGATAGACTTTCAGTCTGTTTTAAAGGCAAAAAGGGAATCTTCAAGGTAAAAGCTACTATAAAATACTGATTGTTAAGGAGAATTATAGCGTTTTTCAGTCTGCTGAGGTACAAAAGTTATGGGTTTTAGGCAAAAGGCAAGAGGCAAAAGGCAAAAAGGAAGAAAAATAGGTGTACCTCACTAGCTTAGGAAACGCTATATACCAAATTCACTTAACCCCAAACCTCTGCCATTATCAGTGATCAGTGATCACTGATCAGCTTTTTTCTCCCCACTTCCCCAACCCCCAACAC
>NZ_JADEXY010000236.1 GCF_015206885.1 Microcystis aeruginosa LEGE 91341 | reverse complement strand
GGGGAAGTGGGGAAGTGGGGGAATTTCAACTAATACCCCAAAACCCTAAAACCCTAAAACCCTAACCCCCAAACTGATGCAGCCTTAACCGGTTATTGGACATTCCACCAACCGAAAGCTGGCCCAACAAAACGAATAACCACCCAAACCCCAGCTAAAACTCCTATACCAATCCAGGCACCCCTAGTGGTTAACTTGTAAGCTTGGGATGCTTGACTTTTGGTAATTGGTAGCCAAGGCAGGATATTTTCTTCCTGTCCATACTTATCACCCAGGGCCGATTGACGACGTTTTGATTCACCCATACTAATGTCAATTATTAAGAGGTTTTTCTCTGATTGTATATCGAAAGACAACCGCCTACACCCAATCCTAGTCCATCAAGGAGGGCGATCGAAACTGACGGCCGATGACCGACTATTATAAAATTAAAGGTTGCGACTGAAACGAGAATGATAATTATGGCAACCATTAACAGTAATTACTTAAAACTAAAAGCGGGTTATCTTTTCCCGGAAATTGCCCGACGAGTCCAAGCTTTTGCGGCAGCCAATCCCGATGCTAATATTATCCGTCTGGGGATTGGGGATGTCACCGAACCTTTGCCCCTAGCTTGTCGCGAGGCCATGATCAAAGCGGTGGAGGAAATGGGCGATCGTTCTAGCTTTAAGGGTTACGGGCCCGAACAGGGTTATGCTTGGTTAAGGGAGAAAATCGCCGTCCATGATTTTCAGGCTCGCGGTTGTGAGATAAGTGCCGATGAAATCTTTATTTCCGACGGTTCTAAGTGCGATACGGGCAATATTCTCGATATTTTTGGAGATAATAACTCGATCGCTGTTACTGACCCAGTATATCCCGTTTACGTTGATACTAACGTTATGGCTGGACACACGGGAGAGGTCAACAAACGCGGCGAATACGAGGGCTTGATTTATCTGCCAATTACCGCCGAAAATAACTTTACTGCCCAGATTCCGACGGAAAAAGTCGATTTAATCTATCTCTGTTTTCCCAATAATCCCACCGGGGCCACAGCTACCAAAGAACACTTGACAGCTTGGGTTAATTATGCTAGGGCCAACGGATCGATTATCTTTTTTGATGCAGCCTACGAGGCCTTTATCACCGATGCCAGTTTACCCCACTCCATCTACGAAATCGAGGGGGCGCGGCAATGTGCGATCGAATTTCGCTCTTTTTCTAAAAATGCCGGTTTTACTGGGACTCGTTGCGCTTTAACCGTGGTTCCCCAAAGTCTGATGGCCAAAGCTGCCGACGGCAGCGATGTGCAACTCTGGAAACTGTGGAATCGTCGGCAATCGACCAAATTTAACGGCGTTTCCTACATTGTCCAACGGGGGGCCGAGGCGGTTTATTCCCCAGAAGGACAAGCACAAGTACAAGAACTTGTCAAGTTTTATTTACAAAATGCAACAATTATCCGAGAAAAATTAACCGCCGCCGGTTTAGAAGTCCATGGTGGCGTAAATGCTCCCTACGTTTGGGTAAAAACGCCCCAGGGTCTATCCAGTTGGGATTTCTTCGATAAACTGCTACATACCTGTAATGTGGTGGGAACTCCTGGATCTGGTTTTGGGGCCGCCGGAGAGGGTTATTTCCGGCTGTCGGCTTTTAATAGTCGTGCCAATGTCGAGGCCGCTATGAAGAGAATTATCGATAAATTTCAAGGCTAATGGTCAAAAGAGGGATGTTTGTGGAAGCATCCCTCAACAACCCCATCGGGAATTGATAGACTGTTGACATACTCACCGACAACGGCTCACCGATGCGACCCTTTTGGCTAGAATCCTTACAGGTAGAAAGATTAACGATCGCAATTGCTGGCCTACCGGCACATCTGCAAGGGATCAAGTTGGTGCAGTGGTCAGATCTGCACTGCGATGAACAGCATTTGCCTGTAGCTGTCCTGCAAGAAGCGATCGCCATTACTAATCAGGAAAAACCCGATCTCATCTTCCTGACGGGGGACTTTATTACCTATAGTCCCCAGCCAATTTTTACCCTAGTTGATAGCATAAAAGCTCTCAAAAGTCAAGGGGGTATTTATGCTTGTTTAGGAAATCATGACAGTTATCTTCCCAACGCAAGGGAAACGGTCAGATCAGCCCTAACTAGCGTGGGAATTCGGGTACTCTGGAATGAAATCGTCACACCCTACGGCGAAAATTTTCCCATCGTCGGATTGGCCGATTATTGGTCCGGGGAATTTTTACCGCAAATCCTCGAGCAAATTTCCCCCGATATACCCAGACTCGTCCTTTCCCATAATCCCGATACAGCCATGATTTTAAAGGATTGGCGCGTGGATTTGCAGTTATCCGGTCATACCCACGGAGGCCAAGTGACTATCCCCGGTATCGGTTCGCTACCGATAATTTTAGAGGAACTTAGGCGATCGCTGCCCGAACCCTATGGTCAATGGGTTCCCCTTCATCGGCAGTTCAGCAGAGTAGTCCGATACTGGCAATGGTCCGAGGGATTTCATCGAGTCGGGGAAAATCAATTATACGTGAATCGCGGCTTAGGGACCTATTTTCCCGGTCGTCTTTTTTGTCCCCCCGAAGTGACGGTAATTACTTTGATCAACAGTAGTCAGTAGCCGGTTGTCAGTGGCCAGTCGTCAGTAGTCAAGAGATTATTTTTATTTATTCTCCCCACTCCCATCTCCTAACAGGTATGGGTTTATTACAAAGAGGTGAGCAGTCACACACTCAAGGTGAGAAAATCAAGCTAGAGATTTAGAGGAGCATCGTGAAAGGCAATGCTGAAAAACAAATATCTCAAGCAGTGGTCGTGCATAGTATCAGAACATCTGCCCCATTTGTCAATACCGCAAGCTATCGG
>NZ_JADEXY010000235.1 GCF_015206885.1 Microcystis aeruginosa LEGE 91341 | reverse complement strand
TTCTCTACATAATCGATTACTTTTTTTCTCAAGTCTAGGCTATAAGACATTTTTCTATATGGGTTGCTCGTTTCTCTTTATTTTACCTTATTTTTACCTCGTCTCACACTTATTTGAAATGACTATAACTGAAAAGGTGTTTCTACTTCCAGGGATGAAGTGCAAGAAAGTGTAAATTCGCCGCTAGTGTTGACTTTGCCATTGTCTTCCCTCTAGCGGCCATGGTTGTCTGGTTCTACAAAGCTGTTCCCGAAGGTTCAATCAGTTTCACCTTTAAAGCTCTAGAAATCCACTTTGAGGTAAAGAAAGGAAGCCAGACTTAGGAAAAAAAGACAGCAATCGCTTTCAATCAGTATTAAGGGTTAGCCAGTTATCTACACACAATAAGCTGTGTGCTGGAAACAACACACCATGCTGGTCAAGGATTTATTTTGCGCCAGTCACAAGGAGTCGTTGAGCAGTCGGGGCTAATTAATGAGCTAGATTGGTCTTCCCGGTCACTTCCTTTTAAGGTAATTTTCCCCGTTAATCCTTCAGTCTTAAAATCATCCTTAGCTAAGGTGTTTCGTGTCCCCTCTCTGCTAGGCGTTTGTCCCTGTTCAAGCTGTTGTACGATAGCTTCAACTAACATTTTTGTGGCATCATAAGCCATGGCCATTTGCCAATTGAGCTTCGGCTTAGTTGAAGTTGACCAAGGTAGTGGTTTCTGGTCAACAAAATCAGCCAGTTTTTTACTCTCTTCATCAGAGGGATACCAAGGTATAGCTATTACCATCTTTTCTAGAGATTCCCTGCCAATGGTATCGACAAGTTCTAAAACTTCGTCATTAAACAGTGGGTTGTTCCCAGCTATCAAAAACGTCCCCCGATTTTCCTTAATAATTTGAATTTTTTTCTCCTTGCTCTCCGTATCGATAAAAGCATCACTTATAATAACTAAGGCTGTTTTGTCTTTAAGCTGATTAAATTTTTGCTTAAACCTTTCTACATCTAGCGATATTTGTGAATCCTTTATAATTACTCTACCCTTTATATTTATAATAATTGACTTCTCTAATTGCTTAGTAAAATTTTTATAAAAGGATTGTGCTACCAAATCATTGTCATGGAAGATTATCACTTGTTGATATCCTTTTTTTTCTAGGTATTTAACTAAGTCTTGAGCTGCAATTTCTGTCGTAGGTATAGGTCGAAAAAACCAAGACAAGTCCTGACTCTTATTTTTATCTTGAGCCTTGAAAGCCTCTATCGTAGCCGTACTTGTAGGTGAAATTAGCACTAATTTTTCTAGATAATCATCTAATACATAATAAGTTGCGTGACTCGAATACGGTCCAATAACACCCATAATTTTTTCCCTACCTACTAATTCTTTAGCTACCTTTAAGGCTTCATCATAGTCATTGTTAGAATCGTTCGCCATGACAACTATTAATTTAAAAACATTGTCTTTATTAAATTCAGCTTGTTGCCAACCTACTCCAGTAAGAATACTTCCACCAAAATCTGGTGGTATTTTATCGCCAAAGCCAGTAGATACAGCAATAGTAAATACATTCTTTGGACTGATAGTGCCGCTTTTTAGTTGATACATGACACGGGCATTATTTAGAGCAATTAAAGTAACTGGATCTTTCTCTTTTTCCCAGGCTTTTTCTAGATAACTAATAGCCTCTTTATAATTACCCTTAGCGAATTCTTCTCTTCCCTTTTCTTCTTCTGGGAGTAGTCGTCCCGGTGATGGATAATGGGGAAAACCAAGTTTTTCTCCACAACTTATAAAATCAGGGGTGTTATTACACGCCGATAATGGATCGGTTATCTCTCTTACATAAAAAATAACCAGAGAAAGTATTAATGCTAAAATACACAAAATGGCGAACTTAAACCATTTCTTGAGTTCTATCAACCAGCGACAAAATAGCATTATTCTATTTTTAGTCCAGTGATAAGATAAATTTATTGTATTTATGATAATTGGGGGAATTACAGATATGGGTTGATTTGAGTTATCACTGCTTGTAGGATCATTTCCCGATTCACTTGGGTTGATTTTTTTTTCTAGTTTCTCGATTTCTTTCTGACATTCCTCAATCATTCTTCGCAATTCAAATTTTCGAGAAGGATCAGCAGTTATTGAAAGTTCATACTCATAATGAGCAAGTTTTTCTTCCCAGTTCCTCTTAGCTTGCGACATTTCCTATCTCCGAACTAATCTCTTAATGGACTCCCATGTTTTGTACATCAATCCCTCTGTCTCAATCTCCAGTTCGTAGGAGGCAATCATCGGAATCAACGGTAGAACGACCTTTAACTTGGCTGAGGCTGCCTTGTTCTGTTCTTCTAACTCGGCTCGAATATCTTGCAGTAGGGGAATCAGTTCTGGAGGATAAAAAGTTAACGAGATGCGATCGATGGATTCAACAGCCTGCTCTACCTTTACCAGCTGACTTGCCGCTTCCTCATCCGAGATAATGATCGCTTCTTTTGGGTAAAGCTCCCAATATTCTGCTTCATATCGACGAATATCAGGGAGAATCTCTCGCTTAATTCGCTGCTTTAGCTCAAACTTGGCGGGTTTACTATTACTGATAATCAACTCTTGTTCAAACTCACCCAGTTTTTCGTAGAGCAGTTCTAGAATGTCCTCTAGGTATGCTAACCGTTGGCGATCGCTCATTGAAAGTTCCTATCCTTTTTACAAACTGATATTTTTTTACCAAAGCCTGTAGTTTTTCTACCTTGGCTTCTAGTGCAGCCATCCACTGACTCAACGGTGCAGTCTCAGCACAGCCCCAGTATTGAGCGCACCGCAATAACAACCACATCCGTCTTAGAAGTGCCACGTTGCTCATCTGTAACTATCTTACTCGCCGTGCTATTGATTGTCACCATTTTTCTG
>NZ_JADEXY010000234.1 GCF_015206885.1 Microcystis aeruginosa LEGE 91341 | reverse complement strand
CCCCTTATCAAGGCGGATCCCCCCGCCTATCGGCACCCCCCTTATCAAGGGGGGCAGGGGGGATCGAACCTAAAATCGATTTTTAATTTAATTATAAAACAACTTATGATTAGTCGCTACATTGTCCTATGGCTCCCGATGATCGTAATAGGAATTAGTAACGGTATTCTCAGGGAAAGCACCTACGGAAAATATCTCGATGAACTACGCGCTCATCAAATTTCTACCCTGACAGGAATCCTCTTTTTTAGCTTTTATATTGGCACTCTTGTCTATTTTTTGGGTCTAGAATCGTCCAGTCAAGCAATTACTATCGGTTTAATTTGGTTAGTATTAACAGTGGGTTTTGAGTTTCTGTTCGGTCATTTTATCGCTGGTCATTCTTGGTCAAGATTAGGTCAAGATTATAATCTTTTAGCGGGACGAGTTTGGATTTTTGTTCTCTTGGTCATTACTTTTGCTCCTTTACTATTTTATCAACTTTTTTCTTAATTATGAAAGCTATTATCATTAATCGCTATGGCGATAGTAATGTTCTCGAATACACAGACATAGAAAAGCCAATTCCCCAAGGGAAAGAAGTCTTAATTAAGATTATGGCAGCGGGAATTAATCCGATTGATTGGAAGATTCGTCGGGGAATGCTCAAAATAGCCACAGGTAATAAATTTCCCCTGCAATTAGGTTTCGATTATGGGGGAATTATCGTTGAAAAAGGTAGTCAGGTGGAACAATTCCAGATCGGAGATGAGGTTTTTGGTTTTCTCAATCAATTACCGGGTAAAACTTATGCTGAATATGCAATTATTCCCGCTTCCCTATTAGTTAAAAAACCCCATAATCAGAGTTTTATTGAAGCTGCTGCCACCCCTTTAGCTGCTTCTACCGCTTTGCAAGTCTTGCGCGATTTTGGCAATATTCAAGCAGGAAATCGGATTTTAGTTAATGGTGCATCGGGAGGAGTTGGTAGTTTTGCTGTGCAGATAGGGAAAATTTTCTCCGCAGAAGTAGATGGAGTCTGTAGTAGTAAAAATATCGATTATGTCACCTCTTTAGGAGCAGATAAAGTTATAGATTATACCCAAGAAGATTGGAGAAAAACTGAGCAGAAATATGATATAATCTTCGATGCTGTGGCTAAGTCTTCTTTTTGGCACTGTCGTCAGCTTTTAAAACCCCAAGGCACTTATATAACCACCCTACCAAATCCCGGAATTATCCTTTTAAATTATCTCACTGCTTGGTTGCCCCAAAAAGGGAAACTGATATTTTTTGCTCAAGCACAAGCGTCTGACTGGCAATTTCTCAAAGAAGCGATCGAATCGGGTAAATTAACTGTTAGAATCGATCGCACCTATACTTTTTCCCAGGTGATAGAAGCTCATAATTATAGTGAATCGGAAAGAGTGCGAGGAAAAATAGTCTTGATCCCCGATTAAGGATAAATAGTTAGGAATTTTCCCGATTTTTTGGGGAACGAGTAAATAGTTTTAAGTAGGTAGAAACAGAGAATTCCTTAATTGGAAAGGTGATAAAAGTCAAGGGATTAATAGTAATAATAATATTGCGGCTATCCCTTTGTACCGCCTTGATAATCTGTTTAGCCACCCAATCGGCGGACATAATACCCACAGGATTTAAATTACTCTTAAAAGGGCCAAGAATTAGCTTTCTTACCACACAGGGAGCATCTAAACGACGCAGGGTAATCATATCACCGATCGCTCGTTTACTGAGTTCGTAGAGGGGACTAAAGGCAGGATTAACCTCCGCTTCCGAGGTATTCACCCAGACTTCCTTGCGAGCAATTTGCTCGTTAGTGCGGACAGTTTTGAAGAATAATTCCATTAAACGCCAGACGGAAAAAGTATTCACTTCGTAGGCTAATTCGATCGCTTCTGAGGTTCTTTGACCGTGGACATTAACGCCATGATTTAAAATTAGTATATCTACAGACTTAAATAGGTCCTCAAGTTGCGTTTCTTCGCCGATTTGCCATTTTACGGTTTTTACAGGTACTGATTCGCCGTTAATTTCAATAGCGATCGCATTTTCCCCGGAAGTGAGCGCGATCACTTTGGCTCCCTTCAGTTGTAGGTACTTTAACAGCGATCGCCCTAAAGTTCCATTCGCTCCGGTAATGGCGATCGTTTTACCCTTGAGAGAAAGTGCCGTCCCCATCAATTTATCCATAAAGGTGAAAGTTCCACAATAATAAGCCTTTTGGTTATCAAAATGGTGTCGCCAGTGGTAAGTACGATTAACGCGCCATTGAGCCGGTAAACTCTCAAATTGCCCCGGACGATGGGTTAAATCGGTTAATTCGTCCAAATTGGCGATACCTAAACCTCGACCGATCGCCGTACTGAGAAAAGCCAAAGTATAAAGGGAACCTAACCAACCCAACCAAGGGCGATCGAACCCCCAAAAGTAGGCCAATAGTACAGGTAAAACACTGGCAGCCAACATCACCAAGGCCTCCGGTACATCATTGTACCAGTGCGCCCGACGATAAATTTCCTCGCTCATTACCGACAGATCGGGACGAAAAACCCGATGATGCCAGACGTGCAGACGATAAAGGGGCTGCCAATGGTGGGCCAGAGCATGATAGCAATCACGCACGATCTCCACCCAAATAATTGAGCCACAAATCAGTCCGACACAGAGGAGCAGGTTTGACATAGGGGATAAATGTTAAATTTTCTCAACGAATGTAAACAAAGTAATCTTAGCCCAAAAAGCCCATTTATCGGGTAAAAGGAACCAATAGCTTGAAAAACTGGGGTTTCTTTCCCGAAAAAACTTAAGATTCTGTTAAAAATTTTAACAATTTTCGGTAAGATAAAGCAAGAAGTGCGAAACGTTTAGGCACGAAATAAGGCTGTAATGCCTGAAATAACCGCCTAATAAGGTCTTCAGTCCCCTGACTGAATCTAATAGGTCAACCCTGACCAACCTTATAACTGTTTATATGTCCC
>NZ_JADEXY010000233.1 GCF_015206885.1 Microcystis aeruginosa LEGE 91341 | reverse complement strand
CTTCCCCACTTCCCCACTTTCCCACTTCCCCATCTCCCCAATTCATAATTCATAATTCATAATTCATAATTCCCCACTAATCACTGAATGTAACTAACCATGGAAATGCTCGAAAACCTGAAAATGGCTTTTTCCGCTTTGATGGCCAATAAACTGCGTAGTGGTCTAACCATGCTGGGAATTGCTATCGGTAACGCCTCCGTCATTGCCCTAGTGGGAGTGGGTGAAGGAGCGCAAAAAGTCGCCCTCGAGCAGTTTGAAGCCCTCGGTCCGAATGTTTTATTTGTTTCCACCTCCTCGCGCAATGTCCGGCGGACAATTCCTAATCCCCGGCCGCTCACCTACGAAGATGCTCAGGCGATCGCATCTCAAGTTCCCGCCATTGCCGCCATTTCTCCCGAATTGAGCGGCACAAGAATCTTATCCTTCGGTAATAGAACCAGTAATAGTCCCCTGATTGGGGTGGGAGCCGAGTACCTAAACGTGCGTAACCGTCAACTATCTAAAGGTAGATTTATTATGGAATCTGACCTGAAACGGGATAATCGCGTGATTGTCTTGGGATCGGAATTAGCCAAAAATCTCTTTGGTAATCGCAATCCCGTCGGCGAAAATCTTCGCATCGGCGATCTTAGTTTTCAAGTTATTGGAGTTTTACAGGCGAAAGGCTCCTTATTTGAGGCTAATCAGGACGATCGAGCTTTAATTCCCCTAACTACCATGTCTAATCAGGTTCAAGGCCGCAGAGCTATCTTTGGCATTCCCCTGACTCATATTTCTGTCTTGGCCAAAAACTCTGCCCAAATTAAAGCCGCCCAGTTTCAGATTAGCAACCTACTGCAAATGCGTCATCAGGTCAGCGACGAGAATTATGTGCAGGTTTTCCCCCAAACCGCAGTCTTAGAAATGACCAAAGAGACTAACGATAGTTTAACTAGAATGTTAGCCTCGATCGCCAGTATTTCCCTTTTTGTCGGGGGAATCGGAGTGATGAATATTATGCTCGTGTCAGTCACGGAAAGAACCCAAGAAATCGGTTTAAGAAAGGCTTTAGGAGCGAAAGAAGGGGATATAAAAGGTCAATTTCTCATTGAATCGGTGATTTTAGCCACTACTGGCGGAATTATCGGGATTTTTGTCGGCATTCAAGGAATGTATCTGGCGGGAATTTTTGCCGCTCTAACTACCAGTGTCTCAATCCCTGCGATAATTCTCGCTTTAGGAGTTTCCAGTGCCATCGGTCTGATTTTCGGTGTTGTTCCCGCTCATCGTGCCGCTAAATTAGACCCAATCGTTGCTTTGAGAAGATTATAGTTTTTCTAAGTACCTAAGCAAAATTAATTACACATTTCGATAAAGCTTTTGCCTCTTGCCTATTGCCTCTTGCCTATCTTCACTAGGAAATTTATTTTGCACGACTACTTAGTTCTTGTCCTAACCTCGGGATTCTATACCCGCATCCGTTGCCGTAAAGCCCTCTGCTTGCGCTAATATTTGCAAATTATGGGCTATGGAGGCGAAGGAATCGGTAGGATATTCGATCAAAGTGGCGGAATCGAGAAAAGTTTCCACTCCCACGGGACAACCCAAATAATCAGCCACCGCTTTTGGAGTAGTAGAACCAAGGAGAATAGTTCCCGATTGTCTTACAGAAGATAGCTTTTCCCAAGGTTCATCGATCATTAAGGATAAATGGGTAGGAGCAAAAAGATTCGATAATTCGATCGCTTTTTCCAATGACTCTACCACCACGATTAAACCATAATGAGCGATCGCTTTTTCCGTTAATAATCTCTGGGGATGTATCTGTAACTGTTTTTGTACTTCTTCCTGTACTATTAAAGCCAAAGCCTTATCCGTCGTCAATAAAATCGCTGCCGCTAGGGAATACTGTTCCGCTTGCGCTAATAAATCTAGGGCTAACTGTCTGGGATTAGCTTGATTATCGGCAATAATAACCAAATCAGAAGTAATAGAGAGATAATCGATTTTTACATGGTCAGAAACCAGTTTTTTAGCCAAATTAGTATAAAAATCACCTATTCCGGCAATCATCTCCACGGGAGCGATCGTTTTTGTGCCGTAGGCTAAAGCGGCGATCGCCTGTGGTCCAGCCACCCGATAAATTTCACTAATACCCACCGATTGGGCTGCCACTAAAATCGCTGGATGGATGCGTAAATCCTCATCAGCAGGAGATACCATCACAATCCGTTTAACCCCCGCTATTTTGGCAGGAATCGCCTGTTGGAGCAATAAACTGAGATAGGCTCGTTTACCATCGGGAACGACAATTCCCACACTGTTAATCGGTTGATAACGTTTCCCTCGAACCGTACCATCTTCAGGAAACTGCACCCAAGCTTTGGGAAGACGCTGACGGTGAAAAGCCTCCATTTTTGCACAGGCAACAGCGATCGCATTTAATAAATCCTGCGACACCTGTTGATAAGCAGCATCGAGTTCCGAGCCACTCACCTTAAGTTGTTGTAGATTAAGGGACTGTTGGTAGAATTTTTCCGTGTAATCCACCAACGAGCGATCGCCAGAAAGTCGCACCTGATCGACAATCTCTCGGACAAGCGATTCTTTTTCCCGAATTTCAGGATCGTCGAACCGTTCCCGAATTCGTCTCAGTTCCGTTCTGGCTGACCATGGCTCTGTGATAATTCGCAACATCGAGCTATTATCCTCTAGGGGCGAAACGAGATTAAAAGGTTTTCACTTCTCACACTCTAGCTTATCGCTTTCAATCTTGACCGGGGAGGGAGACGAAGTCGGTTATTTTAGCCGTCAGGAGATAGGAGTCAGGAGATAGGAGATAGGAGATAGGAGTCAGGAGATAGGAGTCAGGAGATAGGAGTCAGGAGTCAGGAGTCAGGAGTCAGGAGTCAGGAGATAGGAGTCAGGAGTCAGGAGATAGGAGTCAGGAGTCAGGAGATTATTTTTATTTATTCTCCCCATACCCCAATTCATAATTCATAATTCATAATTTATACT
>NZ_JADEXY010000232.1 GCF_015206885.1 Microcystis aeruginosa LEGE 91341 | reverse complement strand
CTCCTGAGTCCTGTCTTCCGTCTCCCGTCTCCTGACTGTCAAAAGGGTTAGGATAAAAATAAATATAAATAATTGTTAAGAAAATGACGCGAATTACCGTTATTGGTGCAGGGATTGGCGGACTAACGGCGGCGGCATTATTGGCGCGTCGAGGTTATCAAGTCACAGTATATGATCAGGCGCTTGTCCCCGGGGGTTGTGCCTCGACTTTTTCCCGTCGGGGTTTTACTTTTGACGTGGGGGCAACTCAAGTGGCAGGATTAGAAGTAGGGGGCATTCATCAGCGCATTTTTGCCGAATTAGGGATAGATTTACCCGATTCTGTCCCCTGCGATCCCGCCTGTGCCGTTTTTCTACCGGGGGAAACCAATCCGATTAACGTCTGGCGCGATCGGCAAAAGTGGCAAGAGGAAAGACAAAAACAATTTCCGGGCAGCGAACCCTTTTGGCAATTATTACAAAAACTCTTTCAAGCTAGTTGGCGTTTTCAAAGTCGCGATCCAGTTTTACCCCCGCGCAACTGGTGGGATTTAGGGCAATTAATCGCCGCTTTGCGTGTAGATACTGCCATTACCTTCCCCTTTACTTTGATGACTGTGGGGGATGCTCTGCGATTATACGGCTTAGAGAGGGATAAACGCCTAAAAACCTTTCTTGATCTCCAGTTAAAGCTTTATTCCCAAGTTACTGCCGATGAAACCGCTTTACTTTATGCCGCCACCGCTTTAGCAGTTTCTCAGTCTCCCCAAGGTTTATCCCACCTTCAGGGTAGTATGCAAGTATTAAGCGATCGCCTAGTAGCAGCTTTGGAAAAATACGGCGGTAAATTGCAAATGCGCCACACAGTAGAAAAAATACTGACAGAAAAGGGGAAAGCCACCGGAATTATCGTCAGAAATCAAAAAAATGATCAAATACATCCAGAAATGGCCGATGAGATTGTGGCTAATATCCCGATCCAAAATTTACCACAATTAATCGATCGCGAAGCCATTCCCAGTCTTTATCACCGGAGAATCGAAAAACTTCCCCCCGCGTCCGCTGCTTTTGTGGTTTACTTAGGAGTCGATCGCGCTGCTATTCCCCCCGATTGTCCCCCCCATTTGCAATTCCTCTACGATTACGATGGCATAATCGGCGAAAATAACTCTTTGTTTGTTTCCGTGAGTAAAGAAGGGGATGGCCGCGCTCCAGTGGGAAAAGCGACGATTATTGCTTCTTCCTTCACCGATACCAGTCTTTGGTGGCGAAAAGGAGAAGATAATTATCAGCAATTAAAAGCAGCATACACCCAAGAGGCGATCAATCGTCTCGGTAATTATTTCCATCTCAGTCCTGATCACATCGTTCATATCGAATCAGCTACACCTCGCACTTTTGAACGGTTTACGGGGCGAAATCAGGGCATTGTCGGCGGTATTGGTCAAAGATTGTCCACTTTTGGCCCTTTTGGAGTAGCGACGCGCACTCCGATCCCCCATCTTTGGTTAGTGGGAGATTCCACCCATCCGGGAGAAGGTACTGCCGGAGTCAGCTATTCGGCACTAACCGTAGTTAGACAGATTGAAAATAAATTAGCTTCTAGTTAGCCGTAATTATGAATTATGAATTATGAATTATGAATTGGGGAGACGGGGAGAATAAATAAAAGCAAATCTCCTGATAACTGATAACTATTAACTGATAACTTACCCACTGATAACTGATAACTGATAACTGATAACTGTTATAAAGCGCCGGCTGCCGTGCGATCGAGTATTCCCGCTCCTAGATGAGAGGTAATATTAATTGCTTGCAGGACTGGTTGAGAGTCAACTCCTTTGGGATAATCGATAACACTAACCGCGCCATTTCCCTGTTTAATATTCCAGAAATTAGCGGGTTTTAAACCCAATAAATAACAAAGAATCACCTTATTAATGGCATCGTGAGCTACTACCATAATTGTCTTAGGACTATCACTATTACTATAGGTTTTAACGATTTGCTGCCAACAAGCGATCGCTCGATCCCAAACTTCCTGTAAATTCTCCCCTTCCGGCATTTGTACGGTTTCCGGGGCATTTTTCCAGTCTTCTAACATACCAGGGAAACTTGCTTCAATTTCCTCCTCTAATTTACCCTCCCAAAGTCCGTGACAGATTTCTGTCAGATCCACTTGGGTATCTAAGGTGATATCGGGGTGATATTGCAGGATAATTTGGGCAGTTTCCTTGGGACGGGACAAAGGACTGGTGACAGCGTGATCTATCGCCGTTTCTCGCAGAAATTCGGCGGCTTTCTCCGCTTGAGCCTTGCCATTATCATTGAGAGGAATATCGCGCACACCTTGAAAACGTTTATCCCGATTCCATTGGGTTTCTCCGTGACGCACAAGCAGCAGCCTCGATCCTTGGAAAGGAGGACGCGGTGGGGGTAAAGCTATCCCTAAGTGTGCCGTTTGATTGAGGGATTCCACCTGAACAGGATCACCAAAATCACCCGTAAAATTGAGAACATTAACGCAACAGTTAGATTGTTGTAGGGAATGGTATAAGGAAACCGGAATACCGATGGCAGTGAGGATTAAACAGCGATTAATGCCGTTATGGGCAACAATGAGGATAGTTTGGCCCTCGTGTTGGGGAATAATTTCTCGCCAAAAATCCTGCGCTTGTTGATAGAGGGAGAGAACGGGATAATGTTCTTGACCATCGGGCAGTATCATCTTAAATTCATGAGGTTTTTGATGCCAATCCCGATATTCTTGGGGGTATTGAGCTTTTACCTCCTCTTTGACCATATTTTCCCAGATAGGCAGATCGATTTCTAGTAACTGCGGAGTGGGTTGAATGACGGGAGAGTGATTTAAACGAGACTGAATCACCTCAGCAGTAGATTTGGCTCTTTGGAGAGGACTACAGTAAAAAGCAGCGATATCGATTTGACTGAGGGCATTTCCTACTTTTTCCGCGTCCAGATGCCCTTTTTCCGTCAAAACCGAGCCATCACTGCGACCTTGTATTTTCTGCTCTGCGTTATAACTGCTTTGTCCATGACGAACAATAATCACACGAGTAGCCAAGCGGTTCAGTCTCCTTAACTAAAAGTCTCAATATCAGATTACAGGCGATCGGGATCGGAGTACAGTCTCGTTAGGGGATAGGGATTCGGGGAAATAGGGAAATGGGGAAATGGGGAAATGGGGAAATGGGGAAGTGGGGGAG
>NZ_JADEXY010000231.1 GCF_015206885.1 Microcystis aeruginosa LEGE 91341 | reverse complement strand
CCCACAACGAGGACAGATTGCTTTTTGATTTTTCGATTCGAGCCGGAAGACTATACCTATATTTTCTAGATGTAGATAGCCTTGAATAGAGGTTCCTTCTAGGTTCAAAAATTTGTCAAGTATCATAAGTAAAATACTCTGGTCTTTGGCTATTATATCAAATCTTAACTCAATTGTCTATCTTTTGGCATTAACTTGTTTGTGCCGTAAGTCTCTCCCTGTATGAATTTAAGCTATTTTTGAGACTAAGTACTCTCATCGAATTTTATTTTAAGTTAATTATTCGCATAACAATTACCGAAGAGCCAATTTTTTCTGTTCCTCTCGCTACAAACTAATGTCACTACTTGAAGCAGGTTTGCCCACTTCTATATCAACAATGTCAGTGCCATTAGGAGTGACAATTAGTTGATTCTTAAACGTATAATTTTTCTTTTTGCCTGAGTAATACTTTTTTTGTTTCTGACTTTTTCTATATTAAATGAGATTAGAAATTATGTTTACCACTAAACCGATGACTACTGCTACTAAGATAAAAGAGAGGATGGAATGAAAGAGTGTCATGCGTCGCATGGCAACACTTTCAATGGATACGTCTGATGTTTGGTAACACATAGCGATAGTAAAAGAGTAATACATAAAATCCCAATAATCCACCAGTTCTTGATTGGGAAAGTCTAAACCTTTGCGGTAAGCGGATGGATCTTCTGCGGATAGTTCATCGTAGTAGAGTCTGGCATAATAGAGAGCAAAAAAAGTATGTACCAGAGTCCAGGACAAAAAGATCGCTAATAGGGATAATCCCATGTGCAAATTCGTCAACAAGGGAGTCCATTGCTTCGAGTTGTTGAGTAATAAAGAAAGAGCAATTAACCCCATACCAGAAAATAGCAGCACAGCAAATAAAGTGCTAATACCCTTGGGTTCTTGCTGTTGAGACAAGCGAAATGTATCTTCCGCAGTCGCTTTGGACATTTGCACTGCTAAAACACTCAAATAACTTAGTATCGCTAGATCGTAAGCCAAGAGAAACCGCAATTCCTGGTAAAATTCTCCCGTGATTAAATAAACGAAAATTGCTACTGTCAGCGTGAAGAGAAACCGGTTGATGGGAGAAGTCAGCCGAAAAATCATTTTTTGCTTGGCGGTCATTTTTAAGAGCCTTGATTTTCACAGATATAGTTTAGTTGAAACGGTATGGTTTTCTCAGGATAGCCTAGCAGTCAATTCTCCGGTGAGAGCAGACAACTGGCCCCTCTCTTCCCTTCAGGTAAAAATTCTCGATCGAATTGGCAATTTAGTCCCAGACAAAGCCTAATCAGTTGCGCTGCTCGTACCTGAAATAGAGATTGCGAGCCTGTATTTTGGAATTTTTAAAGGTATTTGCGATATTTTTTCAATCGAGCTTCTCCAATAACGGCTAGGCGCTGCACATCGGCAAGGCATTGCTCCAATTCGGCGATCGCTTGCCTTTGCCCCGCTGCCAACTCTTGCCATTGTGCCTCAGACTCTGGGGTTTTGGGGAAGGCCACCAGCGCACCAGTGCCGGTGCTGGCAGCGCAATCTATGGTTGCTGGACTGTGGACGTACCACCGCCTCAACCAAGCTGAACCGATCGCTGCCACCGGCTGTAAGGCGGCGAGGCAGTCTTCTAGTTTCTCGATCGATTCAGCCTGCTCTTGACACTGGCGCCGCCAAGAATTGACGGGTAAGGCTTCCAGCTGCCGATAAACTAAAGTTTGGCTCGATATCTCGTTTAGAGGATTTTTATCATCTTTACTTTCCCCTGTCCGGGGACTGATCACTGTTTTGGTCCGTCCCACCTTTGCATCGGCCAGATTTTCCCTCACCGGCAATTTTTCTTCCGGGGGACGAGGAACTTGTTTTTCCGCTTTGAATTCGGCTTTCTGGGGGACTTCTGCCCCTGGGTTCGCCGAAGCTGCGGCCTTGCCGATCGCAGTTGCCAGTTCTTGCTCTAATTGTGCGGGAGAAATTTTCCCTTCAGCAAAGGTGACAATGATTGAGTTAGCCAAGGGGTTGATGCGGACGCTGGTGACGCTTTCTAGAGCAGCGATCGCTCCCTGGAGAAGGTTTTGTCCCGTTAGGTTTTGGCGCAGGGAAGGGACGCGCAAGCGGATTCGTCCAGGAAGTGAGCTAACCACTTGATAGGAGATTCCGGGGGTAGCATTTGTGGAAAATTCAGACGTGCCACCAAATAGCATAATAATTTAGCCAATAAGCATTGACAATAGGAACTTTATCATCTTTTACAGTAGATTTATTGATACTCCCTTGGCTTAAAGCCGAAGGGATTGCAGCGGTCTTGAAAAAGCGGCATAAATCCCCCTTACTCGCCAAGACATTGACTGCGAATTCTTTGAGTGCGAGGACGCAATGGTGTCCGAAATATCCTAACCCACAGACTAAAAATTGATCTAGTTTTAAGTTGCCATTACTGAAGTTAGGAGAGTTCACATTTCCCTCCGACTAATTTTTAGTTTCTGGTAAAAACTGAATGATATGTTTTCTAAATTCGTCCGCGACTTCTTTGGCCTCTTCTAAATACTTTTCATAGCGATGGGGATCTTTTAAAATATTAATTCCCCCTTGATTAAAGTCTTTTTTTTCTGCCCATTGTCGGGCAATTTCTTCAATGGGGTCGCAACAGAGATGAAGTGCCTTCTCAACGATTAGCTCTTTCAAATGTTCGTGCATATATTCTCGGGTCATTGTCGAACTCCTCCTTGATACTTTCCTTGAGATTTTAAAGGAGGGGGCTAAGAAAATGCCCCCCTACAAAATTGCAGTTATCGAGTGGGTTTCTCGATCGGTCAATTAGGGATTAGGATTGGGATGTTTCCTCTACGGAAGGGATTTTAGTCGTATTTCTTGCCGCCGCTGTTTCCGCTTTCGCTTCTGCCACTAAATCTTGCCAAGATTGACCAGCTTCGACAAAAGTAGCTTGCAGTTTTTCACTAGCCTCCATCCCTAATTTGATCCCGCTTTTGGCCGCATTGCGACCTGTATCTGTAATAGCTTTGCCGGTCTGGGGACTGGCTAAACTAACTAGGGAACCCAATACTAAAATTGCGACGACTCCAACACCGCCAACAACCAGTAATTAGACCTCCTGCAAAAATAGGAACTGATTATGTAAAATAAAGTAAAACACTCAGAAAAACAATGACTTACGAAAAAGTAAAAAATTTGAATCCAGAAGAGTTTAAACGCTTTTGTGGAGTATATCCTG
>NZ_JADEXY010000012.1 GCF_015206885.1 Microcystis aeruginosa LEGE 91341 | reverse complement strand
CAGGATATACTCCACAAAAGCGTTTAAACTCTTCTGGATTCAAATTTTTTACTTTTTCGTAAGTCATTGTTTTTCTGAGTGTTTTACTTTATTTTACATAATCAGTTCCTATTTTTGCAGGAGGTCTATAGGACAGAGCGATTTAGTGACAAATTCTGAATTTATGTTACCCGATGATCGCAGTGATTTGTTCAACCACGGTTTCAATTTGCTCCTCGCTGATACCGGGGTACATGGGGAGAGAGACAATTTCTTCACAGAGAATCTCTGAATTAGGAAAGTCTCCCTGTTGATAACCCAGGTAGCGATAGGCCGGTTGCAGATGACAAGGAATCGGATAATGAATGCCGGTTTGAATACCGACGGTAGTTAATTGTTCTTGTAATTGTTGGCGATTAACCGGACAATGGGGGAGAATGCGAATAACGTAGAGATGATAGACATGACTGGTTTTGGTTTCGTCTCTTATGGGTAAAATGCCCTTATTGGCTAAAGGAGCCAAAAGCTGATCATATTGTCTTGCTGCTCGCTGACGGGCCTGATTCCAGCCTTCCAGATGGGGTAATTTAACGTTTAAAATGGCGGCTTGTATGCTATCCAAACGGCTGTTAGTGCCGATATCGGTGTGAAAATACTTGCTCGGTGCGCCATAATTTCTTAAACTGCGGGCTTTTTGGCTAATTTCAGGATCATTGCTCACTAACATTCCGCCATTGCCAAAAGCGCCTAAATTTTTACTGGGATAAAAACTAAACCCCGCCGCCACACCGATGCTGCCGGCGCGATAACCTTCTCTACTGGCTAAATGGGCCTGGGCCCCATCTTCAAAGATAGTCAGATTATGGCTGCGGGAAAAATCCTGTAATTGTTGGGGTGATACCATCTGTCCGTACAGGTGTACGGGGAGAATGGCGCGGGTCTTGGGGGTAATTCTTTGGGCGGCCGCCGCGAGGTCAATTAAGGCCGTCTCGAGGTGACAATCAACTAAAACTGGTTTAGCTCCCGCTTGAATAACACCCATGAGGGTGGCGACAAAGGTATTAGCGGGGACTAGCACTTCATCCCCAGCACCGATGCCGTAAGCTTGTAAAGCTAGGGCAAGAGCGGCAGTGCCAGAAGCTACTCCCACAGCATACTCGACTCCGCAAGCTTGGGCAAAGGCGGTTTCAAATTCGGCTAAAGCTTGGCCTAAAACAAAATCTCCTCGGTTGATAACTGTTTGGATTGCCTCGGTAATTTTTGCTTGTAGGGGCTGATTTTGCCAAGTTAAATCGACAAAGGGAACTTTGATTAAATGGGAATTCATCTATTGCTTGTTTAGGGAGACATTATTAATTGTCAAGAGACTAGCATAGGTTTGAGCAAGTTGCCTAGATTTTTAGGCTCTCTTGTTCTTTCTGTCTTCTTCTCCGTGTCCTTTGTGCCTCTGTGGTTTATCCTCTAGAACTGGTTATTATGAGTGATTTTCCCGCTTTAACGGCGTTAATTCTGGCCGGTGGCGAAAGTTCCCGCATGGGACGAGATAAAGCTTTGTTATCTTTTCAGGGTCTCTCTTTTCTGGAGAATATCTGTTTAATTGCCCAAGATTGTGCGGTACAAGTGTCTGTGATTACGCCCTGGCCGGAACGTTACCAGATGATCATTCCCCAATACTGCCAAATAATCAAGGAACCTCTCCCCACTGGGGGACCTTTATTGGCCTTTGCCTTGGGATTAACTTTTGTATCAACCGATTGGGTTTTATTACTCCCTTGCGATTTACCGTTACTAACGCCCCCAATTATTCAAGAATGGTCAAGATTATTAGCCAATGTACCAGAAAATGCCATGGCTTTGGTTCCCCGCTGCGGCAATCGTTGGGAGCCTCTCTGTGCTTTTTATCATCGTCGTTGTTTAGAATCTTTGCAGACTTATATTAAGCAGGGGGGAACTTCTTTTCAAAAGTGGTTAAATGCCGCTGTGGTGGAGGAATTAATCATCGATAATTCTGAGATATTATTTAACTGTAATACCCCAGAAGATTTAGAGATAATAATAAACTCCCCAGATATTAACCGTAAGAAAACCTAGCACAAAAGGAATTAAAAGTAAAGATATCTGCGAGGAAATATTGGATAAATGGCGATAACTATAGTAGAGTATTCCGGTTAGATAACCTCCAGTTACACCGATAATTGCGCCGATAATATCGCCATTTATGGATAAATAGGAAGTGAGCCAAATGACGAGGGAAAAGGGCAAAATTATCAGGCCAGCTAAAAATATATCGCCAGTGAGACTACCATATTTATTACTTAATTTTCTGCCTAACCAACTAGATAAAGTCAGAATAATAAAAGGAAATACTGACCAACCTAATAACAGTAAAAACTCAGATTTAACTGTCCAGTTTTGCCAAGTAAAAGTGATAAAAAAACTGCTGATGATTGCCGCCAATACCCCCGTAGCTAAAGCCTGATTACGGTTGAACTTTAAAAAGGCCTCTGCTAGACCCGTCTTGGGTTTGAGCAAAGATAAAAAAGAGATTTTCAGCAAATTAAAGAGAATAAAAAGGGTTTTTGACCACTCGATCGATTGCCGTTGTCGATAACTTTTCTGAGGGTCTCTTAATTTATTTTCAATGGCATGATAGCGGCGAAAATTTCCCTGCTGCTTAAATTTCTTGGCCGCTATTTGAAAATCTTTTCGTGCTGCTGGCAGTTCCGAGAGTTCCTCTAGAGCCAATCCTCTTTGATAATAGAATTGGGGATTATTTTGGTCAATGGCGATTGCTTTTCCATAAGCTTCTAGGGAAGATTGGGTGTAACCGAGTCGTTGACGGGATAAACCGAGGTAATAGTAAGCTTGGGAACAATCGGGTTTTAGCTGCAAAACTTGCCGACAATCGCTTAAAACTTGCCTATCCTGCTGATTATGGTAGTAAACTTCCGCCCGTTGCAGATAGGCCTGCCAAAATTGCGGATTAATTGCGATCGCTTGCTGGTAAAATGCGATCGCTAGTTGATAATTTTTCTCTTGAGCGTAGTGCCATCCCTGTTGATAAAAATCCTCGGCACTGCGGTTAAAAGTGGGGATTTCTGGGGATAAACTGCGATCATACTCTTTTCTTTGCCCTTTATCCCTCAAAACCCGATAAGCTTGTTCAATTTCCCGAAATTTTGTCACTGCCTCTGGATCATTGGGATTATAATCGGGGTGATATTGCCGGGCCAGACGACGAAAAGCGGCTTTTATCTGATTATTGCTGGCATTACGGGGAATTTGGAGGATTTCATAGTAATTTTTCATACTTGAATGGGGGGAGAATTTTCAACTACTGAAAATTGTTGCCAATGGCTCGCCGAAACGACTATCATTGTCAATTAAATAGCTTTTATTGAGAGTTGATCGCTTATGTCTGCCTACACTGCTTCCTCCCTGAAAGCGGAACTCAACGCGCGGGGGTGGCGCTTAACTCCCCAGCGAGAGAAAATTCTGCACGTTTTCCAGAATTTACCGAAAGGCAATCATCTCAGTGCCGAAGAATTGCAGGAATTACTGGACAAACGGGGGGAGGGAATTAGTTTATCGACGATTTACCGCAGTGTTAAACTGATGTCGCGGATGGGAATTTTGCGGGAGTTAGAATTGGCCGAGGGTCATAAACACTACGAACTCAATCAACCCTATCCCCACCACCATCATCATTTGGTCTGTATTCAGTGCAATAAAACCATCGAATTTAACAATGATTCCATTCTCAAACACAGTCTCAAACAGTGTGAGAAAGAGGGTTTTCAGTTAATCGATTGTCAGTTAACGGTGATGGCCATCTGTCCGGAAGCTTTGCGGATGGGTTGGCCGTCGGGAATACCGAGTAATTGGGGTTGCACGCGTTCGCTGGTGGATACTCGTTTCCAAAACTGCGAGATCCCCGAATCAAAGGAACCGGAACCAGAAAACTAGGCATCTAAGCGGACATTCCCAACTGAAAACCGAGAGCTTTTTTTTGCATTAACTGGAAAATATTATAAAAGCCGTTGGCGCGGGAAGGAGTAAGGCTGACTTTTAAACCGGTTTCTTCGATAAAATCCGGGGTGACTTGCAGGATTTCTGTGGGAGTCAGTCCATTTAACCCCTCGATTAACAAAGCAACTAAACCCTTGACTAATTGTGCGTCGGAATCGCCTTTGTACCAAACCTGGCCATTTTCGAGGTCGGCAGTGATATAAACTTGGGATACACAGCCATGAACTTTATTGGCGGGTATTTTGGCAGATTCTGGTATTGGTTCTAGTTTTTTAGCAAAAGCTAGTAATTGTTCGTATTTTTGCTTAGGATCGGTACGACGTTTGAGGCGTTCGACGATGCGATCGAGATTAGACGGGAGCATATTGCGAGTTAAAATAGGAAAAAATTAGCCAATAGCTTTTTTATATTAGCATTCTCTCGGAGGTTGAGCGATATGGTTAGTTTCATCTAAAATCAAGCTCTTTGAGCGTTGCAAGGATTATGCAAGTTTTGGAACCAAGTAAATTCCAAGAAAAAGTCCCCCCCGCACATTTGTCAAGTCTTTTACATAATTCTTAATATTTATTTCCGTTTTTCTCTCTCGCTCTCGTCCGGCTTCTCGACGGAATCGCTAAAATGATGGAGGGTGTTTTGGAAGTAAGTTATGAGTTATGAGTGAACCTGTAACCCTTGAGGACATTTACCAACTATTCCGCGCTTCCGCGGAGGAGTTTGATCGCCGTTTACGGGAAAGCGATCTTCGTCGGGCTGAAATGGAACGCGTCTTCGCCGAAGCGAAATTAGAAAACGAGTGCCGGGCTGCCGAAGCGAAATTAGAAAGCGAGCGCCGGGCTGCCGAGGCCGATCGCTCTATGGCAGAACTGAAACGCACCGTAGAAAGAACCAGCAAAGCGGTAGATAGTCTGACCACTCGCTGGGGTCGATTTGTGGAAGAATTGGTAGAACCAGCGGTTTTGCGGCTTTTTCAGGAAAAAGGCATCGATATTAAGGAAGTTTATCCCCGCGCTAGAGTCAAACGTCAGGGCATCGCCATGGAAATTGATATCCTAGCCGTCGATGATACCGATCTCGTGGTGGTGGAATGTAAATCTAGATTATCTAAAGATGATGTGGATGAATTTATCGAAAAATTGACCCGCTTTAAAATCGCCTTTCCCCATTATCAAAACTATCAAGCTTACGGTGCGGTGGCGGGAATTGAAATCAACGAAGGAATCGATCGATACGCTTATAAAAAAGGTCTATTTGTGATTAAACCCTCCGGGGATACGGTGGCCATTATTAATGATGCCGACTTTCAACCGAATACTTGGTAACTTCCCGGCTCTTCTCGACTTTGTGTGATAATTTTTGCTTATGAAATCGTGAAATGTTTACTGGGAAAGACTTTTAGAACTATTTTGTTAAATAAACTATCAGTATAGACCTCGTTTCCACACAGAAACCAGAAGAACCATTTGCCCATTTGCCCATTTGCCCATTTGCCCATTTGCCCATTTGCCCATTTGCCCATTTGCCCATTTGCCCATTTCCCCATTTTCCTATCACCTCACTTCTATACTTTAGGGTTTAATTGCGTACAAAGTGCCGACATTTTTACTGCGAGGCATCCGGGAGAAGATGATAAAACCGAAGTCTTGCAGATGTTTGACTAAAGCATCGGGACCCTTTTTATGTCATTCCATCATGATAATTTTAATTTGTCCTAATTGACAAGTTGCCGCTAAAGAATCGAGAATTTCGTATTCGGAACCTTCACAATCAATCACAGTTTTTGATAAAGCATTGCTTGTCTAGCCTCGATTTTTTAGGATGGATGAAGGTAATTTTATGGACAAGTTTGACAAAGTTTGATAGGCTTGTCAAGAAAATCCCTCGTCTCTGAGCACCAGAAGTCAGGAAACCCATCTCAAACAAGGTTACACAGACCATCAGGAGTTAACAAGGCTTGAATTACTCTGATTTTATATTTTGGTGGATATTAATCCTTTTTAGCGTTCCTTTCTTAACGGCGCGCTACCTGGCGAAGTCTTTCAATCTCTGGCGAGGTGTTTTTGATGGGGTCGGATTAGCGGTGCTGTCCCTAATCCTATTTTATTACGCCAGTCGTACCAGCTTCCTCGTTTTCATCGTCTCCCTAGCCTTTAACTACATTATGGTCTGGCTAGTGCTGAAAATGAGCGGCTGGAAAGCGAATCTCCTAGCCACTATCGTTATCGTCATCGATATTCTCGTCCTCGCCTACTTCAAGTATTTCGGCTTTTTTGTCGAGGAAATCATCGGATTATTCGTTTCTCTCCCCCCTAACTGGAAGGAACTTTCCCCAATTCCCGTGCCTAGCCAAATACCGCCGGGGGTATCCTTCTATACCTTCCAGATGGTGGCTTTCGTGGTGGACTCCCTACGGGAAAAGAAAAAGAAACCCCTAGCCGTCCTCGATTATGTCAATTTTATCTCCTTTTTCCCCCAGATTGTCGCAGGTCCGATCGAGCGTCGCCGGGATTTATTACCACAAATGGAGGGATTTCGCCTCAAATTTACAGGAGAAAACTTCGAGAAGGGTTTGCGTTGGCTTTCCCTCGGTTTATTTATGAAATTTGTCCTCGCCGATAACCTAGCTCCCTACATCGAATTAGATAAAATGATTGACAATGCTTGGTATATCTGGTTTGAGGCCTTTTTATTCACCCTGAGAATCTATTTTGACTTCGGCGGTTATAGCTTTATTGCTGTTGGTTTAGCCTATTTTGTCGGCATTAGATTGGAATTAAACTTTTTAGCTCCCTACACATCCCAAAGTATTAACGAATTTTGGCGACGTTGGCATATTACCCTTAGCACTTGGTTTCGAGATTATGTGTTTTTACCCCTGATGGGTTCCAATAAAAATTGGGCGCCTTTTTATCTATTCATTACCTTTACTCTTTCAGGTTTCTGGCATGGTGCAGCTTGGAATTTTATCTTTTGGGGTGCTTACCACGGGGCATTATTATTATTACTGCGTTATCTAGGCAGACCTTTCTATGCTTTCGTCGGAAAATACGTTTCTCAGCCGCAAATTGTCTCCTGGGCTTTAACGCAATTGGCGGTCATTTTTGGTTGTCTCTTTTTCATGGAGATGAACACCAGAAGATTAATCGGCAAAATTCTGGTTATTGCCAATCCTTTCAATTATTCCTTAGCTAATATCGGAGAGATTTTTAGTTCCTATAGTCTCAATCAAGGAGCAGTTTTAAGCGTTGCTTTAGTTCTTGGTATCATTGTTTTAATCCTCGAACATCTGGCTATTGCCCAGAAAAAGTTTGAATATGAACTATTGTTATCGCCTTGGCTGTCCAAAATATTGCTAGGTTTAACTATTCTCCTAGCTTCCACTAATACCGGTGACTTTATTTACTTTGAATTCTGATGAATACTAAATCATTTAACCCTTTCCCTTGGTTAGCTTCCCTAGGAGTCGCTTGGTCTCTCGGCTTTGTTTATAATGTCATCTACGGCGGCGAATTAAGCTGGTTGCGGATGATGTACGAAGACAAATCAGCGATCGCAGCTAGGATCGAAGGACCGCGGCGTTTAATCGTCACGGCAGGATCGGGGGCGCATTATACCATAAATTCGGAACTAATGGCCAAAGAATTGGGAATTCCGGTGGTTAACCTCGGTTTACAGGGGGACATCGGGTTAAATGTCATTGCTGCTATGATTCTCGAAAAAGCACGCAAAGGGGATGTCATTCTGCTGATTCCTGAATATCTCATGCTCATGGATGAGGACGGTTTTAATCGCGGCGAAGGACTTTGGGGATCCGCACCTTTTAGCGTCGCTATTGGTAAACCGGGGTTAGGTGGGATACCTTTAAAAACCATGATCGAGGATACTTGGTTATTAGGTATTCCGGGGATGCGTGCAGTCACTAAATCCACGGTTGATTTATTCACAAAAGGCAGAATGACGGGTTATTATTCCGAGCCGATTACTGACAGAGGAGATCCGACTATAGTTAAGGAAAGAACGGGGAAATGGTGGCAAATGACCTTTGATACTCCTGCCTCTGCTCACTCAATTAAAGCTATTGAAAAACTCAGGAAAGATTTAGAAGCAAAAGGGGCGATTTTAGTGGTTTCTTTGCCCTGGGTTTATGCTAAAAATGATGATAAAACCGTCGCTAATATTCGCAAATCTGCCGAAGAATTAAGTCGGGTTGTGCCAACAATTTATGATCCGAAAGACTTGAATATTAAGACCGATTCCACCATTTTTGCTGATACCCATTATCATCTTTTGCCTCCAGCAAGAATTATTCGTTCAGAACAATTAGTTTCGGAACTGAAACCCATCCTAAACACAACTGAGAATAAAAATCCATGAATAAACCTATAACTAAGATTTGCATTCTGGGAGGTGGTTTTGGAGGGTTATATACGGCACTCGATTTGAGTCGATTAACAGCAGTAAAATCAGGTCAATGGCAAATAACTTTAGTCGAACCAAAAGACCATTTTCTCTTTACTCCCCTTCTCTATGAACTAATTACAGGAGAATTGCAACGCTGGGAAATTGCCCCCTCCTACCGTCAATTATTAACAGGAACTCAGGTTAATTTAAAACCTCAAAAAGCCAGTAATATTGACTTAAATAATCATCAAGTATATTTAGAAAATGAGGAAGTTATAGATTACGATTACCTTGTTTTAGCGGTGGGAGTGCGGAATCGTTGGCCGGCTATACCGGGGTTAGCCGATTATGGGCTAACTTTTCGGAGTTTAGAGGATGTGGAAAAATTACAAACGGCAATTCATGACTTAGAAACTCAAGGAAAATCCTCAATTAATTTAGCCATTATTGGCGGCGGTCCCAATGGGGTAGAATTAGCCTGTAAGGTGGCTGATCGTTTAGGAAAAAAAGGCAAAGTTCACCTAGTGGAAAGGAACGAGGAAATACTGCAAAACTTCCCTAAATCGGTGCGTGTTGCTTCCTATCGTTCCCTTTTAGCCAAGAATGTTAGTCTCTATTTAAACACGGGATTAAAGGAAGTTACCGCTAATTCCATAACCGTATTTAAAGATAATACAAATGAGGTTATCCCCATTGATTTATTATTGTGGACAGCAGGAACTGAGGCACAGGATTGGATCAATAATTTAGATTGTCAGAAAACAGCACAAGGCAAATTATTAACCCGTTCCAGTTTACAATTAATCGACTATCCCGAAGTGTTTGCCCTTGGGGATCTAGCCGAAATTTATCCTAGTAAACAGGTAATTCCTGCCACAGCACAGGCAGCCTATCAAGCAGCCAGTGTAGTAGCCAAAAATATCTCGGCAGTAATCAGAAAAAAATCGCCCCAACCCTATTATTATCTGCATTTAGGTGATATGTTAACCCTGGGTAAACAATCAGCCCTTGTCTCCAGTTTTGGCATTAATATTACTGGTAAATTAGCCGATATAATGCGTCGATTTGTCTATATACTGCGTTTACCCAGCAAACGCCATCAGTTGAAAGTGTTTCAACATTGGGCAAAAAAAATTCTTCTCCGACTCCGTTATTCACCGGTGTTATCTAAACAACCGATTGAATCAAAAAATACTCGTTAATTGTAGTTAAAATCCATGAAAACCTTTCTCAAAAGTATGGAAGCACCTTGGCAAGCAATCCCAGAGATTCTTAAAAACCTTAAGTCTCTGAATAGTTCCTCCCCAAAATATCAAGATAGACTAACAGAGTTACCAATTGATAATTATCTGCTGGAAAACTTGCATAAAAAACCAAATATGATAGCCCTAAAAAACTAAACCGCTACGAATTGTCTGTATTGCTGTACCACCGCATTTCACTTCTCAGGATTGTTCAGTTTGTGGGACGAGAGTTCAAAAAACATTAAGCACTAGAACTCATCAATGCCCTGATTGTCAAACAATCTTAGATAGGGATCATAATGCAGCAATAAATATTCTTAAAAAAGGGTTACAATATTTGGAAAATTATCTCAACGGTACTGTTGGGCAAACAGAAACCGACCCAAACGCCTTGGGAGAGTCCGGCCTGTGGGTTTTCAGTGGAGACATTGAGAATCTAAGCTGTCTCGTTGAACAAGGAATTTCCGATAGTGATATGGAAAGAATCCCCCGTCACAGCGTAGCTTGACGGTGGGAGTATGTCAAAATCGATACAAAATATCAACGACTAGGATTAAATGGCTACTCATATTGTTACTGGTGTCGCGGGTTTTATCGGTTCTAACTTGGCACAAAAGCTTTTAGAACAAGGAGATCAGGTGATCGGTATCGATCAATTTAATGATTATTACGACCCCAGTTTAAAGCGCCAAAACGCCCATATTCTAGCAAAATATCCCGAATTTAAGTTAATTGAAGCGGATATACAAGCCCTCGACTGGAGACAACTGCTGCAAGGAGTAGAAGTATTATTCCATCAGGCAGCCCAAGCAGGAGTCAGAGCAAGCTGGGGTGATGGATTTCGTCAATATACCGAAAGAAATATAAATGCTACTCAAATTATTCTTGAGGCCGCTAAGGAAACCTCTTCTTTACAACGGATGGTTTTTGCCTCCACTTCCTCGGTGTATGGCAATGCGGAAACGATGCCGACTCCGGAAACCCTTTGTCCCCAACCGGTTTCACCCTACGGCATCACCAAATTAGCGGCAGAAAGACTCTGTTGGCTATATCACCAGAATTTTAACGTTCCCGTCACTGCCTTGCGTTATTTCACCGTTTATGGACCACGGCAACGTCCCGATATGGCTTTCCATAAGTTTTTTCAATCCGCGATCGCAGGCAAACCCATCGGCATCTACGGAGATGGAAAACAAACCCGCGATTTTACCTTCATTAGCGATGCTGTAGCCGCTAATTTAGCCGCTGCCGTAGTGCCGGAAGCGGTGGGTGAGGTGTTTAATATTGGTGGTGGCAGTCGCGTGGTTTTGCTGGATGTCTTGGATACGATGGAAAAAGTCATCGGTAAACCGATCGAGCGATCGCATCAAGGATTGGCCCGGGGAGATGCCCGTCACACCGCCGCCGATGTCACCAAAGCGCGTACTATTCTAGGTTATAATCCCCAAGTCTCTTTAGCCGAAGGATTAGCCCAAGAATGGCAGTGGATTCAGGGATTATATTGTTAAGTTAATTAGGGTCTGCTGAATATCAGTGGAAGCCTTTTGGCGATTGCTGGATGACTAAAAATAAAAGAGTGCTGATTTTAGGGGGAACGGGGGAAGCGGCGGCATTAGCGGCTAAAATTGCGGCAATTCCGGGTATAGATGCCATCGCTTCCTTTGCCGGTCGCACGAGAGAACCGATTACTCTCACAACTCCTTCTCGCCGGGGGGGGTTTGGTGGTGCCACCGGGTTAGCCAATTATCTGCGGCAAGAAGGCATTGATTGTTTAATTGATGCCACCCATCCCTTTGCCGCGCAAATTTCCTTTAATGCCGCTCAAGCCGCTTCGGATTGTGGTATTCCTCGATTAACGTTAAGTCGTCCAGCTTGGGAAAAAGTATCTGGAGATAATTGGATTGAAGTAGAAAACAATCAAGCGGCGGCGAATATTTTACCTGGGTTAGCGCCGCGGATATTTCTCACTATTGGTCGGCAAGAACTGGCAAGTTATGCACATCTAAAAAATATCTGGTTTTTGATGCGGATGATTGACCCGCCGGAACCAGATGCCATCCTACCGGTTGGAAAATTATTATTGGAACGGGGGCCTTTTTCCTTACAGTCAGAGCGCTCTCTTTTACAAGAATATAACATTGGGGCGATCGTGAGTAAAAATAGCGGCGGTGATGCCACCTACGCCAAAATTATCGCCGCTAGAGAGTTGGGAATAACCGTGGTCATGGTACAACGTCCACCTATACCTAAAGGAGAAAAAGTGGCTGATGTTGAAAGTGTCCTGGCATGGTTAGAAAAAAGACTGCTCTCTTGATTTTTCTGGGAAAATCATCAGTAAGGTTTGTTGAAAAAGTCAATTGTCTGGTGATGGGGTGATGGGGTTTTAGGGTGATGGGGTGATGGGGTGATGAAATTCCCCACTTGCCACTTGCCACTTCCCACTTCCCACTCCCCACCTACTCTGGGGAAATTACACTTTCACCACGTTGCTAAAAGAGATTTTCAGGTAATCATCTTCCATTTTTGCTCCCGAAGGTTTCAGGGCTGCTAAAGCTTGGGGTAAGACTAAATTACGACGGTGATTCCCAATGCGAATATTTAACTCGTCTCCAGTTTTATTGAGTTGTATCTGTTCCTTGGGTATGCCGGGTAAATATAATTCCAGACTGTAATTATTTTCCTTTTGAACTACCCGAATGGTGTTTTCTTGGTAATAAACCTTAGTCGGATCTTCCCCAGCAAAAAGAGTTTCTTTCAGTCTTTCTAAAGCGGGTAAACCACACATTTCTTCGGAGTAAAGAGGAACTTCCTTAACTGGTAAAGGATGAAAATTATCGTAAATTTCCTGTTTATAACCCTGTTGATTTTCTTTCCAACGAGCAAAGAAAGGATCGGTTACTTTGTCGGGAATAATCCGATTAGCAATAATCAAATCGGTGGAAACATTATAGAGACTTAGATAGGCATGGGCGCGTAAAGACTCCTTAATCACCATTTTTTCGGGGTTTGTCACCAAACGAACCGAGGTTTGAGTATTATCGGTCAAAACCTTTTCTAAAGCCTCGATCTGCTCATAAAACTCGTAGGGAGCATCCATAACTTCCTTGTCTGGCAGGGAAAAACCGGCGATCGGTCGAAAAAAAGGTTCCACCAGTGGTCGCAATGCCACCGACATTCCCTGTAAAGGTTTGTAAAATCTTCTCATGTACCAACCGCCCACTTCTGGCAAACTCAACAATCGTAAAGCTGTCCCCGTGGGTGCGGAATCGATAATCAACACATCATAAGTACCCTCATCGTAGTGGCGCTTCATGCGAACTAAGCCGAAAATCTCATCCATTCCGGGTAAAATCGCTAATTCTTCCGCTTGCACCCCATCTAAACCCCTAGCTTGCAATACCTGAGTAATGTAACGTTTTACTGCGCCCCAGTTGCCTTCCAATTCCATTAGTGCATCTAATTCCGCCCCCCAAAGATGGGGACGTACCAAACGAGGATCGTGACCTAATTCGAGATCGAAACTGTCAGCGAGAGAGTGAGCGGGATCGGTGCTGAGAACTAGGGTTTTATAGCCAAGTTCGGCGCAGCGGAGTCCTGTAGCGGCGGCGACGGAGGTTTTACCCACGCCTCCTTTACCGGTCATGAGAATTACACGCATGGGGGCTGATTCTAAGAAAATTTACATTACTTATTCTTATTTTGACATCCTCGCCGCCCTAAAAGTGCGGCGATTCCTAAACCTCACGATTTAAGTTTCTGCTTCCACCACCGTCGCATACCACAGTTAAAAAACCATGTACTGTCTTACACAGAGTCCACAGACTTTCGCCCCATTTCAGAAGCCCGATTCCGTGTGTCCCACGGTACGTTGACCGCCTATAGCTTCTTGTACTTGTTGCGCGCGACTTTTTACCCGGCCAAGCTTTTCTGGTCGGAACCCCCTAAGCCGAGTTTTCAAGGTGCTGCGCCGTCCACTTGGTTTTCGAGACTGGCCTTTTAATTCTAACGTAAAGCCAACCTAGAACGGCGGGGTTTCAGACCCAAAATTTCCGATGACGGGAAAGTTAACAAATTGAGGACAAGAATCAGCATTCTTGGCTATAGAATTCCACTCCCCGACCATCACCCCGGGGAATTAGGCTCTGTTCAAAAAATTGCTGACAGCGATTTTCGGCATCAGCGACGAGAACTTTGGCAAAATGACCGTTTTCGAGAACTTCTTGCCTCGGACGTTGTTCGTAGGCATAGATAATCAAAATATCTCCGGGTTGACAGAGCAGCGCCGCCCCACCGTTGGGGCAAATTTCCCCGGTTTGGCCCGGAAAAACGTAGGTGGAAAAGCGCTTACCATTGCTAAGATTGACCACATCCACCTCTTCAAGGGGCAAAATGCCGACCCGCTCAATCAATTCTCGATCGATAGTGATACTGCCGACATAATCGACGTTAGCCTCGCTGACGCGCACTCGATGGAGTTTGGCGTGCATTAATCGAATTGTTCCCATGTATTTTTTCCTATTTACCCCAATTACTTCAATTATTATGCTCTCCCAGTGGGAATGTTTACTCAAAAATCTCGGTCAATGGCAAGGTTCTTTTACCCGTCTGTCTCCCCAAGGCGACTTGATCGAAGATACCCCGACTTTGGTATCTTTGCAAGGCATTAATAATAATCGATCGATTCGTCAATTAGTCCGCCGTCTCTACAGCGATCGAGCGCCAGAAGATTTGATTTTAGAGTATAGTTCTCTCCATCAGGGTATTCTATTTAGCCAGACGGGAGCTTTTTGCCAAGGTTCTCTATATTTTAGTAGTTTTTCCTCACAATTCGGGGCAGAATTTGGGTTAATCTTTGGGGAAAGACGATTAAGAATCGTCCAGTTATTTAATGAACGCTGTGAGTTCGATCGCTTGACTTTAATTCGGGAAAAGTTAGTTGATTCTCAGTCACCAGAAAGACCGATGTTAACGGTGGAGCAATTACTTGGTCAATGGCGGGGACAAGCGGTGACAACGGGACGGGATTTTTATAATTCTGCTGCCTATTCTACCCATGTCTCGATCGAGCGTCAGGAGGATAATTATCTCTCGCAAACTTTGACTTTTGGTGATAATCAAATTACTTCTAGCGCTCGTATTGAGGGACAAAGATTGTTGTTTGAAAATAGTCCGCTGCCAGTGCAAATTCTGCTACTGCCGGATGGAGCTTCCTGTAATACACCTCTGAAAATTACTGCTGGTCATCCTTTTGTTTTAGAGGTGGGTTGGTTACTTTCTCCTACTCAAAGACAGCGCTTAATTCGTTCTTATGATCAGAAGGGAGAATGGACAGGTATTACTCTGGTGACGGAGGAAAAAGAAAGCTATTAGCCGTCAGCCATCAGCTAGATTGATAACAAAAAGGAAATTGACAATTACACTGAAAAATATCGGGTTTCTCCTAAAGATTAATTATAACTGGATTTGGCATCGTCTCCTTGCTCGGAGACTTGCCAAAACAACAACTTTGTACTTCACCAATAAGATAACTGCTCTCAGAAGCTAAATGCTAAGGGTTAATTTACATAAGCAAAATTTATCAAAATCCCAATATACTTGAGAAGATTTAAATTTACATTCCTTCATCTTTACTTTTCTTAAAAAATAATTGAGAAAAATTCCTATTTGTCAACGAGATTGCAATAGTTACAGCCTGCTGCTAGGATCTGAGAATTGGGTTACTCTGTGCATTTTTAGTCCTTGTGCCTTGAAACCCTTACCACGTCTAGGATGACTAATTCGTCCCCAGGAAAAACTTGCCAATTGCTCCTTTGACGAAAAAGATCTTTTGTCAAAAATATGTGTACTTATGTTAAAAAGAAAAAGTTTTTTTGACAAAATAGACCAGATGTGCTGCGACAAAAGATCCAGATTATAGTCATTTCAATTAAGATTGAGAATATCAATCCCAGAGTTCATAAGGGTTTTGTCGGTTTAGACTGTATCAGACTTATCTGAAATGACTATAGCTACTGGGGATGGGAAACTGTTAACTATCTAGGGTTTGCAGCAAAAAGTTGGTTTGTGGGGGCGGGGGTGTGGTGCGAACCACAGAGACACGAAGGACACAAAGATTGATCGTTCCTATAGTAAGTTAAACTGGTCGCAACGCGCTCGCTACGCGAGATCACACCAAGAATAAGAGGGCTAATTTCCCCTCGATCGATCCAATCCCTGGCACTTTTTGGAAACCAAAAAGCCTAAAAATCTGATCCAACAAGGTTTTTAGATTTATTCAGCCAGTCCTACCTTTTATTTGTCAGATTGATTAGAGCTGCCTAGGTTTTGAACGGTCGATCGAAGGATCAATATCTTTAACCAAAAAGTAAATCATGGAGGATTGCTAAACGCTGGTCATCTTCACGAACAATAGCACCATAATAATTTTTTTTATTCTCTAGCCAGAGTAATTCAAACTCGATCGCCTTTGGGAAAGCTAAACTAAAATTATCCAAAGCTTGGGGACAATTAAAGATAACTTTGCGCGTCTCGAAGCGGTCAAAATGTCCTTGGCAGAACATTTTGAAAAACGGTAAAGAATCTAGTGACACCCCACCCCCAATAGCAACAGTCAAACCGGCAGCCTTAGCTTTTTTTGCCAAAGGTAAAGCCAGAGCTAAAACTTGCTCGCTATTGACATCCCGGCGAGTTAATCCCAAAGAACAGGCTAAATCCATGCGTCCGATGACGATACCATCGAGAGATTTTATCTCTGGAATCGCTAACATTTCCTGAAAATTCTCACAGGCAGTAATAGTTTCAATATTAACCAATAACTCCACATCTTCCACCCCTTGATCAGCTAAAACCCTCCTAGCTCCCCGCAGATATTTTTGTAAAGCATATGCTGTTTCTACCATGGGAGCAATCAAGCGATCGACTCCTAAATTAACCGCATCAAATATATCTCTGATCGCTTCGCAACCGGCGATTTTCAGATTAAAATCTACCCCCGCTTGCAGACTAATTTCTTTCAACCGCATCGCTTCCGTCAGTCGGGTTCCTTCCGTCTCGAATTCCGCTTTTACCCCTGAAACATGGTGATCTTCCCTGAGTTCTCTTAACAGTTGCACCATTTTTTTTTCTAAGCAATTCATGTTTTTAATCGTTTAAAATTGGTAACTGCTAGAGGAGCCTTGTTGATTATAGCCCATCTGCGAAAAGCCGATAGCTGAGGACTAAGTAGGTAGGTGTTAAAAATTGTCAGATGCCCTCTTATTCAGGAGGTATTAAGGGGGTGCCGATCCCCCCTTATCAAGGGAAGCAGGGGGGATCGAACCCAAAATCTATCTTCAATTTAATTAAAACCAGCTACTTAGGAGACCATAAAAATACCCTAAACAAGAGGACAAAAGCGACAAAATACTGGCATAATGAGCAAGGCCGTCTGATTTTTTTCTGGCCCCATCCTTTCTATACTACATTCGTAATATAAGTAATTCTCTAGTTAGACTATGCGAACTCACTACTGTGGCGACCTAAGCGCGATCGAAATTGAAAAAAGTGTCACCCTCTTCGGTTGGGTCGATCGCCGTCGCGATCACGGTGGCGTTATTTTTATCGATCTGCGGGATCGCAGTGGTATTGTCCAGATCGTCAGTGATCCCCAACGAACTCCCGCTTCCTATCCCATCGCTGAAACCGTCAGAAACGAGTATGTCATCAAGGTGACGGGAACAGTTAGTCAACGGCCCCCCGAATCCCTTAACCAACGCATTGCCACCGGAGAAATTGAAATTTATGCCAGTAGCATCGAGATTCTCAACGGGGTTACTAAACAACTGCCTTTTGTCGTCTCCAGTTCCGAAAGTGAATCGATACGGGAAGATGTGCGCTTGCGATACCGCTATCTAGACCTACGCCGGGAGCGTATGAGTCAGAATTTACAACTACGTCACCAAGTTGTCAAGGAAATGCGCCGTTTTCTCGAAGATGAACAGCATTTTATCGAAGTGGAAACGCCAATTTTAACTCGATCGACTCCCGAAGGAGCGCGGGATTATCTGGTTCCTTCCCGTGTCAGCCCGGGCCAATGGTACGCTTTACCCCAATCACCGCAACTATTTAAGCAATTATTAATGGTGTCGGGAATGGATCGCTACTATCAAATCGCTCGCTGTTTCCGGGATGAAGATCTGCGCGCTGATCGTCAACCGGAATTTACTCAGTTGGATATGGAGATGAGTTTTCTCTCCTTACCTGAGATTTTAGCCCTGAATGAGGCTTTAATCGCTCATATCTTCAAAAAAGTCAAAAATATCGATATAAGCCTGCCCCTGCCCCGTTTAACCTATGCTGAGGCTATGGATCGCTATGGGGTCGATCGCCCCGATACTCGTTTTGGCTTGGAATTGGTCAATGTGGCGGAGATTTTTGCCGATTCGGGATTTAAGGTGTTTTCAGGTGCGATCGCTAGTGGGGGGACGGTGAAAGTTTTACCGATTCCCAACGGTAACGAGGCGATTTCTAACGTCAGAATCAAACCGGGTGGGGATTTATTCAAAGAAGCCACCGATGCGGGGGCGAAGGGAATTGCCTACATCCGCGTGCGCGAAGACTACGATTTTGATACCATCGGTGCGATTAAAGATAACCTGACAGAGGCACAAAAACAGGCTTTAATCGAGAAGACTGGCGCAAAACCGGGGCATCTGCTCTTATTTGGGGCAGGAGATACCGATACAGTCAATAAATCCCTATCCCGCCTACGCTTAGTTTTAGGGGAACAATTGGGATTAATTGATCCCGAGAAAATCAACCTCCTCTGGGTGACGGATTTCCCGATGTTTGAATACAACGCCGAGGAAAAACGCCTAGAAGCATTGCATCACCCCTTTACTGCCCCTAATCCCGAAGATTTAGACGATCTAGCCCACGCTCGCGCCCTCGCCTACGATATGATTTTTAATGGTATTGAAATCGGTGGCGGCAGTTTGCGGATCTATCAACGGGAAGTACAGGAAAAAGTCTTCGCCACCATCGGTCTATCCCCAGAGGAAGCCTATAATAAATTCGGCTTTTTGTTAGAAGCTTTTGAATACGGAACCCCTCCCCACGGTGGCATCGCCTACGGTTTAGATCGCTTGGTGATGTTGTTAGCCGGAGAAGAATCGATTCGCGATGTGATTGCTTTCCCGAAAACCCAGCAAGCTAGTTGTTTACTCACTTCTGCACCTTCAACAGTGGCAGCGAAGCAATTAAAGGAATTATCCGTTGCTTCTACCTACAAACCGCCATCCTAAGATTAGGGTGGGCAATGCCCACCTAATTTTTAAAAGTCTGTTGACACCATGCTCTTAAATTCTTTTCTGCCCTCACTTCATCCTCTTGAGCAGTGGCTAAAAATTCATAGAGTTTAGTTTTCGGAACTAGGGGAAAAGAGGGACTAAATTCTCCTTCCTGATAAACCCCCTTTTCTAACTGATAAATGCGCCAGATTTGTCCATTAAAACGCCATAATTCCGGCACTCCCAAACGGGCATAAAGTGCTAATTTATTAATATCCGTGTGGGTTATATCCACTTCCACCACTAAATCTGGGGGCGGATCTTCAGTTAAATTAATCCTTTTTCCTAGCACTTTAGCTTGATTTTGAATGTAGTAAGCATTATCGGGTTCTGCTCCTCGTTCTAAATCTTCCCTAGCTAGAGTTGTGGAACCCATACTTTTAATTTTTAAACCCAATTCGGACACCAAAAAATAGATAAAACGTCCGATTAATTCTCGATAAAACTCGTGTTCTTCTAGGGGCATAGTAATCTCTAAAGTGCCACGATCATAAAATAAATGGGCGCGATTATTTTCCCCTAGGGCTTGTAAAATTTGCTGATAGGATAGCCAACTGAGATGATAAAAAGTAACCCGTCTTTCTGCCCGGATTTCGCTAGTATTTAACTCTAGAGGAACTGTCACCATAACTGCCCCGAAAAGCGAAATTTATGCCCAAAAAAGGGGGTTGACTCACCCCCTTTTTATCTTATTAAACCAGTGCCGGAACCTGGGGCCAACGCCCGATCGCCTTACCAATGACCGCTAACTCCCGAGTTAATCGATCGAATCGGTCCGGAGTCAAGGATTGCGGCCCATCAGATAGGGCCTTCGGCGGGTTAGGATGTACCTCGATCATCAAGGAATCGGCCCCGGCTGCCAGAGAAGCCATGGCCATGGTCGGTACATATTCCCATTTACCCGTACCGTGGCTAGGATCGATCATGATCGGCAGGTGGGTTAAAGTTCTTAAAACGGGAATACAGGATAAATCTAGGGTATTGCGAGTATATTTACTGTCAAAGGTGCGGATACCGCGTTCGCAGAGAATAACATTGCTATTTCCTGCCGCGAGGATATATTCTGCCGCCATCAACCAATCTTCAATAGTGGCCGCCATGCCGCGCTTGAGTAGGACTGGTTTCGGTTGCGCTCCAACTTTTTTCAAGAGGGAAAAATTCTGCATATTGCGGGCCCCCACCTGCACCACGTCGGCTATTTCGACAATCTTAGGGAGATCCGCCGCGTCCATTACTTCCGTGATAATACCCAAACCACTGGCATCTCTAGCCGCTGCTAGTAATTCCAAAGCGCTTTCCCCATGACCTTGGAAAGCGTATGGAGAAGTGCGGGGTTTGTAGGCGCCACCCCGGAGGAATTGCGCTCCGGCTGCCGCTACTCGTTTGGCAGTTTCCACGATCATCGCTTCATTTTCCACCGAACAGGGGCCGGCGACAATGCTAACGGGATGATTTCTGCCGATGGGGATAACACCGTTAGGAGTGGGGACTAAAACCTCGCTGTATTCCCCGTGACGGTATTCTAAACAGGCGCGTTTGAAGGGTTGTTCGACTCGTAGGACGGTTTCGATCCAAGGGCTTAATTCTTGGATTTGTAGGGGGTCTAATTCCCTGGTTTCTCCGACTAAACCGATGACAACTTTATGCTTACCGACGATTTTCTCGGGACTTAATCCCCATGCCTCGAATTCGGCACCGACGCGCTCGATTTCAATTTCCGGGGAACCGACTTTCATGACAACAATCATGGCATTAACCTTTTATTGTTTCCTTTAATCTCTATTGTTGACGATTTCTAGAGGTTATCTATTTTTCTTCCACTTCTTTTTTGCCGGACCGCCAAGCGGCGATCGTTCTACCAAAATTAGCTTGAAATTCTTGCCATCCTAGCCAATCCCCCACCCGATCCTCATCCCAAGAAGCGGAGAAGATGCCATAACTCAGACCGATAAAACCTAGACCAAATAGGCTTAAACTGACGAGCATGGCGACGTAGGAAGGTATTTCGAGAAGATTGTGGCTAATAATCCAGTAGAAGCCAAAAAAGGAAGTTATCCCTAATACTGTCGGAATGCCACAAAATACCGCCATGCGTTTGGCCATCCGTTGACTGACCGCTTGGGGAATTGCCTTTAAACTGGTTTCCTCGGAGCGATTTTTTAGCGGCGGTGGCACGGGACTAGGGGCAATTTTCGGGGTTTTTCGCTTATTTTGGCGCGGCTCAAAGGGGAGACGTTCTTTTTTCTCCGTCGATTTCGATTCAGAGGCCATGGTAGGGATGCAAGGGGGGTAAGCTTAACGGCGAATTCCGAGACGACCGATCAGGGTTTGATAACGTTGTTGATCTTTCTTCTGAATATAGGTTAACAGTCCCCGACGACGACCGATCATCTGGAGTAATCCCCGGCGGGAAGCGTGGTCTTTTGGGTTAGCTTTCAGGTGTTCGGTCAGTTGGTTGATTCTCTCGGTTAAGAAAGCTACCTGTAACTCCGATGATCCTGTATCGGTTTCGTGGGACTGATATTGGCTGATTAGTTCTTGTTTCTTGGTCTGGGTTAAGGCCATAGGACTCGTGATCTCTGCTTAAACACTGCAATCTATTATAGTATCACGTTTCTGGTCGATGCGTAAACATTGTTCGGGAGACAGCCATCTCAGTTACCAGTTACCAGTTACCGGTTATCAGTGGGGGTGTTAAGTGAGCAGTATATTAGGTGACAGTAACAGTGCTGTCTTTTCACTGATTACTGATTACTGTTTACTGGACGGCTACGCCGTGCCTTTGGCAACACTGAAAAAAACTTCCCAATTCCCCATTGCCGCAAATCATGGCAAAATCTTAGACATAGCGTCTAACTTACCCTGAAGATTCCATGCTGTTAAAATCCACGACCCGTCATATTCGCATTTATACGGCTGAAGTAAAAAATAATCAATTGATCGAGAGTAACAATGTTTTGACTCTTGATGTGGATCCCGATAATGAATTTAATTGGGAAGAAGTGGCTCTCAATAAGGTTTATAGTAAGTTTGATGAATTGGTAGAGTCCTACAATGGGGAAGAACTGAGCGAATATAATCTCCGTCGCATCGGTTCAGATCTAGAACATTTTATCCGTTCTCTCCTGCAAAAAGGCGAAATCAGCTATAATCTCAACGCCAGAGTCCAGAACTATAGTATGGGTTTACCGAAATTAGGGTGAACAATTCCGCGTCAGTCCCCACCCGGACACCTAGGCAGGTGGGGAATTTGCATCGCGGCAATGAAGCGATACAATTGCCAGTAACTCCTGTGGTTTTGGTGGTCGCTCAATGTATTTGCGTAAAATTTGAGCTATACTAATACCATTTTTCAAAAACTTTAGCCCACTTATAGAAAAGATTAAGTGGATAAATTGGCAATGTCTGGGGTAGTCAAAATCAATACTGTTGAGTCAGTGGAAGATTTAAAAGAATTAATGAAACAACAAAACTGAAATCGTCTAAAACTGACTGAAAGTGTTGGCTAATTTATCAGCAATTCCCTCGATCCAAATTTCGTCTTGTTTAGTATAACTGCGCGGTGCATTTGCCGCCAAAATTAACACCCCTTCCTTACCGATGGGTTGACAGATTAAGCCTTGGGTGTTTTCTGGCAAATAGTCAAACTCGATTTTAGCGGGATATAAATTTAAATTAACTAAATAGACGGCTTTACCGGTTTCTAAAACTCTTTTGATAATATTACTAACTTTAACTTCAGAATTCTGGCTTAAGATACCGCGACGTAATAAAACTTTTCCCTGATAATAAACGATCAGAGATTTTGTCACGGTGTTAGTTAAAAGTAAATGGGAAGCCCAAGCAAGCTCAATTTTAACCAGTTCTGGCAAATCTGGGGCAAATTCCAGACCTTCGCGCCCGATTAATTCCACAGCATCCGGTAAGCGGGGTTGAACTCTTTGCCAGATTAAACCCACCAAAATTAAAACCCCACTCAAAATCACTCCCATCACATCGGAACGCGCTTGCGATGGGGTTAAATCGGCAGTGGCAAAACGATTAAACATTAATACCGTACCCCCGACGATGCCGGCGAACAGGGGTAACAGTCTTAAAATACGATTGGGATCAGCTGGTGCCATAGCTGAGAACTATTCCTCGTCTAGTTCTAAAATCCGCTGGAAAAGATAGCCTGTACCTCTAGCGGTGAGAATTAACTCAGGATTACTGGGATCATCTTCTAATTTGGCTCGTAAACGGGAAATATGCACATCTACCACCCGCGTATCCACATGACGTTCGGGGGTATAACCCCAAACTTCCTGAAGGATTTCCGAGCGGGAAAAAGCTTCTCCCGAGCGACTGACCAATAATTCCAGTAAACTAAATTCCATACCAGTCAGACGGATGCGTTCATCCCCCTTATAAACTTGGCGTTTATTGGTATCGATTTTAATGGAACCAATATGAATCACACCGGAACTAGGAATCCCCGGAGCACCATTTTTCTCCACCCGACGCAACACCGAACGAATCCGCGCCTCGAGTTCTTTGGGAGAAAAAGGTTTAACTACATAGTCATCCGCGCCCAATTCTAGCCCGGTAATTCGATCGGCCACATCGCCCAAAGCGGTTAACATAATGATAGGAATATCCGATTCTTTGCGGAGTTCCTGACAGACACCGTAACCGTCTAATTTCGGCATCATCACATCCAAAACCACTAAATCGGGTTCAGCGGTGCGGAAGGTTTCTAAAGCTTCCTCGCCGTCGGCGGCGGTGACGACTTCATAACCAATCATCGACAAACGAGTCTCTAAGATACGACGGATGCTGGCTTCATCATCAACAACGAGAATTTTTTCCTTTTGGTTCTCCAACTGAATTAACACTCCTTAGTTAAATAGTGTGATGAATTTTAAAGTTAAATAACGAGCGTTCCTGTTTATAGAATATCCTTTGGCCGTTATCATTAAGCCTGAATTTCCTATTTTATTTCTTTTATGACAATTATCAATAACTTTAGGGTCTTCCTTCCCCCTTATCATACTTAATCAAATTTGACAAGAGAATTGATCCCCAAACCGCTTTTCTTCAACTTTTCTTAAAAAACATGGCGAAATCGCGAACAATATATATCTGTAGCGCTTGTGGGGCGGAATCTCCCCAATGGTTGGGAAAATGCCCCAGTTGTGACACCTACGGGACGCTAGAAGAACAAGTGATGGCTGGTGGCAATAATCCGGCGGTAAATCGCCCAGGATGGCAAAATAGTCGCCCAAATAACGGCAAAGGACAACGCAACCCGCAACCGCGCATCTCGGTGCGCTTCTCGGAAATTACCCAGTATGAACAGGAACGTTTTCCCTCCGGTTACGGCGAATTCGATCGCGTTCTCGGTGGTGGCATCGTCCCCGGTTCTCTTGTACTAATCGGCGGCGATCCGGGTATCGGCAAATCGACGCTTTTACTGCAAGTTACCAACCAACTCGCCCAAAGATTACCGCGCATCCTCTACGTTTCCGCCGAAGAATCGGGACAACAGATTAAACTGCGGGCTGCCCGTTTGGGGGTGGGAGTGGTTCCCGTGGAGTCGGAAAATAACGGCAATGGCAAGGATAAAAAAGCCTCTGAATCAACCGCAGAACTCGATAATCATCTCTACGTTTTGCCAGAAACCGATTTAGAGGAAATTTTGCGGGAATTAGAATCTCTACGCCCACAGGTGGCGGTAATTGACAGTATTCAAACTCTTTATTTTGGGGCGTTAACTTCCGCGCCGGGATCTGTCGCCCAAGTTCGCGAATGTACCTCCGCCTTGATGCAGGTGGCAAAACGGGAGAATATTACTTTATTAATTGTCGGTCATGTGACTAAAGAAGGGGCGATTGCCGGTCCGCGAGTTTTGGAACATTTGGTCGATACGGTGTTATATTTTGAAGGCGATCGCTATGCCTCCCATCGTCTCTTAAGATCCGTGAAAAACCGTTTTGGAGCAACCCACGAGATCGGTATTTTCGAGATGGTGGATCACGGTTTGGTGGAAGTGGAAAACCCCTCAGAATTGTTTTTAGGCAATCGCGACGAATTTTCCCCGGGTACGGCGACGGTGGTAGCCTGTGAAGGTACACGCCCGATTGTGGTGGAGTTACAGGCATTAGTTAGCCCCACCAGCTATGCTTCCCCTCGAAGATCGACTACTGGCATAGAATACAACCGATTACAGCAAATTCTCGCCGTTTTAGAAAAGCGCGTCGGCATTCCTTTATCGAAATTAGATGCCTATGTTGCCTCCGCGGGAGGGTTGGGAGTGGAAGAACCGGCGGCGGATTTGGGAGTTGCGATCGCTGTTGTCGCCAGTTTTCGCGATCGAGTCGTGGATCCGCGCACAGTCTTAATCGGGGAAGTGGGATTAGGCGGACAAGTGCGCTTAGTGTCGCAAATGGAACTAAGATTAAAAGAAGCGGCGAAATTGGGCTTTAAACGGGCGATTGTCCCCAGAGGTCAAGTTTATCCCGAAGATGTGGGCTTAGAAATTGTTCCAGTCGGCAAGGTAATCGAGGCAATTGTCGCCGCAATTCCCCCCCAGCAGCGCTTTGGGGAAGATATGGAAGACGAGGAAGGGGAAGGGCAAGAATAACGGTACAATGCTAAAAAAGATTAAATTACTTGGGAGATTTTCACCATGTCTGTGTTAGCTGTTGCCGCTTTAGCGGGTTATCTGATCGTTTTTAGCGGAATTGCCCTCGGTCTCTTTTTCGGTCTGCGCTCCGCTAAAATTATCTAGTATATAAAAGCTGTAGTGATCAGTTTAACTGGTCACTATTGCCCATTCTAGGGGAAATAAAAAATGACTATTATTCCCGACTTAAAAACTCTCTACGAAATTGATGATTCTCTTTGGTTAGAAGAAACTATAGAACTGCTCAAGGCTAAAAATTTTGACGCTTTAGATTTAGACAATTTAATCGAGGAGTTAGAAGACTTGGGAAACGAAAAAAAGTTTCGTATTGCTAGTTTTTTACAGCAAATTATTAGACATTGTTTATTATTACAATTTTGGACAAGGGAAAGAGATTATAATCAGGCTCATTGGCAAGCAGAACTGGTAAATTTTCAAGATCAATTAAATACCTACCTAACGGCAAGTTTACGGAAATATTTAGAACAAGAATTTGATAATATTTATCAGAAAGCACTCCGTTATGTGAGAAAAAAGACCAACAATCAAGTTAACTTTCCCGATACTTGTCCCTACAGTTTAGCAGAACTTCTCGATCCTAATTGGCTACCACCTTACGAATAAAGGAGATAAAAAAATGACTGTTATTCTCGACTTAAAAACTCTCTACGAAATTGATGATTCTCTTTGGTTAGAAGAAACAATCGAACTCTTGAAAATTAAAAGATATGAAGCTTTAGACTTAGAAAACTTAATCGAGGAGTTAGAAGACTTGGGAAACGAAAAAAAGTTTCGTGTTGCTAGTTTTTTACAGCAAATTATTAGACATTGTTTATTATTACAATTTTGGACAAGGGAAAGAGATTATAATCAGGCTCATTGGCAAGCAGAACTGGTAAATTTTCAAGATCAATTAAATACCTACCTAACGGCAAGTTTACGGAAATATTTAGAACAAGAATTTAATAATATTTATCAGAAAGCACTCCGTTATGTGAGAAAAAAGACCAACAATCAAGTTAACTTTCCCGATACTTGTCCCTACAGTTTAGCAGAACTTCTCGATCCTAATTGGCTGCCATCTTATCATTAAGGAGATAAAAAATGACTGTTATTCCCGACTTAAAAACTCTCTACGAAATTGATGATTCTCTCTGGTTAGCAAAAACCATCGAACTCTTGAAGAATAAAAGATATGAAGATTTAGATTTAGAAAACTTAATCGAGGAGTTAGAAGATTTGGGAAACGAGAAAAAGTTTCGTGTTGCTAGTTTATTAGAGCAAATTATTAGACATTTCTTACTCCTACAGTTTTGGACGGAGGAAAGAGCATATAATCAGGATCACTGGGAGTTAGAAATAGTCAACTTTCAAATTCAGCTAAAAAGACGCTTAACCACTAATCTCTGTAATTATTTACAAAATGAATTAACTAATATTTATGAAGATGCAGTTTTCTTTGTGCGGAAAAAGACAAAAAACAAAGTTACTTTCCCCGATACTTGTCCCTACAGTTTAGAAGAACTTCTCGATTCTAATTGGCTGCCATCTTATCATCAAGGAAATAAAAAATGACTGTTATTCCCGACTTAAAAACTCTCTACGAGATTGATGATTCCCTCTGGTTAGAGGAAACTATAGAACTGTTGAAGAATAAAAGATATGAAGCTTTAGACTTAGAAAACTTAATCGAGGAGTTAGAAGACTTGGGAAACGAGAAAAAGTTTCGTGTTGCTAGTTTATTAGAGCAAATTATTAGACATTTTTTACTGCTACAATTTTGGACAGTCAAGAGAAAATATAATCGTAGTCATTGGCGCTCAGAAATTGTCAATTTCAAAAACCAGATCGATACTTATTTAACTACTAATCTCCGCAATTATCTCACTCAAGAATTACCTCGCATTTATCAGAAAGCCTTAAATTATGTTAGAGAAAAAACCGATAATCAAGTTAGTTTCCCTGGGGAATGTCCCTACAGTTTAGAAAATCTCCTTGATCTCGATTGGTTTCCTCCAGAAAATGAATAAAGGAAAAAACGAAATGCTGAAAAAGTTTCTACGTTGGCTGATTATTGGCGGAACCTTATTTTTTGTTCTCAGCAATCTTAAAAATAACTGGGATAACGTTACCTCAGTTAGAATTGAAAATCACGGTTGGTTATTTCTTTTCTTGGCACTTATAACCACAGTTATCGCTCAAATTTGGGCAGGATGGGTGTGGACATGGATACTCAAAAGCTATCAACAGCCGATTAAAACCTCCGCAGGAATTGGGATCTATATGATTACCAATTTAGGAAAATACCTACCCGGTAATATCGGACACTTTTATGCTCGCATTGTGGCAATTAATAAAGCAGGAAGTAATTGGGGAACCGCTAGTTTAAGCGTTTTATTAGAACTTTTGCTACTGGTTTGTGCAGCCTTAGCCATAGCAGTTATTGGTAGTGGTTTGGGTTGGATGAAATCTAGCTCAAGTCTAGGGATACAGATATTAGTTTTAGGATTAATTTTAATCGGCATTCATCCCAAATTTTTAAATTATCCTCTCAAAATCCTTAGCCAAAAGAAAAAGATTGCTCAAGAACCTGTTTATCTAACTAAATATCCTCTCGTTCCCCTCTTGGGTGAAACTGGATTTTTATTGTGGCGCGGTGCGGGTTTTATTTTAGCTGGGATGGTATTAAAAATGATTACCCCCGCTCAGATTTTACCCCTCTTAGGAACCTTTAGTTTTGCCTGGTTATTGGGTTTAGTTGTCCCCGGAGCGCCGGGAGGATTAGGAGTTTTTGAAGCCACAGCGATCGCACTTTTAGACACAGAAAAATTCCCCGCCGCTAACGTACTTGTCACCGTTGCTATCTATCGTTTAATTAGCATTCTCTCCGAAGTGATTGCCGCCGGAATCGGGACAAAATTAGTTAAAGATAAAGCCAAGTTTTTTAGTTAGCTTAAGGATATTAGTCGGGTCTGTTAGCCCAATGTAACGCACCCAGAAGAAAAATTTTGGTCATTATTAAGCGAAGATAATTTTCTCAACTTCTAAAATCTATCTCCTCACTCCTAAATTCTGATGTAACATAGGAGCAATAATCAGCAAAAATATGGATACTCCCACCTAGAGAGGCCGAAAAAATGACGATTGCCAAAAGCGACGAAACTGCCACCTCTCCGGCACTGATAGAAGAAGATTTCGAGGACTTCTGGGAACCCCCCCCACCCCCCACAGACTTAATTTTTGATGATGGTGAACCCTTGGAAAGCAACCGACACCGCATTGCCATGAATGTCTTGATTCGTTCCCTACAGCAGGGTTACGGCGAACGAGACGACTTCTACACGGGTGGCAATATGTTTATTTATTTCAGCCGCGAACAAGCAAAAAATCGCGATTTTCGCGGGCCAGATTTCTTCGCCGTCCTCAATGTCGATGGCACGAGAGAGCGACAGGGTTGGGTAATTTGGGAAGAAGAGGGACGCTATCCTGATGTTATCGTGGAATTAACCTCTCCTAGTACCGCTAGGACTGATAAAGTGCGAAAAAAAGCCATTTATGAGGGAACCTTCCGCACGCCAGATTATTTCATCTACGATCCTTTTGATGCCAATTCTTTACAAGGATGGCATTTAGGGGCCGACCAACGTTACCATTCTTTAGAACGAAACGAGCGCGGCTGGTTATGGTGCGAAACTTTAGGCTATTGGTTGGGAACTTGGGAAGGCACTATTGACCGAGAAACGGCAATTTGGGCAAGATTTTATGACCCAGAAGGCAATTTAATCCCCTTGCCAGAAGAAGCAGCCCAGGAACAAGCGGCTGCGGCTCAGGAACAAGCGGCGGCAGCCCAGGAGCAGGCGGCTGCAGCACAGGAGCAAGCGGCTGCAGCCCAGGAGCAATTAAATGCTACTCAGCAAGCTCTGGAAGCGGAAAGACAGCGTTCTCAACAACTGGCGGCTCGTTTGCGAGAAATGGGGATAGAGCTATAGTATAGCTGTATTTGTTTAGGTGAGGAGGTAAACTACTGGTGTTCCTCCTCGCTCAAAGTCGGTTAATTTCTCCTTTCACGATTGAGGGAGCCTGTAATCCCAGTGTATTTGAAATCTAGCTCCACACCTGTTTGCTGCTGTGATTACCTTTTGACCAGTGAGTAATTATTGATCAGAGTTTTCTTGGATTCTTTCTTAAACAGTGAACAGTAAACAGTGAACTGAAAACTGAAATCTGATAACTGATAACTGTCTCAACTAGGAAATTTATTTGGCACGACTACTTATATGTCTAATCTATCTTTGGGCGCGCAACCCCCCCTCGAATTTATCACCCCTGACCTTAATCCCCTGCTTTTAAAGGGATGTCAAATCTTTTTACCTCTCTGGTTACAAACTCAAACCAACTTAAGAGAAATTTCCGCTGCTAATCTAGAAACTTTAATCACATTTTATCAAAAAAGTCAAGAGAAAAAAGTCCGTTTACTGCTTGCTTTTCGTCATCCCAGTATTAACGATCCCTACTGTATGGCCTATCTTTTGTGGAAATTAGTACCCAAAAAAGCCCAAGAGTTAGGAATAAAATTAAACAATCCAATTCACGCTCATTTTATGTACGATCGAGGGATTCCTTTATGGGCGGGAGAAAGGGTAGGATGGTTATATTCTAAGTTAGGTGGCACACCAATTCAACGGGGAAAAGCCGATTTAATTGGATTGCGTTCGGCTCGTCGTTTATTATTAGAAGGAAATTATCCTTTAGCCGCCGCTCCGGAAGGGGCAACTAACGGACATAATGAGCTTGTCAGTGCTATTGAACCGGGTATTTCTCAATTGGCTTTTTGGGGGGTGGATGATGTCAGAAAAGCTAAACAGCAGCAGGAAGTAATTATTTTACCCATTGGTATTCAGTATTTTTATCTGACTCCAGTGTGGCAAGAAATCGAGCGAATTTTAACTAATTTAGAAACCGATAGCGGTTTAGAATCAATCCCAAATTCATCCCTAGAAGAAAAGGTTTTATACGAGCGTCTTTTTCGTTTAGGAGAAAGATTATTATCCTTAATGGAGGATTTTTATCGAGATTTCTACTATCAATCTTTGCCGGTAGTGCCTGCCAATGGTGATGATCCAAACGAAACCCTAGCCAAACGTTTAGCCAATTTATTAGATGTGGCCCTACAAACCGCAGAAAAGTATTTTAATATTTCTCCTAATGGTAATGTGATCGATCGCTGTCGTCGTTTGGAACAAGCAGGATGGGAACGCATTTATCGGGAAGAATTAAAACCCACTCATTCTATTTCTCCCCTTGAATTAGGATTAGCTGATCGCCTTGCTGATGAAGCTAATTTAAAAATGTGGCACATGAGAATTGTCGAAAGTTTCGTCTCAGTAACTGGTTATTATGTCAAGGAAAAACCCACCGTAGAAAGATTTGCCGAGACAATTTTATTACTCTGGGATTTAGTGACAAGAATTAAGGGAGGTAATCCCTTTTTTCGTCCCCAAATTGGTCAACAAAAAGCGATAATAACTATCGGTAAACCTATTTCTGTATCCGAGCGCTATGCTGATTATAAAAGCGATCAACGCTCGGCCGTAGCACAATTAACCCAAGATTTACAAACCAGTTTAGAAAGTTTAATTATTCATCAGTAGATAATTAGGGTTTGCTGAATAAGTTTGTTGGTAGAGTCAGTTATCAGTTATCAGTTATCAGTTATCAGTTATCAGTTCACTGAGAAAACCCCCACTTCCCCCAGCAACGGTTCGACAGTCCCACCGTCCGCTCGACTAAGCGTTCGACTGAGCTCACGCCGAAGTCTTCGCCGAATGTCCGAACGTCGCGCACGAAGTGGTCTTCTCACTTACCACTCCCCAATTCATAATTTATAATTCCCAATTCATAATTCATAATTCATAATTCATAATTCATAATTTATAATTCCCACTTCCCCAGGAAAAACTTTTTCAGCAGACCCTAGTATAGGAGATAGTACGGGAATCTGGAAAAACTCAATACCGAAAACCCTACCCCGGTAAGAGAATCTTTTATCTATCCTAAAAGTGTAGAGACAAACCAACATCTCTAGCGTTAAGAAAACTTCGGAGGTGACTTATATGGCACTTATACGTTGGGAACCTTTCAGAGAAGTAGAAAGCCTACAGAAAGAAATGAATCGCTTGTTTGACCGTCTTGTGCCGACTGATGTAGGCAATGGCGAAAAAGTGGGGTTATCCTTTATCCCAGCGGCGGAAATGACCGAAACGCCAGAGGCAGTTCAGCTTAAACTGGAAATACCTGGTATGGAAGCCAAAGACCTCAACGTGGAAGTAACAGCCGATAGTCTGACCATTAATGGTGAAAGAAAATCGGAAATTAAAACCGAAGAAGAAGGATTTACCCGCACTGAATTCCGTTATGGTAAATTCCATCGGGTTATTCCTCTACCGGTTCAGGTTGATAACACTAACGTGGCTGCTGAATACAAAGATGGTATTCTCAATCTCACCCTCCCGAAAGCGGAAGAAGAAAAAAATAAAGTGGTGAAAGTGTCCATCAGTCCTGCCATTGCTCAATGATGTAGCACTCATTGTCTGGTCTTAAGCGAAAAGGTTAACTTAGTCTGATTAAACCGAAGCGGGAGTATTAAATCATACTTCCGCTTTTAGCTTCTTAACCTTTTAATTTAAAACTTCTAACACTGCTTGGGGTGATAATTTATCTTTAAACCAGATAACCTGAGCGGGTAGGTTTTGAAATTTAACGCCAGCTTTTTCTAGATTTAACCGTTCCGATACGGCTAAAATTAGATTATTTGCTTGGGCCGATTTAACCTGTAAAAATTTCTTTTGTAGGTATTCTGGTCGCCAATAACCAACAATTTCGAGGAGAAAAACGCGACCATCGGGATGCACTAAACGGAAATCGGGAATCATCACTCCTCCGGGTAAAGGCACTAAATCCACTTCCCTTTCTAACTGCCATTCAGTTTTTAACTGTAACCAACGTTTAGCGAAAGATTCCTCTAACATACTATCGTAGGGTTTACCCGGGGAATAGTGGGATACCAGACCACAGTTATCCTCTAAATTAAACTGTTGTTTTTTAATAGTTCCTGTATAGGAATCTTTATACTGTAATTGTGCCTTCAAATTCCAGTGAGTCACATGGAGTAAGGCAGGAATTAATTTAGCGATTTCAATGCCATAACGACTGTTAGCTTTAAATAAACTGGTGGGACCATCGATAGTAATAGTAAATCCCGTGTCGGCATCCCCTTCGATATAAGTCATTAAACGAAATAGTTTTAGATAGCGAAAGAGATATTTATATTCACCCGGATCATTGCGGTGGACGTTGATAATTAAATAACTGGCCCGATAAAAAATCCCTTGAATTTGCGAGAGGTTAAAACGATTAATTAAGTTTTCGGGGGTGGGAGCATCAAATTGAGTGAGAATTTTATTCTCCGCTAAATCAGCATAGAGTCCTTTTTCTAGAGCTACTGGAAAAATTTCTTGATTTAATTCTTGGCTGAGTTGCTGGGCAATTTTCTCCAGAATTAGCGATCGATTTTGGGGAATAGGAACAAAGTTGGCCGCTTGTTCAAAAACTCTTTTTCTTAATTCCTGCGGTTCTAAGGGACTAATAATCTCAAAGGTGGCAAAATGATTGGTTAATAGGTGAGCAAATCCCCGTTTAATTTTATAATCGGGACTGTCTCCCTCCAAGATTAGGAGTTTTTGGCTTAATTCTCCCTTAGTTTCCCCGATACTTTCCTGAAAACAGGTGATTTGTTCTTTAGCGATCGCCAGATAATCAGGAGCGATCGGTAAGCGTTTGGGAATAATTGTCTCGCCATTTTGACGGGAAATCAATAAATCGGTCGGTAACATGGCAAGCTAGAGAAGAATAGTCAGATGGGGAAAGGTGGGACGACAAGGAAAGGTCAAAACCCCAAAAATCCCCCACTTCTAACTATTTTGGTCTATATAACGCTCTAAATCTTCGATCACACGGGTTAATTCTGCTTCTGTGGTTAAGCGTAGGCGATCATCGCGAACCGTTAACAAAACTTTAGCCGAAAAAGGATTCGGATAAATATTGGGATTACAAAACACTTCCAGAAATACATCACCAGTGTGCTGATATTCCAGCGGTTTTTGGGGTTGGGGTTTACCCCCACTAGCAGCATTACTGGCGATCGCTTTCAGGCGATCAAGTAAAATGTTAATTTCCCTTTGCAAATCCAGAGCAGCACTGGGACTGAAACGAAAAGTAACGGAACCTTGCAAAAGATTAAGAGTTAAAGGAATCATGGAAAAAATCAGGTTAAGAGAAAGCCTGAAGTTAATTATATTAATTTGGGGAAATTTGGGGAAATTGGGTTTTGGGGGATTGTTCAGTAAACAGTCATCAGTAAAGTCAGGTTCTTCGTTACTAGGTTCGGTTCGAGCGGGTGATCGCTAAATCATCCCTTATAACCCCGTCCATTGCATAAGCAGGAACCGAAAGGCCATCAGTGAACTGAAAACTCACCACTGAAAACTCACCACTGATAACTGATAACTGATAACTGATAACTGAAGTTACCGACGCGGAACGAGATTAATCCGGCCTTCGTCCATTTCATCCATGAGTAACTCGAGGGCCTCGTAATCCACATCAGAAACGTAGCCAAGACGAGCGAGGAGTTCATTAATTCCGTTTTCAATTTCTGGCGTGATTTGACGATAATATAGGGCTTTTTCCACTAATTGGCGGATAGTCGGCTGGGTATCCACAATTTCCTTACTCTAGCTCAATAAATCTAGTTTCTGTATCCTGCTTTACTTTATTTTAGCAAAAACACCAGTATAATCCTGGGTCATCCTTAGTTATTCGGAGTTAGAGCTTAAACCTAACGACTTTCCCCTGATGTTCACCCTAGTCAGTCCTGACCACTGTTCCTCTTTACCACTAGAATCCTAAGGTTAACCTAAAATTGGTTCCTCCCTATAGGGGTCAAGATTAAAAAAAGATTAATCTTTTCAGGAGAGGGAAAATTGATCAAGACCAAGGTTACAAACTCAGAAAGTTAGGACATAATAGCGTTATCTGATTTCCAGTTAAAAGGTTCATTTATGAATTTCAAAGCCCAGCCATGAAAAGTCCTGTAAAAGTCCCAGAAATTGCTCTATTTGAGCCAAGTGGCTATATTACCGCCGCTAACGTCCTAGAATTTCAAGAGCAGCTCACCAATCTGGTGAACCAGAATAGCTCTATCACTTTTCTCGTGGACATGAGTAGGGTGGAATTCCTCGACAGTGCCGGATTAATGGCTTTAGTTACCGCCTTTCGTCTGGCTCAAAGTCAAGAAAAATCCTTCAATATCTGTTCTATTCCACCTTCAGTCAAGATTATCTTTGAATTAACCCAACTGGACCGGGTTCTCTCGATTTTCCCTAGCCGTGCTGACTTTGGTGCTGTCATCACCCTCCCCCAAGCGGCGTAAGCAGACAAAATAGGGTTTCCCGCCGTAATTTCTTGGCTACAATCTCAATTCTACCAGTAAATCACCTCTTGACTGGGCAGATTCCCATTCGTACAACCGACTCCTCAGGACAACAATTTTTCTCAAGGAGAGCCATTATACTGTTGAGATGGCTCTCCTCCTTTTTGGATATTATCTCTAGGGACAAACTACCCTACACTTGTTGGGAGCAGCTCACAAAAGACTGTCTGTTAAGAAATTCCATCACTTTAGTGATGACAGGGGGGAAGGGGGGCAAGATGGTAGATAGGCAATGAGTAGTAATTTCCTAGAATCCATGACAGTCAACAATCTCCAGTATGCTTATTTTCCCGGTTGTGTCGCCCAAGGTGCCTGTCGGGAACTATATTTATCCACGGCAGCCCTGACGGAAGCTTTGGGGATTAATTTAGTCGAACTCAAAAAAGCTGCCTGTTGTGGTTCGGGAACCTATAAGGAAGATTCGCAACTATTGGAAGATGCCGTCAATGCTCGCAATATTGCCCTAGCAGAAGCCCTCAATTTACCCCTGTTGACTCACTGTAGCACCTGTCAAGGGGTGATCGGTCATGTGGATGAGCGCTTGAAGGAAGCAAAGCATAATAATCCCGATTATGTTGAGGAAGTTAATAATTATTTACAGAAAGAACATTGTTCCCCCTACCAAGGTACGACGACGGTTAAGCACCTACTCTGGGCAATTGTGGGCGATTATGGCTTAGATAATCTGGCGGCTAAGGTGATTCGTCCCTTATCAGGCTTAAATTGTGCCAGTTTTTATGGTTGTTATCTCCTGCGGGCCCAGGATACTCTTCCCTACGATAATCCCTTTCAGCCGGAATCCCTAGAAAATGTCTTTCGAGCGGTGGGAGCAAATCCGATTTATTATCAAGGACGCACTCAATGCTGTGGTTGGCCCCTGTCCAGTTATGCCACCACCCAATCGTTCCAAATGGCAGGAAAACACATTTTAGAGGCCATGGCAGCGGGGGCCGATTGTTTAGTCACCCCTTGTCCTTTATGCCATCTTAATCTTGATTCCCGACAACCGGAAGTGGCAAAAGCGATCAATCGAAGTTTGGGTTTACCTGTGTTACATTTTTCCCAATTAGTCGCTTTAGCGGTGGGAGTCAGTCCCGATCGTTTAGGATTAGATCGACACATCGTTTCCACTAAATCCCTCTTAAAGAAATTGGGGTTTTAGAACTCAATCAGGAGTGTTAGCAATGGATTGGTTAAAAAGAATTTTTGGCTTAGATAAACCGGCAGATGCCGCTAGTGCGATCGCAGGAAAAGCCGCTGCTGCGGGTATTCCCCCCGAAAGAGTCGGATTAGATGGAAAATACGACGAAAGCGGACTAGCTAAACGAGTAGTTTTAGCTTTTGACGAGACACCGGATTTAGCTGATGAAGACAAATTGTGGGTCGCTCAAACTGGTGGTAAAGTTGTACTAAAAGGCAGGGTTTCCAATCAGGCGACTTTAAATAAAATGGTAGTAATTGCCAGTAAAGTCCATGGGGCAACCAGCGTCGATACCAGTCAAGTAACTATTGAGTGAAGTCGAACGGCTGTATTCCCCGTGAAAATTAACCACTGAGTAGGTGGATTGGCATTGTTTTTTGTCCCTAGGTTGTTGTTAGGTGATTGCCGGCTGATTAATCATGGTTAAATGTTAATCGGCTTTTCCTTTTAGGGAGACGAAACCAGACCTATGGGAATTACTATTGTTACTATTGTGCGGGGTATGAAAACGATTTCTAACTTCGGGGGGAGTGGGTAAACCCTGTTTCATTTCCGCCACTTTTAAGAGGATCAAATACTCATAAAAAGCTTGCAGAGTACACCAAGCAAAACCAGCTTTACCATCGAGAATTCCTGCTAGGATAAAATACATATAAAACCAACGAAGTAAGGGACGAAAAGGCAATCGTAGGGATAAATCTTTTAAAGCTCTCCGTCTATCTACTTCGGTTTCACCAAAAAATAAATTTTTCCAACTAACACCCCCGTTAGCCAACTGATGTAGGGTTTCTGCTGCTTCATCAGTAGAGTAACGATTATGTTTTTCAATCCAACGACTTAAACCTTTACTACAGGTATAGTGGGGATAGGTTTCTTCTAAAAAAGAGGTTTTCCCTCGACATTCTTCCCTTTCCGTGTGACCATAATCGCTAAACCAGACTTGATCTTTTCTAAATAGACGCATTTGATAACGGGGATACTGGGTGCTGCGACGGATCCAAGTTCCCATAAACATAACTCTTTCGGCCACATAAAAACCAGTAAATTCCTGTTGTTGCGTGGCACGCAGACATTCTGCGTAGAGTTGGGGTGTCATCCTTTCATCTGCTTCGAGAATATAAACCCAGTCGTATTTAGTCTCGATATTTTCTAACATCCAAGTTCTTTGTTTACCATGACTCTCGAATTGATGCTGAATCACGCGCACTGGATAACGAGAAGCGATCTCTACTGTGCGATCGCTACTGTAGGAGTCAACCACAATCACATCATCGGATAGAAGTGCCGATTCTACACAGGGGGCAATATCAATTTCTTCGTTATGGGTGAGAATGTAAATGGAAAACATAGATATGGTATGGTGTTTGATTATACGCAACCCGATCGGGCAGTAGTCCTATTTTGTACCGGAAAAAGCGGAATGAAAACCAGTTTATAGAAGAGATTTTCTCAAAACTATCAGACTGCGCTCATTCTATCCTCGATCACCATTTTGTCAATATTCCTTAAGTATTACTTGAAAAATTCTTTACCTGAGCTTGCGGCAACTAGCAAGGAGCTATTCCCCGCCATGAGATAATAGACGGTGCTTTATGTCTCCAGTAATTTTCGATGACTGCTGTTTCCGAGTGTTTTCGTTCTCTCCGTTCCCAGGGGAATTGTGCCTTAATTCCCTTTATTACTGCCGGTGATCCCGATTTATCTACCACTGCCCAAGCTTTACGCATTTTAGACCGGGCAGGGGCCGATCTGATCGAGTTGGGGGTTCCCTATTCCGATCCTCTTGCGGATGGTCCAGTTATTCAAGCGGCAGCCACCCGCGCTTTAAATCGGGGTGTCAAGTTGGAAGATGTGCTAGAAATCGTCAAAAATGCCCAGGGAGAGGTGAAAGCTCCGATTATTCTGTTTACTTACTATAATCCCATCTATCATCGCGGGATAGATGTCTTTTTAGACCAAATTAAAGCAGCCGGGGTGAGTGGTTTGGTGGTTCCCGATTTACCCCTAGAGGAAGCGGAAAGTCTGCTGCAACCAGCTGCCGCTAAGGGAATTGAAGTGATTTTATTGGTAGCGCCTACCAGTCCCCCGGAACGAATACAAGCGATCGCCCGGCAATCCCAAGGTTTTATTTATCTGGTTAGTGTCACGGGAGTGACGGGAATGCGGAATCAAGTGGCCACCAGAGTGGAGGAATTGCTCGATTCTATCCGTTCTGTCACCGATAAACCCGTCGGGGTAGGATTTGGCATTTCTGACCCGACACAGGCACTACAGGTGAAAAACTGGGGGGCTGACGCGGTAATTGTCGGCAGTGCCATGGTTAAACGTCTGGCCGATAATTCCCCCAGCGATGGGTTAAAATCCCTCGAAGAATTCTGCCGTAGTTTAAAACAGGCGATTCAGTGAGGGATGAGGGGTTAGCAGCTACAGATTAGATCGATCGAGCGTTCATGTCTTCTCGTTCTGAATTCGTTCAATTTCATCTAGTGCTTTTTTCGCCCGGAATACAGCCCGGAGATAGGCGATCTGGCTCTCCCACGCCGATCGGGGTAGGATGGCGGGGATAGGGTTCGGGTTCTCGTTCATGGTTAGATTGTGGGGGTGAGTACGGGGGTTTTGTTTTGCCAGCTTTCCGGCCATTGGATCGCGTCGGCACTGAAGGCGAGGGGATCATTGGCTAGGGGAGAATGGAAGGGTTCTTCTACCAGCGCAAATTGGCCGTTATCGAAGGGAATTCCCGCTGCGGGGTGATCGAGGTAGAATCTCTCTCGGATTCCCTTCTCCGCTTGTTTTAACGCCCGGTGGTGACAGTAGGGATTGTTCCCCCGGCGATCAAAGAAAACATGAGCAGTCCAACTACAACCACCGCGGCAGAGTTCGGCGAACTCGCAGGTTTTACAGAATCCCCAGAGGTGATCGGTTCCCTTCGGGGTTCCCGCGCCGAGGTTGAAGCGCAGTTCTTCGGCCTCTTCGATAATCTGGCGCAGGGAGCGATCGCGGATATTGCCCCCGGTATAGGCTGCGGTGGGAAGGGAGGGACAGCCTTTGATCGCACCGTCGGCCTCGATACCCAGTGCCGCCAGTCCAGCACTACAGCCCTGCCAGAATGTCCACGCGTCCCCCCCCCGCAATAAACGTTCGTAGGGGCCGTAATAGCCGATATTGTTGCCCGGTTGTACGTCTATCCCCTCGCGTCGCGCTCGCTCGGTGACACGGGCGAGCATCGGGTATAGTTCTAGGAGTTCGTAGGGTTGCAGGAGAATCTCCGAATTATCGGCTGCGTTCCCCATCGGGACGGTTAACTGGATCTGCCAGGCAAATACGCCCGCATCGCGGATTTTTTCGTAGATTCGGGGAAATTCGGGGGCAGAAAGACGATTGATCTGGGTATTGCAACCGAAGGGGATACCGGCTTGTTTGAGGTGGCCCATGGTGCGGAAAGCCCATTGCCAAGAGCCGGCTTTCCCCCGCAGGCGATCGTGGGTAGTTTCTAATCCGTCCACGGAAACAGAGACGACTTTGATCCCCGCGTCTTTCATCTTTTGGGCGGTGTCGAGGGTGATGCCGTAGCCGCCGGTAGTGACACCGCAGATCATGCCCGCGTCGGTGATCGCCCGGGCGATATCGAGCCAGTCGGGACGGAGGAAGGCTTCTCCCCCGATCAGGGTGACTTCTTTGATGCCCACTTCGGCCAGTTGACGGACGAGATCGAGGGCCTCTTCAGTGGTAAGTTCGTGGCTACGGGTGTGGCCGGCGCGGGAACCGCAATGCTGACAGGCGAGGTTACATTTTAGGGTGATTTCCCAGACGGCGTAGCTGATGCGACGGTATTCGGTCATTGGAATTATTCTATGTTTATATTTAGGAACCAATCACGCAGATAAGGAGAGCCGTATATTTGGTGTTTGTTCAGCCATCCCCCGACGATCGCTTTTAAGTCTTCTTCGGTTAAGTCTTTGAGTTCGTCATCGTTAGCGATTTCGTCCAAAACCTTTAAACGAAAATCGGGATCGGTTGCTAGTTTTTCGGTAAAGTTCGGGGTGCGATCAAAAGACATAATTAGCTCCTTACAAGTTTAATACTCGATAAAATTTATGAGTCGGTTGGAATTAGAAATCCACGAAACGATCTGCCGGTAATCCGTACATCGGTCGAACGATTCTGTCGTCCTATAGTAGATCGCGATTTGCTGGCCCACCATACAACATTATGGGGGGCCACCGAAAACCGCTGATAAATCCACCTGCGACCGCCGCTAAATCTTCCTCGCTTAAATCTTTAATTTCTTCATCGGGGCGATCGGATTCTAGAAGTCGCGTGGTGTATTCCTCGAATTCCTGTGGTGTGAAATCGAACCCCGCAGCTTTGACGATCTCGCTGCATTCTTCTTTGCTATTCACCGATTGGATTCGGGAACGGAAGGACTGATCGGAAGCGACTTTTTGATAAAAAGCGTGAACTTGTTCGAGAGCCATAAGTTAACTCCTGTTAGAATTTGATAAAAGACAACAAGCGTCAAGATAAATCCGCGGTCGGGCTGTAGATAATTCCGAGAGTGATGGGAGGCCAATTTATTATTCCCAGTCTTGTTGATGACGATAATATACCGCCTTGAATGTTTCGAGTCTCGATCGCGCGATTGATCGCAGTTTCAAGAGATTCTTGAAAAGAGTTCACCTGTAGATCGGAAATATGAATTTTAGCCATGGTAATTAGACTCCTATTTAATAGGGTTAAGATTCGGGTTCGGCAACCTTCACGAAAGTTTCGGAAGGATTATAGTTGTCAGTGACAACCTGCGGACAGCGCAGACAGGCGGCTTTTCCTTCCTGTAACCACCAGCGACAGTTTTGCCGGATTCGACAGGGGGGAAGGATATCGGTTACTTCTGCGAGTCCCTGTGCCACCCGACGTGCAAGGCGACAATCTTTCCCATCGAAATGAACGCATTCTTTTTCCGCGCAGGAGGCGGCGAAGCGGAAGACTTCGGTGGGGGTGACGGGTTGAGCGAGTGCGAGAATTTCTGCGGTGACGGGTTGGATTTCCGGGAGATAGGCGACGCGGGGTTCCTCGACGGTTCCCGCCGCGATCCCGAAAATTACGCTATCCGGGGAATTTTCTCGTGCGCTAGGGCAAAGGGTAGGTGTCTGGTGCGGAAGAGATTTCATCAGTTTTATCCGCTTGTTCAATGGATAATTACGAGCGAATTGGTTAGGGAACACGCTCGCGATCGTAATTGACTCTATAAATAGAAAAGTCTTGGCAAGAGTTGTCAGGCTTGTCCAGCTACTTCTCTGAATTTAATACTATGGAACCTTGCAAGAAAAAACAAGATATTTTTAAAGACTAATTGAACATAAAAAGATAATTTAAGTTCAAAAAATATAATCTAGGTTATTCTACATTTTTGAGAGAATAACCTTAAAGCACAACTGATCGCAGTATTCTTGCCGATCAAATTCGAGACAAAAATAAGTTAATTAAGTTTCAAAATATATTTGCGTTTTGAATGTGTATCGTGGATGATTTTGTTTAGTCAACCTCAAACATGAGATCAATCGATTATGGCTAACATCAAAGTCAATGATTTACAAACGACCGATGAATTAAGAAACCTAACGAATGAAGAAGTCGGAATGCGAGGTGGTTTTTTTGGATGGGTTATCGCCGCTTTCGTAGTTGGATACGGTATCGGTCGAGCTTCACAAGGCGGTCCGACCAATATATCTGTTTCTATTCCCACCGGTGGCGGCGGCGGTGGTGGTGGCGGTTTTTCGTTAGACTCTAACGTTGCACTCTATTAATAGTGTTTTAGAATAATTAAGGGGCGGGGTGAGCAATGCCCACCCCGTCCACGATTAATTACTTAACTCGTATTCTATTTCCTGAATTTTCTCTTTTATCCAACCGTTAAACAAATCGACCCCGATTTTCACAGCCAACTCCTCGGTTAATTTTGGCTTAAGGATTTCCTCGACGAAAATCAGGTGAAAACCCCGATCGCCTTGCAGCGGCTTCAACAATCGAGAAGAATCCGATGCGAAAATTGCGGCGGAAAGATTCGGTCGTAAATCCTTACGAGAAACAGTACCGCGATAACCTCCCTTGCGTCGTAATTCCACATCCTCGATATAGCGATGCGCTACTTCCTGAAAGCTGATTTCCTCCTCCTGAATCGATTCATACAACTCCTCCGCCATCGCCTGATCTGCTAACACTACCTCATAGATCACCGCACCGGTATAATCTAGCTGGTGTTCCACAAAATAGGATTCAATTTTGTCTGCGAAAAGATGTTCGGCTAATTTACCCGATAGTAAACTGAATTGAACGATCTCCTCGAAATCATCTAGGGATAAGCCCTGTTTTTCCAACCAATTCCATGTATCTTTGGCGTTATGTAATTCTTTGGCGAGACGGAATTGATCGGCCGCCTGTTGTAACTCAGTAGTCGTGTTTTTAATCCCCGCTGCCGTGGCGGTTTCGGTGATGATTTTCCGACCGATAATTCCCTCGACCATTTCGGGAACTTTCCCCGATAGCTTAAGCTGTTGGATAAGGTCTTGATTGGTGATGGTGATACTATGGGACATAATGACTCCTGAAAAAAAACTACAGTTTTAACCCATCTTTTTGTAGATCCTTAAAGGGATCGAGGATGTAATCGATCACCCGACGCTGACGAACGATCGCTTCTGCGGTAGCCGTATCTCCCGGATTGAGGGGAATACATTGATTTCCCTTTTGAATACAGGAGCGATCGAGTTGAATTTCTAGCTCGAAAACGTTAATTTTTCCGTTTGGTGTTTCCTTTTCGATCGCCGTCGGTGATTTCTTGGTGATCTTGCCGCCGATAATGCCGTAATCCTGAAAAGGATAGGCATCGAACTTGACTTTTATCGGCATACCGGCGCGGAGAAATTGACTTTGATCCGTGGGCATTTCTGCCTTGAGAATAAACCGCGATCCCTTCGGTGCTATCTCCGCAACCCGCGTTCCCGACTGCACCACCGCACCCGCGCGTTTAATCGGTAATGAAAAGATTGTGCCGTCGGTATTCGCCTTTAAAACCCTCTGACTTAGTTGGATTTGGAGCGCTTGCCGTTGGCTCTCGCTTTGGGCGATTTCCGATGCCAGTGTTGCGATCTCCGTGTCTAGATTGTTAATCTGCTCCTGTACCCTTAAGAGTGCCAACTCGTTGGAATGGCGGAGACTTTGATAACCCCGCTGCCGCTCCTGTAATTGCAGACGCGCTTGGGCGATATCGGCGCTCGTTTGTTGACTCGTCTGACGGTAGGTGCTTTCTAATTCCGCTAGTTTATGTTGATTTTCTTTTACCTCCGCTTTTCCCCGCTCGTAGAGTTGTTGGCGTTCCTTGGCATTGTCCTCGCGCTCGATGAATTGTACCTCCGATATCGCGCCATCCTCCCACGCTTTTCGGTAGCGATCGACTTCTTTTAAAGCCGTTTGATAACGACTTTTTAGAATCGGATAATCAGTCTGACTTTGTGCGAGGGCGGTTTTCGCTTGATTGACTCGCGCTTGTTGTTCTTCTAGGGATATTTTGGCCTTCTTGATTAATGCGTCCACATTCTCCCGCGCTTGTTCGATCGAGGCTTCTTTTTCCGCTGCTGCCGCGCGATTTTGTTGGCTTTGGGTGGTTAAAGAAATCTCTAACTGACTTTTGACCAGTTTCTGTTGGGAAAGACGGCTTTTTTGTCCTTCTATTTTCTCCTCGATTTGTTGTATTTCCTTGCCGATTAATGAGGAATCTAGGGTTAAAATCGGTTGTCCTGCTTTCACCTCTTGGCCTTCACGGACATAGATTTTTTCCACTTCTCCTGCGGTGATTGCATCGAGTTTGACTGTTTCCCCTTGGGGTTCCAGTTTTCCTGGACCGACACCCGTTTCATCGACTTTTGAGAATATCGCCCAGGGGAGAATGATCGAGACGAAAATAATCAGAAAATAGAGTAAACCCCGTGTCCAAGGTAGGGGTAAAGTATCGATCAATTCCTTGGTCTGGAAAGACCAGTTATCACGCTCTCTGTCTAGATTGGTGGTCATAGTTATTCACTCAATTGATTAGAGTTCAAATTACGGTAAATCCCAGGACGGGCCATTAATTCTTCGTGGGTTCCACTATCGACTAATACCCCTCGATCAAGAACGAGAATACAATCCGCGTTCCGCACCGTAGAGAGGCGATGGGCGATAATCACCATCGTGCGATTCTGGCGAATTTTCTGGAGATTTGTTTGAATAATCCGTTCCGATTCGGTATCGAGGTGGGAAGTGGCTTCATCTAGGATTAATAACCGCGGTTCTCCCATCAGCGATCGAGCGATGGCGATCCGTTGTCTCTGTCCCCCGGAAAGTAGCCCTCCACCCTCGCCGATTTGAGTTTCGTACCCCATGGGCAGTGATTGAATAAACTCATGAATTCCCGCTAATTTCGCCGCGACCACTACATTTTCTAGGGGGCGATCGGGATGACCTAAACTGATATTTTCCCGAATCGTGGAACCGAAGAGAAAGGTATCTTGATCGACGACTCCCACCTGTTGCCGGAGGGAACTGAGGGCGATCGTACTCAGATCGTAACCGTCGATCGAGATTTTGCCGTCGGTGGGGGGATAGAGGCCGATCAGCAATTTCGAGATCGTGGTTTTTCCCGAACCGCTCCGACCGACGATGGCAACGGTTTGACCGGGTAAAATCTCAAAACTGAGGTTTTCTAACACATTGCGATCGCTGTCGGTGTGGTAGCGAAAGGTGACACTTTCAAAGCGAATATGTCCCTTTAATTCCGGGAGAAACTGCCGAGAAAGTTCCTCTAAATTCTCCTCCGGTTTCGCGTCCAGTACATCGTTAATGCGCTCGACGGCGATATTGACTTCTTGAAATTGCGTCCAGAGAACGGTTAAGCGTTGAAAAGGCGCGATGATCTGGGCAAAAAGCATATTAAAGGCGATCAGTTGTCCGATCGATAATTGATTTTGAATTACCAGATAGGCACCGAAACAGAGTAAACCCGTCGTCGCCAAAGATTCGATGAGATTACTGACGATTTGGAGATTATTGCCGATAATCTGCCCGGAGAAATTTTTCTTGACCTCCACCGAGAAAAGGTCTTCCCAGTGCCAACGGGTTGATCGCTCTGTGGCGGTAGATTTGACGGTACGAATACCGGTTAAAATCTCGATCAGGTAACTGCTTTCCTTAGCGATTGCCTGAAAAATATCCCGGGATATTCGCTGGAGAAAAGGGGTAGAAATTAACGCCAGCAGAAAGAACGGTGGCACGATCGCTAAACTGATGAGGGCTAATTGCCAGCTATAGCGGAACATCACCGCCACATAAACGAAAACCGTTAATAAGTCAAGTAAAATCGAGAGAGCTTCCCCAGAGAGAAAACGCTGGATCTTGCGATTTTCCCCGACGCGGGAAACAATATCGCCCACATAGCGGGACTCGAAATAACCGAGGGGAAGGCTGAGGGTATGGCGGATAAAACCAGTGATTAATGCCGTATCGATGCGATTAGCAGTATGATCGAGGAGATAGGCGCGTAAACCAGTAATTGCCACCCGAAAAACCCCGAAAATTAGCGCACCGATCCCCATCGCCCAAAGGGTGGTTAACGACCCCTGGACGATTACTCGATCGAGGATTAACTGGGTGAAAATCGGCGTAATTAAGCCGAATATTTGGATAAAAAGCGAGGCGACGAAAATTTCCAGCAGTACGAACCAATGGGGTTCGAGTAAGCGATAAAACTGCCAGAGAGAGGTTTTATCCTCTTTTGTGTCCCGGAATTTCTGGTTCGGTTGGAGCAGAAGGGTGAATCCCGTCCATTTACTGGCGAATTCGGCACGACTTAGGGTTAATTGCCCGATCGCTGGATCGCCAATAATCACCTGTTTGGGGGTAATTTTCCAGATCACAACGAAGTGTTTGCCTTCCCAGTGAGCGATCGCCGGTAGGGGCTGTTTCCCTAATCCCTCTAGAGTCGCTTTCACCGGACGGGTGGAGAGGCCGATATTTTCCGCCGCAGTGATCAGTCCCTTCAGGGATGCTCCGTCGCGGTTGACGTTGGCCATTTCCCGCAAACGGTTGACGCTGATTCTTTTGCCCCAATAACGGGCGATCATGACTAAACTGGCCGCCCCGCAATCGGAGGCGGACTGTTGCTCGAAGAAGGGATAACGGCGGAGGGATTGCCCGATCCAGTGACCTAACCGCCGCGCTGGAGAGGGAAAATAGGCTCGAGCGCTTTTTTTGTCCGTTTCTTCTGCCTTCATCCCAAGAAGTTGCTCAATTTCCCGCGCCCGTTGCAGTAATGTTTTTTTCAGGGCGGGGTGTTTTTTCAGGATCGGCCTCAGCGCGGACTCGGGGATAAGAAGTAGTTCCGCCTTTGCGGAGACTCGAACCGAGTAGGGTGGTCTCTGAGCTACGCCGAAGAGCAGAAAACCTGATCGGGGAAAGAGGGTGAATTCTCCGAAAAATTCGTCGGTTTTGAGTGCGATCATCTCTTTTTGCTGCGAGTTCGCTATCCGAACTTTGCCGCGAACGACTAGGTATAATCCGGGCTGTAGGGACAAGGTACCCGCTTCGGGAGAGATAGCGATCGCTGTTTTCTGGAGACTCCGCCACTGGGTTTCGGACAGGAATTCTGGCCAGGGATTGACGAGGCTGTGAGTATCGAGCATAGTTGTTTTAAGCTTTGGCTGAAGGAGAAAGATCGACGATGCGGATCGGCTGTAGCTGTTTGCGGAGGCGATTGATGTGGGTGGGGGTGAGCGCAACCCCGAATTCTTTCTCTAGATGCCGCGCTAACCAAACTCCCGACCATCGCTTAAAGGAATAGCCGAAATCCCGGGGGGATTTAGTAATCAGTTCCCTCAGGCGATCGAGGTAAGGTTGATCAACTTTTGGCGGGCGACCGCGGCGGTATTTCTGCCAGCGATCGATCTTGCCACTCTCGGCGATCAGTATCCATTTACTAGCGGTGGCAGCAGTACAATCGAGAAGCTTACGGATCTCGCCCTGGGATTTGCCCTCGTCAGCTAAAAGAATGATTTGAATCCGTTTGCGATCGATATCGGGGATATTTGGTTCTGTTAAGATTTCGAGAAGTTGCTGACGTTGGGATAGGGATAGATATTTACCAGTGCTTGATGACATAGCCTTTGCAACTATAAGTAAAAGCAGACAGCAGCAGGTCGGAGCGTTGAGACAAGAAAGTTGTACTAAGTTGTACAATGGGCTAAATTCCTCGTGCAACGATCTCTCTCGCTGTCCTTAAATTCTTATTTTGGCTGCGAAAGTGAACATTATGCAGTTTATTAAATCCGACATTCCGCACATCTTCATATACCTTTACATATTTTTATATATTTTTACATTCCCCAAGATGTTTTGACGAAAAACCTTCATTATAGAAACTACTATTGGGAACATTTTCAATAATTGATTTTTTCTGAGAAAAAAAATTAGGCGTTGCTGAATCAAGTTATGAATGCCAACTGTGCATCGTATCCAAAAGTTAGTTTGGGTCGAGGTTTTAAAAATCCCACAAGAGAAGATTCATATCTCAAATCAGCAACGCCAAAAATTACAATTCTTCACCTTGATCAAAATCAATATTGATAATGTACCTCGTGCGAACAGGAAACGCTATAAATTGTTTTTCTCTCGCCCGATCAAACCTCTCTAACACCTAACCCCCATCTCCCTATCTCCCCATCTC
>NZ_JADEXY010000230.1 GCF_015206885.1 Microcystis aeruginosa LEGE 91341 | reverse complement strand
CCCCCCTTATCAAGGGTAGATCCCCCCGCCGATCGGCACCCCCCTTATCAAGGGTAGATCCCCCCGCCGATCGGCACCCCCCTTATCAAGGGGGGCAGGGGGGATCGAACCTAAAATCCATTTTTAATTTAATTATAACCAGCTACTTAGGGTTTTCTGAAAAAGTTTTTACTGGGGGCAGGGTGTACGATAAGATTTCCCAGAAGCAATCTTTTTAATGTCTCATCGCTTCTATTATTTTCATGGTTTCGACGCTGACAGTACAGACTCTTTGCAGTAAGTCAATTACTGTTTCTTTATAATCGGCAAAGCGATAGTTATTAAATCTTTCGGCGATGGTTTGATCTTTGGGTTTCTTTTCTTTATATTGATCTAATATCCATTCTAGGGCCGAACGATTACCGAGTTTATATTCCCAGGCAATTTTGGGAATATCTTGTAGAAAAGTGATATCATCGAGGTTGATGGAATTTTTTTCTCGGTCAGCTTTTAGTTTAGTTTTTGGTTTGAGGTTATTATTAGTATCAATGCGGGTTAGTGGGTAGGGTGCGACGGTTTCATAGTTGATATGTAATTCCATTAGTTTGCTTCCCCATTCTACCCATTGAGAGAAGTTATCATAAAAGGGAAGCCGGGGAAATTCTCGCTTAAGATTTAATTCATATTTACTGCGATATTCCGGGTAGTGAAGGACAGCATAAGTGTAGTGGAAGATATCGAGTTTGGTGAGGTTTTTGTCGTTGTAATGGTTTTGGAATTGTTGCAATCCCCAATCGGTGATATTATCGACGCGGTTTCCTTCTTTGTCGTAGCGGTAGAGGGGGACACATTGAGTTTTTTCAAGTGTATCTAAACAAAATATTTTGTTAGTTACTAACACGGAATTTGGTTTTGAAGAGCCAACTCCTGAAAACATTATGACTTGATTTGAATTAATTAATTCATTGCCAAATAGTTGATAATGATTTGAGGTAAGTCGATCTGAAAAAAATTTATCAGAATAGTAATACTTGGTAATATAGGGTCTATAAATAAGAGAAATTACGAATCTTGGGAAATACTCTGATTTTTCTTTGTTCTTAAATTTGGATACTAAAGAAGAACTCCATTTTATCGAATAATTTATGTGATTACAATCAATCGATTCATTGTAGATAGAAATAAAATATTGCATCTTTTTGGACAATAATTTCTCATCGTCTTCAAAGACCCATTCATCTCTATTAGTAGAAACACCTAGAGAGAAAAATTCAAATAATGCTTGAATGTCAGTTTGATTTTTGAGCAGTTTAGTGTTTTTGTCAACTACAGCTATCAAGTCATTAAAATCATTATCTGATTGTTCAATCCAGTTATGCTTTTTATCTGGGATGATATGCTCGAAATCAAGCTGATTAAGTTTTGTCGATGACAAAAACTCTAATTTTTGGGCTGCTGTATCCAATTCAGGACGACGAGTATATAAAATTTGACAAGGAAGATTATTACTTTGTCGCTTCACTATCAAACTAATCGCCACCCCCGTCTGAATACCGAAAACATTATGAGTTATCCCTGAAAGTTTAGGATTTTTCCTGACATTACCACCTAAATCAATGATATAAATTTCACTAAACTCATTCTCTACTACTTTTCTAAAACCGTCAAATGTCCTCGCATCGATAAAAGAAGAGTTAGTAATAAAAGCTATTATACCATTTTCACCTAACCTATCAGTAGCCCAACGAAAGAAGCGAGAATACATATCATATAGCTTTGTCTTCTGCGCTGTACTCTCTTCGATGTAAGTATCCTTAATGCGCTTATCAATAGCAGGATACTTCCGATTTTTATTATTGTCATTCTCATTTTGCTGATTAGCATTATAAGGAGGATTACCAATAATTACAGAAATATTGCGGTCATTTTGATTTTGAATGCGTTGGGTATTCTCCACCGACATGGCAAATAAATCCATCTGCTTGAGATGAAAAGCAGCATGGTCCAGGGTATCCACAAAACAGATATGCTCAAACTCCTCATACTCACCCATCTTCTGCTTGTAGGTGAACTCAATATTCAAATTAGCAATATAATAAGGCAGAATTGCCACCTCATTACAGTGCATCTCATGCTTATACTTGTACTGTAACTTATCCTTCGGTAAATACTCAATCAACTCCGTCACAAAAGTTCCTGTACCCGTCGCTGGATCTAAAATTTCTACTCCTGAATCCGCCAACAACTTACCAAAATGCTTATGGACTAAATAATCGACACTTTCAATCATAAAACGGACAATTTCATTGGGTGTATAGACAATTCCCAACCGGTCCGCCGCTTTCGGATTGTATGCTTTATAAAAATTCTCATAAATCGCCTTGAGAAACTTCTGCTTCTCGTGGTGATTGTAAATATTCGCCGCTGTCCGACGAATTACTGCATAATAACGTTCAATAGTTCCTAAAGTATTGCGCTTAGTATTACCAGTAAAGAAAGTTTCAATCACTCCCTGTAATTCCCTGGCGATATTATTTTCTCGGTGAAACTGAGACTCATTAAAAATATTGATAAAAATATCCTCTGTCAGAATATGCTGAATAATCATCTCCCGCACATCTTCCAGACTAATTTCTGGATTGATTGACTTGCGACAAATCTCTAAAAAATTGTCCCGCGCTGTCACAAAATTCCGATTCGTCTCCGACTGCAACGCAATTAAACCCCGCAACGCTTCTAAAATTGTTGGTAAATCTTCCTTAAAACTATCAATCGCCTCTCGAAAATCCTCAACCTCTGGACGTACATAATTAATAAAAGCATTAATAATCCCATCCAAAGCCTCATCATCGCGCATGGAGACGCGCAGTCTTTCCTCTCCTCCTTGAATTAAAACCGCCGTCTGGGAATCTTCAAATAAAATATTGTCATTAGGATAGCCTTTCGCCAACTTCTTCTCAATTTCCTCATCTAAATTATCGTATTGATCCTTACTTTCCCAATATCCCCAATCTAACCGTAAAGCATCCTTAACCGTCCCGTCAGGATAGACAACTTTTCCCGACTTAGTGCGATAATCCAACTCCGGAATTAACAAAAAATCCCGCGCCTTGCAATAGTCATTTAATAAATTCTGAAAAGCGACTCTAATCGAAGTTTCCTTGCGACTTCCGCCATATTGAATAATCTTTTCAACTTCCGTCTGATACTGGCTGATTAATAATCTAGACATTGGCTTAGAGGAGGTAAATTAAATAGATTTTGGACTCTGATCCCCTGCCCCCCTTATTAAGGGGGGTGCCGATAGGCGGGGGGATCTACCCTTATTAAGGGGGGTGCCGATAGACGGGGAGATAGGGTGATAA
>NZ_JADEXY010000229.1 GCF_015206885.1 Microcystis aeruginosa LEGE 91341 | reverse complement strand
ATTCATAATTCATAATTTATAATTCCCACTCCCACCTCCCCACTCCCATCTCCCCCACTCCCCTGTCTCCTGAGAGAAATGTAACGAATTGTGAGAGTTTCAGCCGTCAACCCTTGAAAACTCGATCGATGGGGTTGCTTGAAGTAATTCTTAGGCCTAAAGTGTAATCTTAAAGTTTTATGATCAATTTTCCTGTTGATCGGAAAAAGGAGAACTCAAACACAATGGCTGAAACTGGATACAAACAGGTGGTGACACCCTACAATGATGATCCGTTCATTGGTCATCTAGCTACCCCCATTTCCGCTTCTGGTTTTACCAAAGCTTTTATTGGTAACTTACCTGCCTATCGTCCCGGTCTAGCTCCGATTCTGCGCGGTCTAGAAGTGGGTATGGCCCACGGTTATTTCCTCGGTGGTCCCTGGGTTGTCCTGGGTCCCCTGAGAGACTCGGAATATGCTAATCTCGGCGGCTTAATCCCCGCTTTAGCCATGGTTCTCTTGGCTACGGGTTGTTTAGCTAGTTATGGTCTTGTCTCCTTCCAAGGTAAGGCCGCTAGTGGTGATCCTCTGCAATCCTCCGAGGGTTGGAGTCAATTCGCCGCCGGTTTCTTTATTGGTGGTATGGGTGGCGCTTTTGTGGCCTATTTCCTCCTAGAAAATCTTGGTGTCGTTGATGGCATCATGCGCGGGGTTTTTAATCAATAATTAACCCTTGTTCTACCTGATTATCATTTCCTTATTTTTTTACTAGGAGCATTTGACATGACTGGTGCCTACGCAGCTTCTTATCTGCCTTGGATTTTAATCCCGATCGTCTGTTGGTTAATGCCAGCCGTGGTCATGGGTTTGTTATTTATCTATATCGAAAGTGAATCCTAATTTAGTCTAGGATTCCTACAATTAAGGACTTGAAAATTAGCTATTTGATAGTTAGTTTTCAAGTCCTATTTTCTGAGGAAAAAAGAAAAGTATTGACCAGATGAAAATGGGTAAAACCCCACACCCTACACCCACCGAAAAACTTTTTGCTGCAAACCCCACTTATAAAGCGGTTAGATAGCGGATTTTTTCTAACAATAGGGAGGGTTGAATCGGTTTGAGGAGATAGTCGTCAATGCCATGACGGCCGAGAAAATTAACGCTGATTTCAGGGGTATCATTCAAGATTAGCACTTTACTGGCTTGAGTTTGGCTGGATTTTTTTAAGAGATGACAGAGATGATATATATCGGGCATTTTCCGATCGACAATTATAATACTTGGCTGCACGATCTCAATTTTTTTGATAGCGGAGACACTATCGATTAACCAAATAACTTGATAATGTGCAACCATCAATAACTCACAAATAAGATTGGCAATTTCTTCGTCACTTTCAATTAAAACTACAGTGGGATGGTGGTGATTAAAATGGGGATTATGCTCTGAGGGTTGGGGGTGAGATTTGGGGGGCTTTTGTTGAGGTAAACGGACGGTAAAGATGGAACCTTTATCTAAGCAAGATTCTACCTCGATCGTGCCGCGATGCAGTTCCACTAATTGTTTAGTTAAAGCCAATCCTAATCCCATACCACCATAACGACGTTTGCGGGAGCCATCTAACTGGGTAAATTTTTCAAATAGAAGCGGTATTTTTTGAGCAGGAATGCCGATGCCCGTGTCTTCTACCTGAAAAATGACCTGACTGCCTTCTTTCCACAGTCTCAGCGTGACAGCACCCTGTTCGGGGGTAAATTTCAGAGCATTTTTTAACAAGTACAAAAGTATCTGCTGAACTCGATCATAATCGGCATAAAAATAATGCTCTTTTTCGGTAATTTTCATCTCTAAAATTAGATTAATTTCTTTAATTTCTGCCTCTGTTTTGATAATTTCTAAAACGTGATTACAGAGATATTTTAGCGAAAACTGTTTAATATCTAAAACGGCTTTTCCTGCCGAAACTTGCGAGAAATTAAGCAAGTCATTAATTAATTCTAATAGTTTATTGCCGTTATCCTGAATCACTTGTAGATAGTGTTTTTGCTTGTCGGGAGGTAAAAAATTACTGGCTGCCGAGCATTTTTGCAGGGTACTGGACAAACCGATAATACAAGTTAGGGGAGTCAATAACTCATGACTCATATTATTTAAAAATTCACTTTTGCAGAGGTTAGCGGCTTCCACGGCCATTAAAGTATCTTGTAATTCTTGGGTTCTTTCTATTACCCGGCACTCAAAAATATCTTTTTGTTCCTGCACTTGGGAATATAATTGCGCTTGATAGATAGCGATGGCGAGATGTTCCCCAATCTGACCTAACAATTTCTTTTCTTGCGGCAACCATCGGCGTTTTTCTCCACATTGATGCGCAATTAATAAACCCCACAATTCTTCTTGTACCACAATCGGTGCAATTAATTTTGATCGCACTTGGTGTTGTCGCAAAAATTCGGACAAACAGAAGGAAGAAGAATAGTTAACATCCACATCATCCACGGCCAAAATTAATCCTTGACGATACTTTTCCTTGTATTGGGGAATATAGGAAAAACAATCGTCTTCGGGGGTTAAATTTAACACGGAATTTATCTGGTCAGAAATGCGCGACTCGGAAGTTATTTTCCCCTTTCCCTCACCGGTATCGGGGAAAAATTGATAAATTAACAATCGGTCCACTTGCAGAAATTCCCGCACTTCCCTGACCACGGTTTCCAGAATCACCGGTAACTCCAGACTCTGACGCATTTGGGTGATGACTTGGTTTAATAATCTTTCCTGTTGGATTTGTTGGGATAGGGCAGCTTCTACCGGTTGACAAACGGAGAAGATGCGGGGACAACCCCCCTCAGCAGCCGGAGAAGAAATTATCGAGAGAATTTTGACTAAAATTTTATTTTGAAAACTGCTGACATTATTGGATAGAGGCAGATTTAAAATTTGATAACCCTGCTCAATTTTCGGGTGGTGGAGAGACTTGACGACCAGTCCTTGCAGAAAACTTTTAATCGTGTTCGCTTCAAAACTAATACGGACTTCGTAATCAAAGTTATGTGCTTGGGGACTGGCTAACAATAAAGCTTGTAGGTCGGTGGAAAGCAAGAGTTGATAGATTTCCCCCGTCTTTAGGGGTAGCTCTCTTTCACTTAGACTAATCCTCGGCCCTGTTACCTGTATTGCCAACTGTCCCCACCAAGAACGAATTTGTTCGAGGTGAGTAGATGACAACACTTGACAGCAAACATAAGCGGGAGAAGCGTTCATTTATCATTCATCAGTTATCAGTTATCAGTCATCAGTCATCAATCATCAGTTATCAGTTGTCAGAAGGCAGGAGATAGGGTGGTGGGGTGTTGGGGTTTTAGGGTTTTAGGGTGTT
>NZ_JADEXY010000228.1 GCF_015206885.1 Microcystis aeruginosa LEGE 91341 | reverse complement strand
GAGCGACGGTAGAAAATACCCTGTTTGAAGACGGTGAAGGTTCCAACACTTTCCGAGCTTTTGAACCCACCCAAGCGGAAGAAACCTACTCCATGGTCACTGCGAACCGTTTCTGGTCGCAAATCTTTGGCATCGCTTTCTCCAACAAACGTTGGTTACACTTCTTCATGCTCTTTGTCCCCGTGACTGGTTTATGGATGAGTGCTGTGGGTGTAGTGGGATTAGCCCTTAATCTACGGGCCTATGACTTCGTTTCTCAGGAATTGAGAGCGGCGGAAGACCCGGAATTTGAAACCTTCTACACTAAAAATATTCTGCTTAACGAAGGTCTGAGAGCTTGGATGGCTCCCCAAGACCAACCCCACGAAAACTTTATCTTCCCTGAAGAAGTATTACCTCGCGGTAACGCTCTCTAAAGATGGCAAGAAAATTTACCGAATAGGGGGAAGGGTGAAGTTAAATCACCCTTCTTTTTTGTTGATTAACGCACTTCAAGCACTACTACTCATTTTCTTGATACCCCTGTAAGATAAACTAGAGAATTTCTTGGAGATAAAGACAATGTTTCGCCAAATTTTATTATCTAGTCTTGGTTTATTGCTAATTTGTCCCTTGGGGAGCGAGCCAGCAGCGGCCAGAACCACGAGAATTAATTGTGAAAGTCAAAACGGTCGTACTACTCGCTGTCCCGTCAACGCTAGACGGGCCCAAGTCAGATTAATCCGCACTCGCTCCGCTGCTCCCTGTGAGGGTAATTGGGATTTCGAGAACGGCAATATTGTGGTGAGAAATGGTTGTCGGGGCGAGTTTGAGGTACGCACCGACAACCATCACGGTAATTCTGGTGGCGGTTGGGAAGATAATCTTTACAAAGAATTTCGCCTCCCCAATATCGGTCGTTTTGTCGTCGATCGCCGCAGTTATTATGATAGTGGCAGAATTAGAGAATTTGATGCGATCGTTAATGGTAGTCGCGAGCGTTGGTGGGCCAATTGTCGTGGTGGCGAACTCGGCAGCGGTAGTCGTCGCATCCGCTCATCCCGGGAAATCGATCGAGTAGTGGACTTTGTTTGTGAGGATCGGGGTTAAATATAGAAACCAAAACCCTATCTAAAACCTTTTGAAGTTACTCATTTATATAGCTAGATAGCTAAAATGAGTAACTTTTACTGAAGATAGATTTTAAGAACGTTATCAGGTAAGCTAAGACGCGCTTTAACCGCCTATCCTTAGATTACTTGAATCTCTCCCAATCTCTTGACTTGCCTCGAATAGTGGCTTGAGAAAACTAAAATCCTGAAGATAACTGCTGTAAGAAACCCGTTTTCTTGATCTGCTGCTACAATTCAAGTAGATTGGAGGAAAATATATGGAGCCAGCAAACACCTTAGATGCTCTAATGCTCAAAACCATCATCAAGGAAAGCGTCCGCGAAGTTATGCGGGAAGAGTGGCTTAAATTCTTCGAGATGCTGATTCCCTATGTTGATGATATAGAACAAGCTGACATAGAAGCAACCTTTAATCCTGTTGATTACAAAGACGACAGCTTCCTTGATATTACAGGCTGGTTTAATCGTGAAGATCAGGATCAGTAGATCAGCCAGTAAATTTTTGGAGAAACTAGATGCCAATAGCCGAAAATCTGTTTTAACTAAAATTGGTATTCTCAAAACCTGCCTTGAAACTCAAAACGTTTATCCCCCTGAAGAACTTGATATAAAAAAACTTAAAGGTGAGTTAAAAGGATTCTCCAGAATTCATGTTGGCAAAATGCGAGTTATTTTTGAAATCGTCAAGGAGACAGACGAAATCTTTATTTATGAGATTAACTTTAGAGGCAATATTTACAATTAATTAAGCGATTGGCAACGTTCGGATTTACCAATTATTTTCGATACTTCTTTCCGCAGCTATCTAACTTTCATAGGTTAATTTAGCCAATACTGCTTCTTCTTCGTCAGCAAAGTCTCCAGCTTCAACTTGGGCCACTGCTTTCTTAGTTTTCTCGCCAGCAGCCAGAATAATCAACCGATCTGGACGATTACTAGACTTCTGGCATAATTGACTTTTGAGAGTTCAAAAATGGGAAAAATAGGGATGAAGTTGCCTAAAATCTCTTTATGCTTAGTTCTCCGTTCGGCTGAGCTCACGGCCGAAGCCTGACTACTGGCTCCTCTATCTGAGGTTTACTGGTCACTGATTACCGATCACCGATCACTGATTAGAGAATACCCGCGTTAGAAAGACCGAGAACCAGTCCCGCACCGAGAATATGGCCAAAACTCATGGTAGCCAATAATTCCGGCAGACCGAAGCTTTTTTTCGAGGCTAACTGCGGCAAGGGTAAGGCAGGGCCAGCCCCGGTATTTTGGATGGCAAAATAACCGATAACGAAGGCTACTAGGTTAGCTAAGGTCATGGTAATGCCGACGGATAAATTCCAGGGAATGGTTTGAGCGGTGGCTAAAAGTAAGGTGGAAGGGATCATTGACGCTCCAGTCTTGATAAGATTTTGTTAATCACAGGGCATTATAAAAAGCTCTTGACCCGAAACTGCTTTTTGTTTGAATACTTAACAGTTTTTGTAACGTTTTGCGAATAAGATTAAATGCGAATTAAAATTTGCGGCATTACCCAACCAGACCAAGGAAAAGCGATCGCTAATTTAGGAGCTACGGCCTTAGGTTTTATCCTCGTACCAAGTTCGCCTCGTTACGTCAAAATCGAGCAAATTAACGCTATTATCGCCGCAATACCCAACAAAATTGATTTTATTGGGGTTTTTGCCGACGAGCAACCCGAAATTATTCAGCAAATAATTTTTAAAACTTCCTTGACAAGTGTGCAGTTACATGGTAAAGAATCTCCCGAATATTGCCAAAGGTTGCGGCAATTATTACCCGACCGGGAAATTATCAAAGCTTTGCGGATTAAAGACAGAGAAAGTTGGGAAAAGTCGGCAATTTACTTTAATAGCGTCGATACTTTGCTTTTAGATGCCTACCATCCCCAATTGCTCGGCGGTACGGGACATACCTTAGACTGGCAAGCCTTAGCCAGTTTTTCGCCCCCCTTGCCCTGGTTTCTGGCCGGAGGACTCAACCCCGATAATATTAGTGAAGCTTTAACCCGGCTGCACCCCGATGGCATTGATGTGTCTAGCGGTGTTGAGCGATCGCCGGGTGATAAAGACCTGAAAAAAGTCGCCCTCTTGTTAGAGCGACTGCAAAAAATCAGTGATCAGTGATCAGTTAGAAGGTTTTGGGTGTTGGGGTGTTGGGGTGTTGGGGTTTTGGGGTTTTAGTTGAAATTTCCCCATCTCCCCATTTCCCTATCTCCCCATTTCCCTAATCCTCTGATCAGGTAAAGTTTTGTAAATAGATGCG
>NZ_JADEXY010000227.1 GCF_015206885.1 Microcystis aeruginosa LEGE 91341 | reverse complement strand
GGTGTGGGGAGAATAAAGCTGACTCCTGACTCCTATCTCCTGTCTCCTGACTCCTATCTCCTGTCTCCTGACTCCTGACTCCTGACTCCTGACTCCTGACTCCTGTCTCCTGTCTCCTGAATACTGTCTCCTGATGGCTAAAACAACAAACCCCCTAGGCATAGGATAACTGTGGAACTTTGCTCTGGTAAAGCCTAGCTCCAACAAAAATCCATCCCTAGGGGGTTGCGAAAAAGAAGAAAAAGTGCTTAAGGAAAACCCCTCAAGTTGATAAAAGAGGCGGTCAGGGGTTAGAATTAGGGGTAAGAATCTATATTGTCTTTTCGGTCGGTCTTGTCAAAACTAGCCCTTTTGACTGCCGATTTTTTTTATCCTTATCCCTACTCCGTAACCTATTTAAGCTTCTACCGATTCTTCTGATTCCGTTTGTTTGAGGTGGATGTGCTTGTAGCCAAGTTTGATTTCAAACTCATCGCCGGGCTGCAAGTTCATTTGTTCGGTATAGGTGGAACCGATGACGATTTGACCATTTTTGTGGACACTAACCCGGAAAGTGGGTTCGCGGCCGCGGCCATCTTTAGTGCCTTCGGGATCGAGGGGAACCCCTTTTGCACCTAAAACAGCATCGTAAAAGTCGGTTAAATTGACTCGAACTTGGCCATCTTTACTTTGAGAGTAGTAACCACAACGTTTTGCTGTTTCGCGACGGGGTAAGTGGGATAACTCTTTGACTTTTTGTAGTAGAGCTTTCCCGGTTAGGGGAGTAGGAGAGATGTCACTCATGGTACTTTTTAATGTTCCTTGATTTTTGACTGACTGTCAATTAAGTTTACACTGACAAATTAATCATACCAAAAATCTCGCCAAAAATGTCTAGAGGAGAATAATAAATTTTTTAAAACTGATGGTTCGGTGATGACAATCGTGCTAAGAAGACCCCGGACTAGGTAGTAAGTGTAAAGCTTGTGGGGGAGAGGAAATTTTTGGCCAAGACTCTGGCAATTTTTGGTCGGGTGCGAGGAAAACAGGAGGGAGAAAGTGAGGACATAAAACCGTTTAAGCTATACCTAGCAAGGAATTGAGAAACTATACTTGTGGTTGGAGTTGGCAAAAAACTAATGATCCAGAGCAGTAAATCCGGGGTGATTAAACTGTTTTCGAGCGACTTACCCATCTATCATTAGGCCTAGATACCCACCCCTTGGCTCAACCGACCGGGGAAAATCTTAAGGATTAATTACCATTACTAGCTCCCCCTTAGCCCGTTAACATCGATTATCCTGAGTATTAGGAGTCCCTCATCCCCGTGCCGAGTATGGAAGTTTCTTTTAAAATTCTGCGTCAACGACCCAACGACACCCCCTACCTAGAAAATTTTACCCTAGAGGTGGAGGCCGGAAATACAATTCTCGACTGCCTTAATCGCATCAAATGGGAACTTGATGGAACTTTGGCCTTTCGTAAAAATTGCCGCAATACAATTTGTGGCAGCTGTGCCATGAAAATTAACGGTCGTTCGGCCTTGGCTTGTCAACAAAATATCGCCAGTGAATTAAACCATTGTAGCCAAAAAGATGCCGGAGAAATTCCCGAAATCACGATCGCACCCCTGGGGAATTTACCGATTATCCGGGATTTAATCGTCAATATGCAACCGTTTTGGGACGATTTAGAAAGAGTTGAACCTTATATTAGTAGTCAAGCACGCACCATTCCCGAACGAGAATTTCTGCAAACTCCAGAAGAAAGAGCCAATCTCAATCAGATGGGTAACTGCATTATGTGCGGGGCCTGTTATTCGGAATGTAACGCCAAGCAAGTCAATCCCGATTTTGTCGGGCCCCACGCTTTAGCAAAAGCGCAGCGCACCCTAGCAGATTCCCGCGATGGTAATCAAGAAGGTCGCCTAGAACTTTATAACCAAGGCACCGCAGGGGTTTGGGGTTGTACCCGTTGCTATTTCTGTAATGCGGTTTGTCCTATGGAAGTGGCTCCTATGGATCAGATCGGTAAAATTAAACAGGAAATACTCGCTCGCAAGTCGGCCGCTAGTAGTCGTCCCATTCGTCACCGGAAAGTTTTAGTGGAATTAGTCAAAGCAGGGGGATGGGTGGATGAACGCCAATTCGGCCTCTATGTGCTGGGCAATTATTGGCGCGATTTACAGGGTTTATTAAGTATTGCCCCCCTGGGATTGCGGATGATTGCTAAGGGTAAATTTCCCACTTCCTTTGAAGCTTCCGAGGGAACCGAGGAAGTGAGAGGTCTAATTACGGCTATTCAAAATTCTCGCTCTCGATAGTTAGAGTAATTTTGAGATGATTATGATCTATATTCTATTTGACTGGAGAACCCCTTATCATGTTCGATCGAGATAGTATCCGTGGTTTTTCTGCCCTAATCACCCTTGTGGGAGTCGCTTCTAGTTTGGGTTTTAGCTTCAACGCACCGGTTTTCTCCCAAGCTACCTCTAACAATTTACCGTTACTCTTAGCCCAAAAAAGCGAAAAGGTGCGCGTAGCGGTTTTAGACTTCGATTATAGCGGTCTCAGTAATCCCCAATGGTTAACATTTCTCAATGGTGGAGCCAGTGGTGTCAGTGATATTCTCGTCAATAGATTGGTGGAAAGTGGTCGCTATACAGTCATTGAGCGCAGTCGCATTGATGCTGTCCTCAGAGAACAGAATTTGGGAGCTTCGGGACGGGTAGATGCCGCTACCGCCGCTCAAATCGGGCAAATTTTGGGGGTGGACGTGGTGATTATCGGTTCGATTACCCAATTCGATTTACAAAAAAAACAATCCGGTGGCTCGTTTATTATTTTTAGCACCGCCAAGACAGAAACCGATGCTTTTGTCAAGTTAAATGTCCGGGCAATTAATACCACCACGGCCGAAATTATTACCACTGCTCAGGGAGATGGTAGTGCCAATCAATCCGATGGTTCAACCGTGGTTTTAGGAGTTGGGGGTGGTTCCCAAACCTCCAACGAAGGGAAATTACTCAGTATTGCCACCGATAAGGCAGTGGCGCAGGTGGTAGATAATCTCAATAATAAAGCCGACCAAATCGCCGCTACACCTCGCTCGCTCCCGACTGTCACCGCTTTAGTGGCTGCCGTGGCGGGAAATCAAGTAATTCTCAATAAAGGTACGGGAGAGGGTTATCGTGTTGGTTTACGCATTTCCATCGAAAGGACGACTCAAACGGTCAAGGATCCGCAAACGGGTAAGGTTATCCGTCAGATTACTCAACCGATTGGCACTCTCGAAATTGTCGAAGCTGATGGTCAATCTAGCGTCGGTCGCATCATTACCGGTAATGGTTTTAAAATCGGTGATTTAGCTAAACCGATTCGTTAATTGGGAATTATGAATTATGAATTATGAATTATGAATTGGGGAGGTGGGGTGTGGGGTGTGGGGA
>NZ_JADEXY010000226.1 GCF_015206885.1 Microcystis aeruginosa LEGE 91341 | reverse complement strand
GGCTCGAGAAAGTCAATTTACTAAAAACCGTGCCGGGGATTGGTCAAGTAATTTCTACTACTCTCGTCTCCGACTTACCAGAACTCGGTCAATTAACCGCCAAACAAATCTCTCGCTTAGTCGGTGTTGCGCCGATTAATCATGATAGTGGTCAACATAAAGGTAAGCGGATGATTCAGGGAGGTCGCGCTCATATTCGAGCTATTCTTTACATGGGGGCGGTGGTGGCTATGCGTCATAATCCGGTGATTAAAACCTTTTACGAACGCCTAGTCGGACGAGGTAAATCAAAAAAACTGGCTCTGACTGCTTGTGTGCGGAAAATCTTAGTTATTCTTAATGCAATGGTTCGCCAAAATCAGCCTTGGCAGCTTGCTGACAATTTACCACCTTGTTCCTAGAGATTTACACTTTTTGTTATCTCTGATCAAGGGTTGCGCTTGCTTTGGTTTAACCTGAGCGACTTAGTTTTTGCTGCGCTTTTTTCTCGCTTGAGATTTTAGGTTCGACAGCAACTCCTTGATTGTTTTTTGAGTTACCCCTTGACAATCAAGACAGTCGCTACGTTCTGATAACTGATAACTGAAAAAGCTGATAACTAAAAATAATTCCAACGTTGAATAAATGGCAGCCAATGAGATTCGACTAACTCGATCGCTTTTGGTTCTGGGGGATAATTATTTTTTTTATATCCTTGCAGACTGCTGATATATTTCTCAAAGCGAGGCATAGATATTTTTAAGTCGGGAAGTTGCAGTTGATCGTAGATTTTCTCGATTTGTGCTAGGGGGTCTTTTTCTAAATCTTCAAAACGAATTTCTACAAAACTATCGGCGGGTAAATCGGCACTATCTCCCAGGAGAGAATTAAGCATTAAGGGATAACTTTTCAGAATCGCTTGCTCGATGACATCAATAGATAAATTATCGTAGGGTTGCAGTGCTAGTTCCGGTAGGATGCGGGTAAAAAAGTGGCGGGTTGAGGGAAAAACTAGATAGGGATTGCGGTAGATATGAATAAATTTAGCATCGGGCCAGATAGCTCGCAATCTGGCGATGTGTGCCGTATAAACGGGGTTTTTAAGTAGTAATTGTTTGCCTTTTTGGTGGATGGAAACTTTTTTTAATAGATGAGTATGCCAACGTTGCCAATTGGCGATTTCTTTCTCGCTGCAGCCTTGAAAAAAAACCCCTCGATCGAAATGGTACTGAAAACGTTGGGGAAAGTATAAACCATGGTAGTAGGAAAGGGGAATCATGCTGGCCAGGGCGATCGAGTCTTCTTGGGGTGAATTGGGAGTAACGGCGACGTTATCCACATGGCGATCGCTAGGTAAGGCCAATTCCAGCAGCGGTTGAAATAAGCGGACGATACCGAGGATATCCCAGGGTAATCCCACTGCTAGGGGCGAAATATAGCCAAAATGCTCCGATTGACCGAGTAAATTGTGTAGATGGGTCGTGCCACTGCGCCAATAGCCGACAATAAAAATGGGTGCTTTTACCTGCACGCGGCGCTCATAAAACCCTGTCATTAAAATTCGTTCTAGGGTAGAAAAAGGCAGTCGCGCTAGGGTAACTGCCAGGGCCAGGGTTGCTGGGGCCAAATTGGGGCGATCGATGCCGCCATTGGTCAAAAATAAACGTAATAGGGTACTAAGGTTACTACCGCAGAGGGGATGAAACAAACTGGACATATTAACTATTTTTTGGCGGTTTTTTGGCGGATAGCTTGACTGGCCAAGGTTTTACCGAATTCCCAAGCGGCCCCAGGGAAGCGGTGTGCATCAGCGACCACATCTTTAACGGCGGTGACAAGCCAACGGCAATCCTCGTCGGAGAGGGTGAGGGGGGGGATAAACTTAATGATATTCATGCCGTGGCCGGAAACCTGGGAGAGGATTTGATGGCGGGTAAAGAGGGGAACGACGATTAACTGGGAAAATAGCCCTTTATTGGCGGTTTCTAGCATTTTCCAGGCGGCTTTTAGTGACCAACTGCTCGGCTCGGCAAATTCCAAGGCGATCATCATACCCAATCCCCGCACTTCCTGCAAACATTCGTACTGATCTACGAGGGGCTGCAGTTCTGCGATAATTTGTTGACCGATCAAAGCCGATCGCTCGACTAATTTTTCCTCCTCAATCACCTGTAAAGTGGCAATACCGGCGGCCATGGCCAGATTATTTTTACCAAAAGTGCTACCGTGAACCACAGAACGATCCATGCGATCGAATACTCGATCGAAGATCCAGCGACGACAGAGAACCGCTCCCACTGGCACAAAACCGCCTGAAAGAGCCTTGGCAACACATAAAATGTCCGGTTCTACCCCCCAATGTTCCACAGCCCAAATTTTGCCAGTCCGGCCTAAACCGGTCTGCACTTCATCGGCCACAAAAAGAGTGCCATAACGACGACAAAGGGCTGCCGCTGCGGGGAGATAGTTCGGTTCGGGAATTCTCACCCCGTGACCTTGGATCGGTTCGGTAATAAAAGCTGCTACGTCTTGGTTAATTAGAGCTTTTTCGAGCGCGGCCAGATCGCCAAAGGGAATTTCCTTAAAATCGGCGACAAAAGGCCCAAATCCCTCACGATAATGGGTATCACCAGTGGCGGAAAGGGAACCCATGGTTAACCCGTGGTAGCCTCCCTGACAGTAAACAATTTGGCTGCGTCCGGTGGCGTAGCGGCTGAATTTAATGGCGGCCTCGACGGTTTCTGTGCCGGAATTAGCAAAGAAAACTCGTTCTAATCCGGGAGGGGCGATCGCTGCTAACCGTTCCGCCAGCAATCCCGCTAGGATGGAAGCATCCAATTGGACTAAATTGGGCAATGATGCCGTCAATACCTCCTGTAAAGCTTGCACGATCTTGGGGTGATTGCGTCCGAGAGCGAAAACACCAAAACCACTCAGTAAGTCCAGATACTTTTCTCCCTGATTGTCGAATAGGTACGGACCTTCGGCTTTAACGTAGTGGCGATCATAGCCGATCGTTTTTAGTACCCTAACCATCTGGGGGTTTAGGTATTGTTCGTGGAGGGCAAAGTTTTCTTCTAGTCTTTTTTCTATCAGTTCTAAAATGCTCATAAATTCCAGATTTGATGACTGAAAAACTAATTTTTAAACACCTAAAACTCGATTATGTTGATAGCACATTATCATGATTTTTGGTTATCTAATATTATAAATTATTTGATATATTTTGTCAAGTATTTAAGAACTTATCTAGGATAATTAAACTAATTAACTCTTGTTGGCTAAAGGTTCAAGCGACTTCGAGATAACTTATTAGTCAGTTTTTATATGGTTGGGGCGCATCGCGTGCCATTGGTGTCAACTTAAGGGAAGAGGTTCCCATATTTGTCGATGGAGAGCCTCTTTCTCTCGATGTCGCTGACGTTCAGCTTTAATCAGTCCAAAAAGTTGAGCGCGTTCGGCTAAATAGCTGA
>NZ_JADEXY010000225.1 GCF_015206885.1 Microcystis aeruginosa LEGE 91341 | reverse complement strand
GGGGTTGGGTGGGTTTGACCACCGGCTTAGTCATCGGTTCAGCGATCGCCACTCTCCCCCCCTACTACAATACCGTCTATGTGGGTTCTACTTCCTACATTTACTCGGACGGCATCTATCTTCAACCTAGCGGCAGTTCCTACACGGTGGTGGTCCCGCCAATCGGCGCAATTGTCACCTATATCCCAGACGGCTGCACCACAATTACGGCTGACAATACGCTTTATTACAATTGCAGCGGCATTTACTATCGGCCCCTGTTTGAGAATGGTTCCACGGTTTATCAGGTGGTTCGCTTCTAATCGGTTTCTTCTTCATCAATAATTGCCGATCGATCTAATAATAATAAATCTCGCAGGCGATCGGTATCTAATTCGGTTAACCAATTTTCCCCGGCATCTACGGTTTGTTCCGCTAATTGTTTTTTGCTTTCGATCATCTCATTAATGCGTTCCTCTAGGGTTCCCGTACAGATGAATTTATGTACCTGAACATTGCGTTTTTGTCCGATGCGGAAAGCGCGATCGGTGGCCTGATTTTCTACGGCCGGATTCCACCAACGATCGATATGAAAAACGTGATTAGCGCGGGTTAAATTTAATCCTGTTCCCCCTGCTTTTAGGGAGAGAATAAAAATCTTTGGTCCTTGGGGATCATTTTGAAAGCGCTCGATCATTTCTACCCGATCTTTTGTTTTGGTAGAACCAGAGAGAAATAATATTTCCTCGGCTAATTTTTTCTGGAGATGGGTTTGTAGGAGTTTTCCCCACTCGGCAAATTGTGTAAAAATTAAAGCTCGATCGCCTTCGGCTATCACTTCCTCTACCATAGCTTCTAAGCGTAATAATTTTCCCGATCTTTGACTGGTTTCTAAACTATTTTCTTTCAAAAAATGGGCGGGATGATTACAAATTTGTTTGAGTTGCATTAGCAAGGTTAAAATCAATCCATGTCTCTGAATCCCTTGGGTTTCTTCAATTTTCTGGAGCGTTGTCTCGACTAATTGTTGATAAAGTTGTCCCTGTTCTTTTGATAAACCACACAGGACATTCATTTCCTGTTTTTCTGGTAAATCTTCAATAATAGTTTTATCGGTTTTTAATCTCCTTAAAATGAAAGGACGGACGAGGGAACGCAAATTATGTAGGGATTCTTGATCGCCGTATTTTTCAATGGGAAGGGCAAAACGACGCTGAAAAAAGGCTTGAGTTCCTAAAAAATTGGGATTGAGAAAATCCAAAATTGACCATAATTCTGTCAGGCGATTTTCTACGGGAGTTCCCGTTAAGGCAATCCGAAATCCTGCGGGTATTTTTCGCACTGCTTGGGATTGTTTAGCCGTAGAATTCTTAATATTTTGAGCTTCATCTAAAACTAAACCTTGCCATTGTACTGCTTCTAAACTGGACAGATCGCGATAGATTAAAGGATAACTGGTAATCACAACCGATTTATTTTTTACCTCTTGAGCAAAAGCTTGACCTTTTAATCTTTTTTCGCCATGATGCACAAAAACCGCTAGGGTGGGAGCGAATTTTCTTAACTCATGTTCCCAGTTATTAACCACAGAAGTGGGAGCAACCACTAACACGGGATTAACTAACATATCCTCTTCTTTTAATGCTAGTAAAAAAGCGATTAATTGCGGGGTTTTGCCTAAACCCATATCATCGGCTAAACAAGCACCTAAACCCCACTTTTCTAGGAAAGCTAACCAACTAACTCCCTTAATTTGATAGGGACGTAATTCCCCCCGAAATTCCCTAGGTGGGTTGATTAATTGAATCCCTTGATTGTTATTTAAATTATCAATTAATTCCTTTAATGCTCCCTCCGCTTGGAAATTGACTACCGGCAGTTTAGCAATTAGATTATTATCCCCTGAACTCAAGCGCAGAGCATCTTCCACTGAGAGATTCAGGGGAGTGATGGTATTATTTAAAATTGCCTGAGCTGCTTTGACATCCGTAGGTTGTAGGATTAACCATTTGCCCCCCACTTCCACCACTGGCAATTTTTTCTCTAATAACTTATCAAAATCTTTTTTTGATATTTCCTGTTCTCCTACCACTAATTTAAGCTGAAAGTTTAATAAACTGGTTAAACTTAATCTTTCTCCTTTTTTGGGAGTTACACTAGCAGCAATCTTAATTCCTAATCTTTGTTCATTACTACCGGCAGTTAAACCCGTTGGCAAAATTACCCCTAATCCCTGCTCTTGCAATTGCCAAGCGATCGAGCGAATAAACTGATAAACTTCGATCGAATCAAGAGAACATTCCTCCGGGTGTCTCTGCTCTAAACTAATTCTAATCGGTTCGTACAATCGCGATGCTAATCCCAATCCTTTTAAGAGAATTTCTTGGGGATTATTGACAACTCTTTGATAACTATGATAACTCTCTTTGCCCTCTAACCAAATCAACTTAGCACTAATGAGAAATTCGGGATCATCTAACGCTTGTAAATAATAGGTGAGTTTCCACGCTGTCCCTAATCTGGGAGGTTGTAAAGATAAACAGACACGGTATTGATTCTCGATTAATTGGCGATTATTGCCATTAACTAAACTTTCTTGGATAGGAAACACCCAGTTATTATAAGCATTTTCTAGACGCTGTAAATTCTTGGCTTCTAAGGCAATGTCATGACGATCACTGCTTAAAGATTGTAGCCAGGGTTTCACCATCAATGAGGGGGAAATATTAACAGTACTATCGATCTTTTGTCGCAAACGAGCATCGACAATATTTTTTAAGCAATCGAGAATGATTGTTTGTGGTTCGCTATTTTCTTGATAGGCAAGACAAACCAGGGGGATGGTTTGGATAAACTTAGCTAAACGAGTGCGATCGATGGTACTATCTAGCAGGGGATACCAGCAACTTTCACCCTGATTTATTCCTACTAAAAATTTCCCCCTTGCTAATAAATCTAAACTCCAACGGTGCAAATACAGCCAAAATCGTAGATCATTGCCGATAAATTCGGCCTTAGCTAGGGGTAATTTTTCCCATAACTGTACTATCATCCCCGCAGAAAAAGTTAATCCCGATACCTGCCATGGTTGCCAAGACAAGGATTTAGGTGTGGGTTCGAGAATTTGCCCTGACAGCAGCGGTAAAAAATATTTTTTCCTAGGGGGAGAATAACTAGGCAAACTGAGCTTGATTGATTCTGGAGAATACTGGTTAAGCTGAGGAGAAAATTTCTCGATAAATTGGGATAATGCCCCAGATTCTAGACAAAAAGGATGATTTTCTTGGGTTTCACTTAATTCTTTCCCTTGCCACTGTTCACCCCAAAGAAAAAAAACACTATCCTGCGAACCAATCAGCCAATTACCGTGTAGAGTAGTCATTAGACCTCCTGCAAAAATAGGAACTGATTATGTAAAATAAAGTAAAACACTCAGAAAAACAATGACTTACGAAAAAGTAAAAAATTTGAATCCAGAAGAGTTTAAACGCTTTTGTGGAGTATATCCTG
>NZ_JADEXY010000224.1 GCF_015206885.1 Microcystis aeruginosa LEGE 91341 | reverse complement strand
TATGAATTATGAATTATGAATTATGAATTATGAATTATGAATTATGAATTATGAATTATGAATTATGAATTATGAATTATGAATTATGAATTATGAATTATGAATTATGAATTATGAATTATGAATTGGGGAGCAGTGAGCTTTTTTCAGTGAGCAGTAAACAATAATCAGTAATCAGTGAAAAGACATTAGGAAACTTCGATTTAATACTGTCACTTAAAACTCAAATCTGATCACTGATCACTGATAACTTACCCACTGATAACTGATAACTGATTTAACCGCGACTTTCCTTAAAGGTTTTGTAGGCGGTTTCGGAGTCGAAAATATGGCAATAATCAACGATTCGCTTCATTAATGCCCAAGAAAACTCGGTTTCTTTTAGGTGACTACCCCAATTTTCTTTGAGACTAGCGTGAACTTTGCGGAGGTTATAGGAAGGAATCGCCGTCGAGATATGATGGGGGATATGGACATTAATATCGTGACAGAGAATCTCTACCCAACGGGGATAGCTACAGTGAACTGTTCCTTCTAGTTGCGCTAAAGCTTGATTCCAGTCTTCAGGATAGGAAAATTGAATATCGGGGTCTGTGTGATGGACAAGGGTAAAGGTACTCATCCAAAAATGATAGACAAACCAAGGCACCACCCAAAATTTAACCAATCCCCAGACACCAGTGTAGAAAATTAGGGTTGGGAAAAAAATAGCGGCAAAAACTAGGACGACAATCATCGAAAAGCGGGCTTTTTCCCGTTCGTTCTCCTTGAATTGTTCGATATTGAAGTGTAGAATAGCCCAGTGAGCGATCGAACCGAGCCACCAGAAACGTCCGCGAATGCCACGATAAAAGAGACGCACTAAGGGATTGGCCGAGTTAAAAGCTTCTAATTCCCACGGATCCCAAGCATTATCTATCGTTACCATGTTAGTTTTAGCATGATGGCGATCATGGAGGAAACGCCAACAGTGGAAGGGATAGATAAGCGGTAAGAGGAAAATATGACCGACAAGATCATTAACCCAGGGTCGATTAGAAAAAGACCGATGACCGCAATCATGGGCGATCACAAAGAATCCCGTTAAAGCTGTACCAGTGAAAATCCAAGCTAAAGGCAGTAAATACCAGGGAGAATAAACTAGCATTGCATAACCCGCAATGACCGCCAAAATATTCGTAATCACACCAAACCAAGCTTTAACTGGGTCTTTCTGGAAATATTCTTTGGGAATGCTTTTAATAATATCTTTCAGTTTAAAGTCTGGCTCGATCGAGGTGATCAACTCCCCATGCAATTTATCCGTCGTTGCCGTCATGAAATCTCCAATTACACTTAGGTGAACCCTTGACAATAAATCAGCTAGGAGGTTTGGCTAAATTATGCCCATTACCACAAGCCATCTTTTTTGTCAATATATTTTTAACTTTAATTAATAAACTTCCAGTGAAGCTTAATAATCCTTTACTTTATATACCATAAGACGAGATTTTCTGTTTTGGCAAAATTTGTCTCCCGCCTCTTGCCTCTTGCCTTTTGCCTCTTGCCTCTTGCCTTCAAAAACTGATAACTGATAAAAAAACAAATATTGACTATTTTTAGGCATTTTTTAACGATTAGCGGTGCTTTCTAGGGATTTAATCTCCTCCTGTACCTTACGGTGTTCGCGATTTAACTGTTTTTTGACCGATTCGGGGAGTTGTTCCTGTTTTTTCAGGGCATTATTAAAGTAATCTAATGCCAGTTTCAAAGAGCCAGTATTTTTATCCGTATTGCCTTGAATTCTCAGGATTTGACCCTTCAGATACATTAATTCTGGATTATCGGGGGTCGCTTTCAGAGCGTTATCTATAAATTGCAAAGCCTGATCATACTGCTTTAAATCCCGGTAAGCTAGAGCGATACCTCGATCGACCAAGTAATCAGGACTCCCATAGGTTTCTAGCCGTTGAATTGCCTCTTGAGGACTAGAAAAGGGCAGATTAACCGCTAAAATCAAATCCATATAACCCTTTAATAGGTTCAATTCCGGATCCGTAGGATTAACCTTTTCTGCGGTTTCCAAATACTGAAACACCTGTTGTAATCTGGGGATGGCCGATACTGCTCCTTCGGTTTGAAAAACGTAGGTTCCCTCCAAAAAACTACCCACCGCGAGATACAAATTTCCCCTTAAAGGGTCGCTGTCCTGTATTTGTTTGGCCGCTGCCTTAGTTTTCTCGGAGTAGGTTTTTAGGGTGTTCCAATCCTGGTCGGTAAAAGCAAGAGAGGCACGCATAGCATGGGACAAAGGTTCTTGGGGTTCCTTTTCTGTGGCCTCAACAATTAATTTTTTTGCCTCTAGATAGTTACCTTGTTTAAAAATAGCGTTAAAAGCGGCCTCGGTCTTATCACCAATCGGTCGGGGATTGGTTTTGCGGAAAGGATCTCCGGCCAACCCGGGACTAATCCAGTTAACCACTACCATAACAGCCAGCGAAGCACCGATCGCCATTTTTTTCGTTAAACCTAACCTCAGCACCATGGTGAAAAGTCTCCTTGAGCGAATGAAAAAATCTGTCACAATAGAAACGGGTTTCTAGACTTAATTTCCAGTTATTTTCCTGTCAATGCTTTATCTCAAAGATGTGGTTTATCATCCTCCCGCTGCCCTCAATCCCATTTTACAGGGGATTAATCTCGAATTAGCACCCCAAGAATTAGGTCTGATTGTTGGCCCCAGTGGTTCCGGAAAAACGACTCTTTTGGAAATTCTAGCAGGCTTTGCCGATAAAACAGGAGGGACGATTCACTGGCGCGACCAAGAATTAACGGTGCTGCACCTGCAACAATTAGGAGGAATCGTTTTTCAGTTTCCCGAACGTCATTTTTGCGGTAAAACCATCCTTGAGGAGTTGCGTCTCGGTCATCCAGAAATTAAAAGCGATCGCCTAACAGCGGCCTTAAAGGAGGTAGGATTAGAAAACATTCCCATGGATACTTCTCCCCACAATCTTAGTGGGGGTCAACAGCGTCGTTTATCCCTCGCTGTCCAGTTAATCCGGCAGCCTAATCTGTTACTTCTCGATGAACCTACGGCCGGTTTAGATTGGTCGATGCGTCGTCAATTGGCTAAACTTCTCGCTAGTCTCAAACAACACTGGACTTTATTAGTAGTTAGTCACGATGCTGGGGAATTATTGCCTATTGCTGACCGTCACTGGAAAATTGAACAAGGACATTTGAGGGAAGTAAGTAGTCGTGCAAAATTAATTTCCTAGTCGAGACTCCGAGACAGGAGTCAGGAGACAGGAGACAGGAGACAGGAGACAGCTATTAGGGATCGGATTTGAGTTTTCAGTTCTCTGTTTGCTCACATCAGCAGAAGTCTGACGGAGTAGTGGCTTAGATGTGTAATTAATTGTGCTTAGATACTTAAAAAGTGAAAAAACAGATAGTTGAGGTTTTAGGGTGTTGGGGTTTTAGGGTGTTGGGGTGGTCACTGCGTCCGCGTTGCGGGGGGTGTTGGGGTTTTAGGG
>NZ_JADEXY010000223.1 GCF_015206885.1 Microcystis aeruginosa LEGE 91341 | reverse complement strand
CAGGATATACTCCACAAAAGCGTTTAAACTCTTCTGGATTCAAATTTTTTACTTTTTCGTAAGTCATTGTTTTTCTGAGTGTTTTACTTTATTTTACATAATCAGTTCCTATTTTTGCAGGAGGTCTTATTCCCCGTTGAATGTAAAGTTTAATCGTGTTAGGCTCGCTCGGATAGGCTCGCAGAGTAGCTGAATAATTAGCAATTTCTCTTTTAAGAGCATTAGTATCAACCTCTTCCTTAGAAATGACAGGACATTGTAGGTTTTCTGCTGCTTTAACCGAGTTAACTTCTAAACCAAATAATCCCCAAAACAACAGGGGAGACAATAAAAATATTTTTCCAAAAAACTTGACATTTAAACTATTTTGTGCCGCAGGAGTGGGGATTGCTTGATCTGTCGGGGTTTTAGAGATTAAGGATTGTTGTGGCATGATGATTAAAAAAATTTGCAGTAAACTCAAATCTGAATTGCATCACTATTCGATCATATTTGATAAAATACCTCAAAGGGGGTTAGATAGTCAAGACATTTTCGGGAATGATTGTTAATTAACTCCACAACTTTTGCAGCTTCCTCTCGTTGGCTCTCTAGACTGGTTATGGCAAATTAGTAGTTTCAATGAGCTTAAAAACTTAGATAGTATGGAATCGAATAAGGCCAAAATATTTTTTGTTAGAATTAATATCCTGCAAAAGTAAGTTCTCGAGCCGCTATCGGGTCAAAATATCTAAAAGCACAGATAAATTTGACATCATCTTCGGTTTTATGGGTAGGATAGTTGTCTCTTGTCTTTTTTCTCCTCCTGTCTCGGAGTTTCCTCACCTAACGGAAGATTTTTGATTTTTACAGGAGAGCTTTTGATCTCAAACAGCCAAGCTAACTCGATAAAATAAAGATTAATGACAGTAAGGAGATAAAATTTATGGCTGAGTTAAAAAGCTGGGATTTTCAGAGATTTTGGCAAACTCTCGACTATTTTGATAGTATTCCCCTCTGGAGTTGTCTGCAAAAGCTGCTCGGTTTCGGAGAAGATAAAAAAATTCAGCTAACAAATGAGCAGGGCATGAAGACTATTTTAGTCATTGGTGGTGAAAATGCGATCGGTAAAAAGGTAATCGCTCAACTACAGCAGCAAAACTATCAAATTCGCGCTTTAGTCGATAATATTGATGATGCTCGTCAATTATTCGGCGAAAATGTCGATTTATTTGCTCTGGAAACCCCGCAATTATTCACGGGGATTGATGAGATTATCTACTGTCAAGGGGAGAATAACCGCCATAGTTTAGCCAATTTACTCGATTTACTGAAAAATCCCAGTATAATCGCCGAAAAAACCCTCTTTGACTTTAGCAATCCCAGCAGTGACATCAAAGAAATCTGGGGTGCGGTGGATGATGTGGTAATGGGAGGAGTGAGCGAGAGTCAGATAACCCTAACCGGAGGAGGCGCTCTCTTTTCTGGTATTGTTAGAACTGAAAATAACGGCGGTTTTGCCTCAGTTCGCACCAGAAACCTGAATCCTCCCCTAAATTTATCTAACTACGAGGGAATAGAATTACAGGTACAAGGGGACGGAAAACGCTATAAATTAATTCTGCGTTGTGAAGGACGTTGGGACGGCATCGGTTACTGTTATTCTTTTGATACACTTGATCGCACCCTGCAAACGATTTCTATTCCCTTTGGTGATTTAATCCCAGTGCTGCGGGCCAAAACCCTGCGGGAGGCAGCACCCTTTGATAGCAGTAGCGTCTATGCTTTGCAGTTAATGCAGAGTAAATTCGAGTACGATGGGGCCTTAAATCCTCGTTTCTCTCCGGGGTTATTTGCTTTAGAAATTGTCACAATTAAAGCCTATGGTGGCAAAAACCGCTTAATTATCGTTAAAGAAGGACAAATCGCCGAAAAAAGCCTCTTAGATGCCAGTGGTTATCCCTACGAAGTGATCGATTCTGCCCAGATTTTCGCTAAACTTAATTAATTTAAATAAGCTTGGATCTCAAGTTACACTACTGAACATAGGGTTAAGATCATGACTATCGGGAGCATAATTAAGGAGGTATGTTCATGAGTGAACAGAATCCCTACGAACAACTTGGGGTTACTGAAGAATCCTCTTTTGAAGAAATTCAAGAGGCTAAACAAAGACTGGTGCAACAGTATCAGAATGATAGCAAAATTGTCGAATCGATCGAGGCGGCCTACGATTCTGTCCTCATGGATCGACTGCGGATGCGACAGGAAGGTAGAATTAAAGTACCCGATCGCATTCGTTTTCCCGAACGTCTGACGATTCCGGTGGAAAGTAAACCAGTTACTAGCGGCAAATCTCCTAACTGGTGGAAAAGCCTAATCGATACACCTTCTGCAAGGGATATCGCCGTGCCAGCAGTGATTTACGCTTGTTTAGGAGCAATCACGCTGTTAGTTCCCGATCCCAGTGGCTCCCTTTTACCGCTGCTCCTAGCTTTTGGCGTTTTCGTTAATATCTATTTTTTCAACCGCAAAGAAAAACGTTTTGGCCGCGCCTTACTATTCACTCTCGCTGGTTTAGTGCTAGGAGTCGCTCTGGGAGCGGGATTAGCCAGTTTAGCGGCCAAGGCTGATTTGAATATTTTTGGTGATCGCCAAATTTATGCGCTCATCACTTTTCTGATCTTTTGGGTGATTAGTAGTTTTTTCCGTTAACCAATCGCTCGCAGGGATCCTAAGATCACGTCCACTGCTTCCCCAAGGTTATTGACGATATAATCAGGCTCGTAGCTCTCTAAACGGGAACGGCTGCGAATCCCCGATAATACGCCAATAACCTTGATATTTTGGCTCTTAGCGGCGGCAATATCCGCTTCCGTATCCCCCACCATCCAAGTGTCGGCAGCCGCTGGCAGTTCTTTAGCGGCCTTAGCCATAAGCAGAGTTTTGTCGCGCACGTCGTTGGTTTTGGTGTAATTATTATTTAGACAATAACGACGATTAGCGGCGAAAAAACGACCGATATCGTAGCGATTAAAGGCATGATCTAGCTCGGATACCCGTCGCATCGTCATCACGACTAAATCGATCTTTAACTCTTGGATTTTCTGGAGAGTTTCTAAAGAACCAACCACCAGGCGATCGTGGACAAGATAGGGTGAAGTGTGAACAGTTTGACGACGAAGATGGGCAAATTTACGCGCTTGATCTTCATCTAATCCTGACATTTCCCCGATACGCTTCTCAGAAACCTGATCCCGTTTTAACTGCCAGAATTCCGCTTTCGATAATTCCCCAATAATTTGACCTTTATAGGCGGTTTTCTGTAAACAGTATTGATAAACTTGGTAATATCGCTCCGATACGTCCATTATCGGGCCGTCAAAGTCGCTAATTAGTCTCAACATCGTTCTAATACTTCTCGCTTTATTAATTTTTATATACAAGTTACCCTAGAGTCTTGACAATGACAAGAGTTTTGTCAGGAAAAAAATTAGGGAAGTGGGGAGTGGAAATTATGAATTATGAATTATGAAGAGGGGAGTGGGAAGTGGGGTGTGAGGTGTGAGGTGTGAGGTGTGGGGA
>NZ_JADEXY010000222.1 GCF_015206885.1 Microcystis aeruginosa LEGE 91341 | reverse complement strand
ATAAATCCGAAAACAAACGATAGAAACAATAATGGGAGGGACTTTCAGTTAATTATTTATTAGTAGTTGATAATCTTCAAAAATGTTGCTGTACAAGGATCGACTTAAGACTTTTGCAAGAGGTCTAATCAGTCTTTAAAAACAGAATTTGATATTACTACCCAGTGAGGAAAAAAACCGATCCGCCTGAAAACTCTGGCAAAATTTCACTTTTTTTAGTACAATGACCAAAAGTTAATTTACCCCTTGCCGAAAAATGTTAAAAATTCCTAATAAAGCCGCCCTCTTAGCGGCTGTAACCTTGCTTTCCTTGCCCAGCTTGCCCATTAAGCCCGTTTTAGCCGAAGCACCCAGTCTAGGAAATGGCATTCTCTGCGTTGCTAGGGGGAAGACAGACAGAGGAACGAAAATCTATTTTTATACCTCTGTCATTGATAACGCATCGATCCAGAGAAAACGGCCCGTTGCCGTAACCATAGTGGAATCAGTGACGGACATTGCCGAAGGAGAGGTGGTGGTTATCGACAAAGAACGTCAATCTATCACGATTGATACCTTTGGAGCGGCTACTCCCCCACAAATGCAACCCGTGGGACTAGCTCTAACAACCTATCAGGGCAACAATACCTTTAAAGGCAAGAGTCAAGCTGGTACTCCTCTAAGCTTTAGTTTAGACAACAATGATCGCGTCTTTAAACTTCAGCACGGTAATGTCAACTATACTGGAGTCTGCCACTAATCTCGACGAAGTACAGACAGCCTGCTTGCAGACACGAGTTCCGGGTTGATTCCCCGTCTTCCCTCCTGACAAGAAAACGCCGTTTATGCCAGTGTCAAGCATATACCAACCAACACCCATAAAGATGACCCTCACAGATACGACAGAAAAAGTAATTGTCCAACCGGACATACTCAACGAAACCGCGGCAATTGTCCCCAAAGCTCACAGGTTTTCCCAAGACTATCAACTCCTTCACTCCCTCGAAGGGCGCTGGCGGGTCAAAATCGAGCGCCTGGGTTACGATCCTGACTATGCCAGCAACTTAGTGGCAATATTAGAAGATAGTAATGTAATCGGACAAGTTCGCTGCAATGAGGCGGCTGAGTCCCTGATTATTGAATACAATTACGAGGAAATTTCCCCCGAACAACTACGGGAATATATCCTACTCTCGATGGAAGAGGCCGATCTCGGCTATCTCCTAACCACCAAAGGAGCTACAGCACCAACATCCCACGAAATTAACTATTGGGAGCGGTTGGGCATTCCCGCTGCCAGTTTAGCCCTCGCTCTTGTCGCCTTTCCCCTAGAACTCCCCCCCTTGCTCGTTGGGGGGTTAATTTTAGCCGCCTGTCTGCCAGCCTACGGTCGAGCTTGGCAAGCCATCAGCGAAGAAAAACAATTGACCGTCGATTTCCTCGATTCCCTTGCCATCACCCTCAGCGCCGCCCAGGGCCATTTCATTCCCCCCGCCTTCATGATCAGTTTGATCGAATCTGGGGAAGTAATTCGCGATGTCACCGCTCGCTCTAGCGAACGGCAGACCCTAGATTTACTGGACAGTTTGGGCAAATACGCCTGGATCGAACAGGACGGCGTAGAAGTGCAAGTTCCCCTCAAAGACGTGAGAGAAGGCCATCTCGTCATCGTCTATCCGGGAGATTTAATTCCCATCGACGGCAAGATTATCCGGGGACAGGGACTAATTGACCAACAGAAACTGACGGGAGAATCGGTTCCCGTCCACCGGGAAGTAGATGATGAGGTCTATGCTTCCACCCTGTTAGTGGAAGGACAATTGGCAATTCTCGTGGAAAGGACGGGGAATAATACCCGCGCCGGGGTAGTCGTGGAACTGATGAAAGCCGCTCCCGTCCATGATACTCGCGTAGAAAACTATGCCGCCAAATTTGCTAATATTGCCGTGTTGCCCACCCTACTGATTGGGGCGGGCATTTTTGCTTTCACGGGAGATTTAGCCCGGACAACGGCGATTGTCACCCTCGACTTCGGCACTGGCATCCGCGTATCTGTCCCCACTGCCGTCTTAGCGGGATTAACCTACGCTGCCCGGACCGGGGTTTACATCCGCAGCGGCCGGGCGATCGAAATGTTGGCAAAAGTCGATTGCGTCGTCTTTGACAAGACGGGAACCCTGACCCAGGGCAATGCTTCCGTCACCGACATTCAAGTTACCGCCGAGGGAGTTACTCCAGCAGAAATTCTCTGTCTGGCGGCCTCGGCGGAACAGGGGTTAAGCCACCCCGTCGCCCATGCCATCGTCCAACAGGCCCAACAACAGGGGACGGCAACGAAAACCTGTGAGGAGTGGGATTATCGGGTTGGCTTGGGAGTGGTCGCCCAAATCGAAGGGCGGCAGCTACTGGTGGGGAGTAGCCGCTTTATGAAAACGGAAGGGATCGATATTAGTGCCAGTGAACAGTTTAAGACGGGAGGCGTTTCTCTGGCCTATGTGGCCCGGGATGGCATCCTCATTGGCGTTATCATGTATGCCGATCCGATCCGCACCGAAAGCCCCGGGGTAATTGCTGAGTTACACCAGCAGGGAATCAGCACCCATATGCTCACCGGCGATGTGCAGCAGGTAGCGGATGCGGTGGCCCAAGAGTTAGGAATGCGCCGGGATGAGGTCCACGCCCAAGCTTTCCCAGAACGGAAGGTGGAAGTGGTGCAGCAACTGAAAGCGCAAGGGAAAACCGTTGCCTTTATCGGCGATGGCATTAATGACTCCGCCGCTCTTGCCTATGCCGATGTCTCGATTTCCTTTGCCGCAGGGAGCGATATCGCTCGGGAAACTGCCGACGTGGTACTGATGGATAACGATCTCAGCGGCTTGACCCATGCGATCGGGATCAGCAAGCAAGTGATGGACATTATCTACCAAAATGCCTTAATTGTGGGCATTCCTAACCTGGGGGCGCTGGCGGTGGGGGTTCTCTTTGCCCTCGATCCGCTCCTAGCAATTATCATCAATAATGGTTCGGCTATTTTAGCCGGACTGAACGGCTTGCGCCCAGCCCTCGGTGGCGAGAAAACGACCTATCGAGATGCGGCGAACGTCTAACAGTCAAACAAAATCCAAAATCGAGCAAATTTGTGAGGTCTCATGGAATTTTTATTAGGTATTGAACCGATTTTCGCCCTAGGGGTTGGTTTGGCGGCACTGGCGATCGCACCCGCTATTGGGGCCTTAAGCAACCCTGAAACTGGGGAAAAGGTCGCCGAAACCGGGCGCGACATGACCAAACAGGGAATCAAGTGGGGCGCAGAAGCGGCTGACACCGTGCAAACCTATCTGGCTGAGGCCAGCGAATCCTGGAACGATCTGGTAGCGGAAGCACAGGCCGAAATCAGAACCGCTAAAAAAGCTAAGGCAACTAGCGAAAAATAGACAGTTAATAGTGAACAACTCATTCAGGAGGTTTTTATGGAAGAATAGACCTCCTGCAAAAGTCTTATTCAGCTACTTGATGATAGCCTAAAGCAAGTTCATAGTTGTAAATGCCAGCGATTAAATTAAATCTCAGACCAAAACGCCGTCTCCGATTCCTATATCTTGATGAT
>NZ_JADEXY010000221.1 GCF_015206885.1 Microcystis aeruginosa LEGE 91341 | reverse complement strand
ATTCATAATTCATAATTCATAATTCATAATTCATAATTCATAATTCATAATTCATAATTCATAATTCATAATTCATAATTCATAATTCATAATTCATAATTCATAATTCATAATTCATAATTCATAAGGAAAGATTACCAAGAACCGCGTTTACCATTGGGCATAACTGTTAACCAGTTGGTTTTTGCTAGGACGATTTGTTCTCGATTTACTTGGGCATCAGAGAGATTAGCCCCGCAAAGATTAGCGTTTTTGAGATTAGCGTGGCGAAGATTGGCTCCGGTGAGATTCGCCCCGCGCAAATCGGACTCTTCCAGGTCTGCATAAGCGAGATAGGCATTATCTAAATTGGTATTTTTGAGAATAGCTTGACTGAGATTGGCCCGGCCCAGATCCGCATTGGACAGATCGGCCCCTTGTAAATTAGTTCCTGTTAATTTGCATTGAAAGAAAATTACCCGCAAAAGTTGTGCTTTAGACAGATTAAGATTCGATAATTCCTCCTGGGCGAAATTGCGCCGGCCGTTATTGTAAGCATCGAGAATCGCTTTTTCATCTAAGCGGCGTTTTCTCTTCGGTAAGGTTATATCTGGGCTGCTGTGGTCTTTATTTTTAGATGGTATATTTGTATTGGTTGTTGAAAAGGCCATCTGCGCCCCTGGCAGATTATCTGGAGAGCCCTCTGGATTTTTATTTTTGGTGCGAAATTTAGAGTTGAGAGAGCCAGAAATGAAGGAAGTGGCTATTTGACCTGAATCTTGTGGTGGTTTCGGGGAAGTAACCATTGGAGCCGCGATTAAACTTTGGGCTAGACTATCGGCATAAGCGGTCATGTCTAAAGCATCCATTACCTCTTGGGCGGATTTGTAGCGATGACGGACGGAGACTTCCAGCATTGTTTTCAGGACTTTAGCAAACTGGGGACTCACCTTGACTAATTTTTCCCAGAGTAATTCACCTGTATTGACATCAACTTCGATAGTCTTAGGAGATCTGCCCGTAAGTAGATAGATACAGGTAACTCCCACGGCATAGATATCACTGGCATAGACTGGACGCATGGCCATCTGTTCGGGAGGGGCAAAACCTTGAGTACCCACGGCAAAATTAGTAAAAGCGTTTTGAGAATTGACATTGGCAATAACAGTGTTAACTTCATTTTTGACAGCCCCAAAGTCAATCAGAACCAATTTTCGATCCGTGTGCCGAAGAATTAGGTTAGCAGGTTTGATATCCCGATGAATTACCTTTTGTTTGTGGATATATTTCAAAATCGGCAAAAGTTCACTTAGAAACTGTTTGACTCCCGCTTCGCTAAACGGTCCGCGTTTTTTTACCTCTTGGTAGAGGTTATGACCTTTGACGTATTCTTGAACTAGATAAAACTGTTGATTATCTTCAAAATAGTCCAATAATCGGGGAACCTGCGGATGAATCCCCAGTTTTCCCAGGGTTTCCGCTTCTCGCTCAAAAAGTTCCTTGGACATCTGAAAAACATTAGCATCATCAGTGCAAGGTCGCAGTTGTTTGACCACACATAGGGGGGTACCTGGTAGGGACAAATCCGATGAGACAAAGGTTGCCCCAAACCCTCCTTTCCCTAAAATGCCTAGAATTTGATAGCGGTTGTGCAGAAGCAGTTTTGAACCGCAACTCTCACAGATTAACGCTGTTGGGGCGTTTTTCGGTTGAGGACAGTCAGGATTAAGGCAGTAGGTCATATAGAGTCACCAGTTGACCAATACTTTTTTGCTAAGACAGTTCAACAATGCACCCTCAGAGATTCTCCTCAAGAAGAGGTATCTCCGAAAGTCCAAAACCAGAGGCCTGAAACATTCAAAGCGCCTGTAACGCTTTTTTATGTCATTGCTTAGTTAACACAGGGGCAACTTATCAAGATGGAGTTTGCTTGTTAACTGGGATTTTTCCCTAAACCCTTCTAGCTTACCACAGATTTTAAAATTGGCTACCTCTGCTAATTGTCAACTAATCTTAGCTTTTCTTGATAATTCAACACCCCTAATCACTTTTTCCCTTTCATCAAAGCGGCCCGGGCCTGTTCGCGGTCATCGAAATGGATTTTTTCCGTCCCCAAAATTTGATAATCTTCGTGACCTTTACCGGCAATAATTACTCCGTCTCCCGGTTGTGCTGCTTGAATAGCGGTGTCAATGGCCAAAGCGCGATCGCTAATTACCTGCACGGTAATTTCTGGGGGAATGCCAGCGATAATATCCTCAAGGATTAGTTCGGGAGACTCTGTGCGGGGATTATCCGAGGTAACTATGGCTAAATCTGCTAATTCGGCCGCTATTTTCCCCATTAACGGCCGTTTTGTCCGATCTCGATCGCCGCCACAACCAAAAACACAAATCATCCGACCAGAAATAAAAGGCCGGGAAGCTTTTAAAACATTCTCTAAACTGTCGGGAGTATGGGCATAATCGACAATGACGCTGATATCTTGGTCGGGAGCGATGCTAACCCGTTCCATCCGTCCCGGTACTCCTGAAAACTGGCGAATTTGGGCGATTACTGTCTCTAAATCTACACCACATTCTAACACTGCCGCCACCGCCGCTAACAGGTTAGCTAGATTATATTGACCCACCAGAGGAGAAGCAAAGGCTATTTCTCCTTGGGGAGTCATCATCACCCCTTCCACTCCCGTGGGTTGATAGTGTAAATCTTTAGTATAAAAATCGGCACGAGCATCGGACACACTATAGGTTAAAACCTGTTGGGGAGAGAGGGAGGCCGCTAAACGTTGACCATAGGCATCATCAAGGTTAATAATCGCCTTACCTTGCAGATAATCGGGACTAAATAATTTAGCTTTAGCGGCAAAATAATCCTCCATATCGAGGTGATAATCGAGATGGTCCCGGGTGAGATTAGTAAACACCGTCACCGGAAAAGTACAACCCTGTACCCGTCCCTGGGCCAGTGCATGGGAACTAACTTCCATGACGGCGATTTCATTGCCGGCGCTCACTGCTTTGGCTAAACTGGCTTGTAACTCGTTAGCGAAAGGGGTGGTATGATTGGCAGTTTCTTGGAATCCTTGCCAACGGGTGTAAAGAGTTCCGAATAAAGCGGTGGGAATCCCTGCTTGGCTGAGAAAATATTCAATTAAATGGGTGGTGGTGGTTTTGCCGTTGGTTCCCGTCACACCGATTAATTTTAGGGTAAGGGCCGGATAATGATAGAATTTAGCAGCGATCGCAGCAGTGGCAGTAACTAAATCTGCCACAACGATTACGCAAGCATCCTCCGGGGGGGGAAATTTAGCTGCGGCTGCCGGGGAGATAAGCGCCGCTACGGCCCCGGTTTCCAAAGCAGAACGCCAAAATTCGCCGCCATCGACGCGAGTACCGGGTAAACCGATAAATAAATCTCCCGGTTGACAAGCATGGGAATTGGTGGAAATTCCTGTAATCTCGGTAATAGAAGCGATAGGAGAAGAAATCGGGGAAACCGGGGTGATATTGGTTAAAAGTTCTTGCAGTTTCATAGTCAGGATTGAATCTAGGGATTGCTGCTTTTAGATTAGCCGATAATCCAAGAGGTTCCTAGGCTGAAGTGGGGGTGTGGGGTGTGGGG
>NZ_JADEXY010000220.1 GCF_015206885.1 Microcystis aeruginosa LEGE 91341 | reverse complement strand
GGTGTGGGGTGTGGGGTGTGGGGTGTGCTGGAGAATAAATAAAAGCAATCTCCTGAATACTGACTCGGAGAATACTGATTCCCGACTCGGAGAATACTGATCACTGATTACTGATTACTGATCACTGATTCAAGCCTGACGGCAGCTGATGTATTTTTTTCATTAAAGATAAGGCTAATCCCTGCCATCTTAGGGCATACTGTGAGTGTAACGAAGCACTATGTTATTCAGGTTGCTTTCCCACTCCTTCCCTAGCTGAATCTCTATCTTGGAGAAGCCATTAGTCATGATCGAAATGAAAGTCGCTGGAATTGCCCTAGACGCTATCACTCGCAGTCCCATTGTACTGCTGAAGGATGGTTCCGAGCGTCGCGCCCTACCTATCTACATCGGACAAGATCAGGCTAAGGCTATTATCACCGTCCTCGAACAACAAAGACCCCCTCGTCCTCTTACCCACGATTTGATCGCTAATATTTTTAAAGCTTGGGACATGGATTTAGAAAAGATTATCATCCATTCTCTCCAAGACAATACTTTTTATGCCGTTCTCTGTCTCCAGCGGGGCGAAGTCAAAAAAGAAATCGATTGTCGTCCCAGTGATGCGATCGCTATTGCCCTGCGTACCAACAGTCCTATCTGGGTAATGGAAGAAGTGATCGCTTCTGCTTCTATTCCTGTTGATCGTGACGCAGATGAAGAGGAACGTCAAGCTTTTCGCAATTTCGTCTCCAATCTTAGCCCCTCAGATCTGATCCAACGTCGCGGTGATTTTAGTGATCAATGATCTTGAAGCGGTCAGCCGTCGGCTAGATAAAAATGATAGTAACAGGGAAATTATTAGGGGTCGAGAATAGAGTCGCCCCCATCCCCTCCCATTCGGAACCGTATCTTGGAAAGAAATGATCAAAAAGTTAGATGTCTATCAGAAATACGGAGTCTTGGAATACTATCTTTAGGATCCCGTTCGCAATCATCTTAGCGATTGGCAAGCTAGGAAGTCTAACCTAGAAATTATCGAGGTGATGGATAATTGGTTTAGTCCTCTTTTATCCGCAGAAGATTGTCAGATTTGTCAACCGGATGGCGAGGGATTTTTGACTTTTGTAGAGTTAGGAAAGAAACTCAAGCAAGGGCAAAAACGGTCAGAAACGGCTGAACAACGAGGGCAAATGCTAGAGGCAAAATTGCGAGCCTTGCGGTGGAATTAGATTAAATTAACCTAGTTTCTGGAGCGGACAAGACAGCTTTTTTCCTCAAGTACAAAGACACAAAGTTATACTACAGCGTTTCTCTCACCATTAAGATAACTGCTATAATGTATTCGCCAACTCTAAGTGGTCGAACAAATTTAAAGTTAACCGTGAGGCAAGGGAATAACCCAGAGGCAATAGTCAAGGCTCTCAGCTTTATTAATGTTTCTTAATACAAACGTATTTGTTAAGAGGGTTTCCGAGCAAATATGAAGCGTAAACTGATTAGGCATCGTCCCTGATTCCTGATCATGACTGGGGATAACTGCCAGGGGTTCTACTACTTAGAAAAAATTACCAAGTTTGTGTTGATCACTCAAGGAGAAATTTTTATGGAAATATCTCGTCCTAATCAAGTAGAATTAACCGCCGAAGAACAACAGGAACTAGAAAAGTTGCGAGCTATTATCGAACAGGCTAGTGTTGATGGCGTGATCACTCAAGGGGAAAGGGAAAGAATCACCCTAGCTATGAGATCTGATGGTAAAGTGACCCTGGAAGAATTAGAGTTAGTCAGAACTTTAATTACCGAAAAAGTGAGCAAAGGGGAATTAGTTCTTGATTATCTTTAAACTCTGAAAAATCAGATAAAAAAAAGACGGGGTTTTCACCCCGTCCTATTTGTTAAGAATTATGACAAATCCTTGACTTGTGATACTAATTGTGCTACCACATCTTGAGCGCTACCAAAGAGCATAAAGGTTTTAGGATTGTAGAATAATTCGTTTTCTACCCCGGCAAAACCCGATCGCATACTGCGCTTAATCACGATCGTGTGCTGTGCCTTATCCACGTCCAGAATCGGCATTCCGTAAATCGGACTAGCTTTATCATGACGGGCAGCGGGATTAACCACATCATTCGCCCCGATAATTAACGCCACATCGACGCGCTCAAACTCAGGATTAATATCATCCATATCGTAGAGCTGCGGATAGGGAACATTAGCTTCGGCCAATAATACATTCATGTGTCCTGGCATTCTTCCCGCCACGGGGTGAATAGCATATTTAACCTCAACGCCATTTTTTTCCAACTGTTCAGCCAATTCTCGCACTGCGTGTTGTGCTTGGGCTACTGCCATGCCGTAACCGGGTACAATCACCACAGAACGCGCATAACCGAGCATCATTGCCCCTTCTTCTGAATCGATCGCATGAACCGATTTATCAAGGCTAGAAGTGGCGCTCGCTTCACTTCCGGCACTAGCACCTGTACCAAATGCCCCAAATAGTACACTAGCCAGCGATCGATTCATGGCTTTACACATGATCTGAGTTAGGATAATCCCCGACGCACCCACCAAAGCACCGGCGATGATCAACATACTATTCATCAGGATAAAACCGACTACGCTGGCGGCAATTCCCGAAAAAGAGTTTAAGAGCGAGATAACCACGGGCATATCGCCGCCGCCGATGGGAAGCACGAATAAAGCCCCGAAAATTAAGGAAAGTCCCACCAAAGTCAGGAAAACATCGATCGAGGTGGGATCAAAAAAGAGATAGACACTACCCCCTAAAAAGGTGAGTAGCAAGAGAATGTTAAAGGGTTGCTGGAAAGGAAAAGTTACGGGTGCGCCACTGATTAATTCCTGTAATTTGGCAAAAGCGAGGACACTACCAGTAAAAGTGACACCGCCGATCAATATACCCAAAATAGCGATCAGTATCGAGTCAAAGGCAATATTTTCACCACTTTGCAGTAAACGCCAGTATTCGCCCATGGCAATTAAAGCACTGGCAGCACCGCCTAAACCGTTAAAAATCGCCACCATTTGGGGCATAGCTGTCATCGGGACTTTTTGCGCCGAAACTAAGCCGATAATTGAGCCAATCACCAACGCCACGGCGATTAAACCATAGCTGAGGATTTCTTGATTGATTAAGGTGGCAATAACGGCGATTAGCATCCCGATGGCAGCCAGAAAATTGCCTTGACGGGCAGTAGCGGGGGAAGATAATTGTTTAAGACCGATGATAAATAAAATGGCGGCGAGTAGATAGGATAACTCGATCCCTGTGATCAGGGCATTATTCATGATTTAGCCTCTTTTTTCTTGAACATTTGCAGCATTCGATCGGTAACGACAAAACCACCGACCACGTTAACCATCGCCAAAATAACGGCAATTAACCCTAAAATCACGGTTAATTCGTGCCAATCCGTGCCTCCGGCGATGAGGAGCGCACCGACAACGGCGATACCTGAAATTGCATTCGCTCCCGACATCAGGGGTGTATGGAGAGTGGGAGGGACTTTATTGATTACCTCGAAACCGACAAAGGAAGCGAGGACAAATACCACTAAAGCGGTTAAAAGTTGGGCAGTCATTGGTTAAAGAAATAGGGGATAGGGTTTGGGGATAGGGAAGTGGGG
>NZ_JADEXY010000219.1 GCF_015206885.1 Microcystis aeruginosa LEGE 91341 | reverse complement strand
GGGTATGATTGCTGTAGCGGTGGAGGGGGAAAAAATATTTTTTCTATCTAGAATCGCTGCCAGTCCGACTCCTGCACCGATCAGACTGATCCACCGGCCAAATTTACGTCTGTTTACTTTAATCATCCCGATTTTTCTGTCATTATCACCCTATCCATTATACCATGAAATTCTGACTATTATTTAGTCACTGCCACTTATCCTTAATAATCGATGCCCAGCTTTTTGACTGTCCATAAATATTGGTTGATTGCAGCAATTATCACCTGCTTAGGTGCCTTTTTGCGAATCTATAATTATGATTCTTTGCCTCCAGATAATTGGACTGCTGACGAATATGCTTTTGCTTGGAGTGGCATGAGTTTATTACAAACGGGTATCCCCACCAGTTGGTCATGGTTGAGTCCCACGGATAATTTTCCTACGGTGGTTTGGGAAGCGAAAAATATCCGTTATCGTTTGGTGACTCCCTGGTTTGATCATCCTCCTTTATTTGGTTTATTGGTGGGTTTATTTGCTCTTTTAGGAGGAGCAAAGACTTTTTTTGATTGCAGTTTAACTATTATTAGAGTCCCTTCTTTACTCTTAGGTATTGCCTCGATCGTTTTGGTCTATTTACTGGCTCTCAAGCTGAGTAATCTATCGATCGCTATAATCGCTAGTTTAATTTATGCCACCAATCCCAATACAGTTTTCCTCTCTCGGTTAGCTATTAGTGAAAATTTAATGATTGTTTTGTGCTTATTGGTTGTCTTACTTTATTGGCAATACTATCAAACTAAGCAAAAAAAATATCTCTACATTGCCGCTTGTTTAGCTGGTTTAGCCTGTTTAGTCAAAGTAACTGCTATTTATTTAGTAGTATTATTAATTGTCCTCTTGATTTACGAAAAACAAGGACGAGAGGCCATTTATGTAACTGCGATCGGTGCTTTCTTTTTCTCTCTCTATTTTCTCTACGGTGCTATCTATGACTACGATTTTTTTCGGAAGATATTTCAAGAACAATCCCTGCGCTTCGAGGACTTTAACTTTGTCAAATATCTAACCACTCCCACGGTATTTTTTGAGGATGGTTGGTTAATTTTTAGCTGGTTAACCCTCTTACCCTTTCTCCGAAAGAATCCCGCTAGTCCCCAAGTTAGATTACTCGCTTTACCGGTAATCCTCTACACCTTAATTTTAGTTGCCACGGGAGCGCAAAGTCACTTTTATACTTGGTATATGATTCCTTTTTATCCGTTTATGTTTATTATTCTAGGCATCTTTCTCGATGATTTTCGCCAAGAAACGGACGGATTAACTGCCTCAATTATTTTTATCTTTCTGGGAGTTTGGTCTATTCATCTCAATCTGACAGCCTGGATTTTAGCCTCTCCCTACGGTCGCTATTATTTTATGATCGGTACGGCAGCAATTCTGGGAGTATTCTATCTCAAGGATATCTTTGGTCTCTTTAAAAAATTCTGGATTGATCGCTTTACTTTTCTGCTCTTCTTGGTCCTGCTGGCAGCTAACATCAATGTGGTGTTAACCTATAAGTTTTCTGGTTAAAACTTAGCAAGTAGGGAACCCGAAAAGGGATAAATTGGCCTGGGAATCGAGAGTAAACTTAACCTGGATCCCTGACTTGAAAGAGGGTGTAGGGTGTGGGGTGTAGGGAAGGAACCCTCTTTCATCTGTGGGGGTGAAAATTTTTTCATCGGGACTGACTCAGGAATAACTTATTCTTGGCCAGTTCCAGCCAATGTTAAATTTATTAATAGACTGTACTGCATTTAAACTGCGTATTGAGAATTTTAGTACAAATGCTCAAACTCCTTTTCCCCGCTCATAGACAGTCTTAACGAGTAATTTAGATAGTTAACAGTTTAGACTCTTTAACTGATTGTCCCCTAACCTTTGCACTGAACTGATAAATGTCGATCGATTTTCGCAATCTTAATACACTTTGGGGTTCTATTTTAGTCGAAACATTGGCCCGTTTGGGATTGAAGATAGGGGTGGTTTCTCCCGGATCGCGATCGACTCCTTTAACGGTAGCCTTGGCAAGACATCCCCAGATTGAAGCTATTCCCATTTTAGACGAGCGCTCGGCCGCCTTTTTTGCCCTGGGATTAGCCAAACAATTATATCAACCGGTGGTTTTAGTCTGCACTTCTGGCACTGCCACAGCTAATTTTTATCCCGCAGTCATTGAAGCAAAAGAAAGTCATGTCCCCTTATTAATTCTAACCGCCGATCGCCCCCCAGAATTGCGTCATGCTCATGCTGGTCAAACTATCGATCAAGTCAAACTCTACGGTAATTATCCCAACTGGCAAGCGGAAATTAGCTGTCCTAGTGCCAATATCGAGCGTTTACGCTATCTCCGTCAAACTATCATCCACGCTTGGTTTCGCTGTCTCGATCCTGTCCCCGGAGTGGTGCATCTGAACTTACCATTTCGGGATCCCCTCGCACCAACTCCCGATCTAGAAATTAACAATTTAGAGGCTAATTTTGACCAAGAGGCTTTTTTTAGCCATATATCTCGGCAAAATATCCCTATTAACCACTCAATTCTCGAAATTCCTTCTTTACCCCCTCAAGGAATTATCATCGCGGGATTAGCTTCCCCGCAAAATCCCGAAAGTTACTGTCAGGCGATCGCTAACTTAGCTCGATCGCAACAATATCCCGTCTTAGCGGAAGCTTTATCTCCTCTGCGAAACTATGCAGGGTTAAATCCCCATCTCATCACCACCTATGATTTATTATTGCGGAATCCTGCCATTAAAACCCAATTAACCCCCGATGTGGTCCTACAAATTGGCGAATTACCCACCAGCAAAGAATTACGGATCTGGTTAGAAGAAATCGACTGTCCTCGCTGGATTATCGATCCCCATCCCGATAATTACGATCCTCTACAGGGAAAAACCGGACATCTCAGGGGAAATATCGAGCAATTAGGGCATCTATTCCCAGAAAAACCCGATAATAACCGAGAATATCGAGAATTATGGCAAAAATTTGACCAGCAAGCTAGATTTAAAATCGATCGCCTTTTGGCAGCAGAAACTAAACTGATTGAAGGAAAAATCCCCTGGCTGCTCTCCCAATACCTCCCCCCCCGCACCCCGATCTTTATCTCTAATAGTATGCCTGTTCGCTATGCCGAATTTTTTAACCCGCCTAGCGATCGCCAAGTTCGTCCCTATTTTAATCGCGGGGCCAATGGCATCGACGGCAACCTCTCCACTGCCATAGGAATGGCTTATAAAAATGTCCCTAGTCTGCTATTAACGGGAGATTTAGCCCTATTACACGACACAAATGGTTTTTTAATCAAAAAATATTTTGTTGGCTCATTGACCATAATTTTAATCAATAACAAGGGGGGAGGCATTTTCCAGATGTTGCCGATCGCCAAATTTGACCCCCCCTTTGAAGAATTTTTTGCCACTCCCCAAAATATCGACTTTTGCCAACTCTGTCACACCTACGGTATTGATTACCATTTAATCAGTGATTGGACTGATTTTCAGCAAAAAATCGCAGTTTTACCAGAATCAGGTATAAGATTACTAGAAATATCCTGCGATCGAGCTTTTAATACCCAATGGTTCCTCAGTAATTATGTGTAGGGTGTGGGAAGTGGGGAGGGAGAATTATGAATTATGAATTATGAATTATGAAGTGGGGTGTGGGGAGAGGGAATTATGAATTAT
>NZ_JADEXY010000218.1 GCF_015206885.1 Microcystis aeruginosa LEGE 91341 | reverse complement strand
GTCCCAATAATCCCCCCCCGAAAACTGCCAATAATCCCCCTTCTAGCAATCGTTTGGCCACGATCTCCTCGATCGATCTGACGGGTAATAACGATCGCCTGTTAATTCGTGCGGATTCACCCCTGAAAGCTAACGGCAGTGTTAACCGGGATGGGGTCTATGAACTACGCATCGAAAATGCTAAGTTAGCCGAGTCTTTTCGCGGTCCGCGCTTTGGTCGCTATAGTCCCATCTATCAACTGCGGGTACGTCAGGAAAGCGCCAATAAGGTGCTGATTTTGGTACAGACCGCAGCAGGGTTTCAACTGGGACAATTGACTCAATCGGACAGTCAAACCCTAGCCCTAGAATTGCTCTCCTCCCGCAATTCTGGCCCCGTTTCTCAGGTTCCTGACTCCACCACTATACCTGTTCCTTTACCCGCCAATACGGGGCAATTTAACCCACCGCCGCGCCCCTCTAACCCCACTCCTAATCCCCCCCAACAACGGAATGGCCGCTTTTTGGTGGTGATCGATCCGGGCCATGGTGGTAAGGATCCGGGGGCGATCGGAATTGGTGGCCTTCAGGAAAAAAACGTGATTCTGCCCATTTCCCTAGAAGTTACCCGCATCCTGCAACAACAGGGCATCGATGTGCGTCTAACTAGAGATAGCGATTTTTTCGTCACCCTGCAAGGTCGCACAGATCTGGCTAACCAGATCGATGCCGATCTATTTGTCAGTATCCACGCTAACTCTATGGGGAAAGGACGACCAGATGTCAATGGATTGGAAGTTTATTACTTCGGCGATCGCCGTTTGTCGGACACCATCCATCGCAATATTGTCCGTAGTGTCGATATGCGCGATCGAGGGGTGCGTCGGGCCCGTTTCTATGTGCTGAGAACCTCGAAAATGCCCTCTACCCTCGTGGAAGTGGGTTTCGTCACCGGCGCCGAGGATGCTGCTAAATTAGCCAATGCCAACTTTCAACGACAAATGGCGGCGGCGATCGCAGGGGGGATTATTGAATATATTCAACGAAATCTCCGTTAATGGTTAAATGATCGGAACATTAGTTTACTGATCAAAAAATCCGTGTTTTAATATCATCAAATAAAGCTATTTTAGATCAGCGTTTTCCTCGATATCTATGAGAGAATCACAACTTAGTCCGATTGGTGTGTTTGATAGTGGTGTGGGTGGACTGACCGTTTTAAGGGAGTTGTATAAACAACTGCCCCAAGAATCGATTCTCTATTTCGCTGATACTGCTAGACTTCCCTACGGAACCCGTTCTAAAGGGGAAATTATCGAATTTGTCCGGGAAATTCTCACTTGGATGGGCGAGCGCCGGGTGAAAATGGTGATTATGGCCTGTAATACCAGTTCCGCCCTGGCTTTAGAAGAAGTACGGGCCGAATTTAAAGATTTACCAATTTTGGGGGTAATTTTACCCGGTGCCAAAACTGCCGTTAAACAAGGAAAGCGCATCGGGGTGATTTCTACCCCGGCTACGGCTAAAAGTAATGCCTATAAACAAGCCATTCAAGAAATCGATCCTACTGCCCAAGTTTGGCAAATTCCCTGTCCTGAGTTTGTCCCTTTGATCGAGGCTAACCGCATTTTTGACCCCTACACCACCCAAGTGGCTAGGGAATATCTTCAGCCTTTACTGGCAGAAAATATTGATACTCTGGTCTATGGTTGTACCCATTATCGCCATCTTTCCCCGGTTTTACGTCGTCTTTTACCTAGTTCCGTGCGCTTGGTAGATCCCGCCGCTTCCGTTGTCCGAGCGGCGGAAAAAGAGCTAGAATTATTAGGTCTAAAAAATCCCGAAACACCCCTACCTACTAACTTCGCAGTTAGCGGTGATCCTGATACTTTTGCCCGTTTATCTCGTCAATGGCTAGGTTTTTCTCCTACGGTAGAAAAGGTTTATTTACCTGTCCCCGTTTTATAGCCGTCAGCCTTTTTAGTGATCAGTTAACAGTGAGCAGTAATCAGTGGAAACTGCTATTTACAGCCTTTCTCGTCAAGGTGAAGCATAGATACTAATACTTGCTAATCAACTATTTCAGTTGCCAGAACGAACCTCATCTTAAAACTCAAATCTGATAACTGATAACTGATTAGGAGTTGATTTTAGCTTTTCTGGCGATCGCTAGTAAGAGGTAGATCAGTAGTAGATACACCATTGGTAACACTAAGGTCATGGTAGGCATTGTTTGATTAGGGAGGAGAAAAGATAGTTAGGGCTTGCTGAATAATGGTAAAATCCTTTTAAAATAAGGCTTTTGACCTGTTAAAGTCCGATGTTCATGCTGCGAAAATAGGATTGGGACTTTCAAAAACCTTGCATTATCCTTTTTGTAGTACATAGCTTGGTACAAAAAACAAGGGCAACAAAGCCGGAAACGACCGGCTACTGACTCCTGACTCCTACCCCCAGGAAAAACTTTTTCAGCAGACCCTAGTTAAAATTAGGTAGGCTCGACCCTTCTCCATTGATCATTGAATCACTAGCGACGAGAAAACTAGCCAAATCTGCAAACAGATCGAGCTTATCCGCCAGTCACTCTGCCAAGGGACTGGGATCGATTTGGACAGGTAATAGTCTTCAACTCCATTCTCCCCACCAAAAACCTACGAGAAAAGACTCCTCATCTTAACAATTTATAGGTGAGAACTGGGGGTTAATTTCTCGCAACTGCCATTATCAACTTAACATAAGTTGTCAAGGACTGGGAAAAAATTTTTTAATACCATTTTTCAAAAGTAATGGCAGAGATGGTTAATTTCCCTCACCCCCAACCCTTATCTCCTTCTGGGAGCTATCCATTAGTCAGATCTTTCTTAACAAAAAGAGAAGAAACTTAAAAAAAGGGAAACGATTGATAGGTATAGTTTTGAAAGAAGGAATTAAGGTGGAGGTAAGCAAAAAAATGGAGAAATGGGCAGCCCAAGAACTACAGTATGCAGACCTAGGGGACACCAGAAGAAAGAAAAGGTTAATCAGTATCGTGGAAAACTTGGCCAGTCAACCTAGTACAAGTGTGCCACAAGCTTCAGGAAATCTAGCGGCAGCGAGTGCCACCTATGACTTTTGGAATTCTCCCTATTTTCACCCCTCAGATATAATTGCCGCCCAGGCCAAAAGTACAGTAGAAAGAATCAAAGAACATCCAATAGTTTTGGCAGTGCAAGACACAACAAGTTTAGACTTTACGACGCAAAAAGCCAAAAAAGGAATGGGTTATCTAGATTATAAAAAATCCTTTGGTCTCAAAGTTCATACCGTTCATACCACATTAGGAGTGTCACCGCAAGGAATACCTTTAGGACTGATGAATCAATATGTCTGGGCAAGAGAAGAAAAGAATTTAGGGATTGCCAAGCAACGCAAAAAAAGAGAAACCGAAGAAAAAGAAAGTCAAAGATGGTTAGATTCTTTGTCAGAAACATAACAACAAATACCCGAAGATATTCAAGTAGTAACAATCGGAGATTGTGAGGCAGACATATTTGATTTATTTGCCCAATCAAGAAGTCCTAACTCTCATTTATTAATCCGAGGAACTCATAACCGAAAAGTTAACTATCTCGAAGATATAGCAATTCTTGGAGCTATGAGGTACAATGAAAAGCAAATAGACAAATAATAGAACTCGCCAGCTTCCTATGAGACCCTATTCCGTAGATTTTCGCCAAAAAATTATCGATGTCTGGAAGAAAGA
>NZ_JADEXY010000001.1 GCF_015206885.1 Microcystis aeruginosa LEGE 91341 | reverse complement strand
ACCCCAAAACCCTACAACCCTACAACCCCAAAACCCTACAACCCCAAAACCCTAAAACCCCAAAACCCTAAAACCCTAAAACCCCAACTCCCTAAAACCCCAACTCTCAACTCCTGAATCCTGAATCCTAACCCCACCAACAAACTTTTTCAGCAAACCCTAAATATTTGTAAACTTTTTCGCCTAAGTTACTTTTCTGTGGTACGCAAATCTTTACTGCTCCGACTTGGGGGTTTCTTGGGAAGTGTCATCGTTGTTGGTTTTTGGTTCTTGTCCTTTAAAAATCGTGATAGATCGCCAAAAACCCTCTAAAAACTGATTAAAGGTCGTTTCATTGATTTTACCCGTCACGAGCAATAACACAAAGACAATAAAAGGAAAGATAAAAATAATTGTCAAAACGCTGGTAATATGCTTTGAATCTGGCACAAAATGGGCAAACACCGCAACTATACAAGCAACCACAGCGAAAACCAGCAACAAAGCGAGACCAGGTTTCAGGAGATTGGGATTTTTTGGCTTTTCGGGAGTCATAGGGCGATTTTCTCGGCTTTTGCGGCTACGTTCCTCCCTTATATCGAGATCTCTTGCTCTTTCTGTCTTAGATTCCACCCCTTCTAAGATATCGCGGATATTATATTTGCCGCGCAAACCGGGGAGAGTTGCTTCGACGATACCTTGGCGATCGAGTTCTATCAGATGGAGATAATCGACGGGAACTTCTACTCCGGTGGGTTGTCCCCCTTGCAATTCTCGAATCACTAACTTTTCCTGTACGGCTAAATTAGGGATAGTATCGTGAATTTTATCAAAATCTGCCCTAATAATAGCTAAAAGCGCATTAGCACGGGAACCCTGGGCTTTTATGCTGATATAGTTATCTTCCTCGTCGGCACGCACCAAAGCTTTATTAAGATCCATTGTCAGAACCACACCACTACGCCAACGCATGGTTTTATAGATCATCTGGTGATTACGGACGATAAAGCGGGAAATAATGCTACCGGGCAGGATATCATAACGGTACTGGAAGTGTAAAGGTGCGTTTTCGTAGATATCCACATCCGGTTCATCGATGGGTAGAAGATCGGTGATTAGATAGCGAGCGGGACTGTACCCATCAAGAGGAAAACAGAGTTCAAATTTTCCCATCAAATCCATCAAAAATCGGCGTTTATTTTCGGGATAACGTTGGGGTTGTTTGAGAATATTTGCCAGATCTGGCAGTGAAAGAATGCCCTTTTTTTGCACCATCAAATCGTGATTATTGAGAATATCGTAAACACCGTCAGTTACCCATTCCGGGTTCAGGACATTGGTTTCATTCAGTCGCGGATCATCTTGGTAGTTGAGGACAATACCGAGATCGTGGAGAAACTGCACTAAACTTTTTTGATCGCTGGCCTCTTTAATCTCGGCTGTCTGACACATTTCCTGATACTTTTCGTAGGAAATAAAGTCATAACTCTTTTGCATCGCTTCTAGTTGAGTTTTGATCTGAAACCAACTATTAGGGAATGGATCTTTGATATGGGGAATAGCATCGATTTGAGAGGCGATTTCCTGCACAAGTTGCTCGATTCCCACACCGGTTTTACAGGAAGTGGCGATTAGCTTGGTGATTTGGGGATATTTTTTCCGGAGGGTGCGGATCTTAACTTGGGGGGGATTTTCATCGGCACAATTACCCACGATAATCACGGGAGAATTGCCTCCGTAGGTTTCAATGAGTTTTAACCAGTATTCCAGACGGTTTTGCTGTTCGTTTTTGCGGTTGTCGAGGACAAGCAGATAAAGACTGCGTTTAGTCAGAAAAAACTGATGGGTGGTTTGCATCACTTTCTGACCGCCAAAATCCCAGATATTGAGGCGAATATCCGGTTTTTGGGGCAGTTGCCACTTTTCAAGATTAATGCCGGGGGTCTTGGGTTCTCCGGAATTAAAGGTATTGTGCAGTAACCGCTTTAACAGGGAAGTTTTCCCCACATCCCCCTCCCCCACCAATAAAACTTTAAGCTCATTAAGAGGGCGTTTTTCCCCTTTATACTTGAGATGATTAAAAATCGCCTGCGGGTTGCCATTATCCGATATTATTTTACCCCATCCCTGACGAATAATTTCCGGAGGAACGTTGGTAATCGGGTTATTTTCGAGGACTAATCGCTTCAGGTTGACTAGGTGAGCGAGCGCTTCTGGTATCTCCCTGATTTGGTTATTGCTGAGGTAGAGGTATTGCAGGGAGTTGAGTTGAGCGAGCGCTTCTGGAATCTCCCTGATTTGGTTATTTCTGAGGTCGAGGTCTTGCAGGGAGGTGAGGTGACTGAGCGCTTCTGGTATCTCCCTGATTTGGTTATGGCTGAGGTCGAGGGTTTGCAGGGAGGTGAGGTGAGCGAGCGCTTCTGGTATCTCCCTGATTTGGTTATTGTTGAGGTTGAGGACTTGCAGGGAGGTGAGGTGAGCGAGCGCTTCTGGAATCTCACTAATTTGGTTATTGCTGAGGATGAGGCGCTGCAGGGAGGTGAGTTGAGCGAGCGCTTCTGGTATCTCCCTGATTTGGTTATTGTTGAGGTTGAGTTCTTGCAGGGAGGTGAGATGAGCGAGTGCTTCTGGTATCTCGCTGATTTGGTTATAGCTGAGATAGAGGCGCTGCAGGGAGGTGAGTTGAGGGATTTCGGGGGGAATTTCTGTTAAGTTTCTGCCAGACAGATCCAACTTCTTCGCTCTTTCGTCCTTTGCCTGTTGAATTAACTCTAATACTTCCCGTGCTGTCATTGACCATCCCCCCGCTACTATATTTACTCCATTTTGGCAAAAGATCGGGTTAATGCAACTGGTTGAGACCTCATCAGCTTGAGTTGAGTTTCTGGAGAGTGAACTGAAAACTCGCATCTGATGACCGATAAGGGACTTGCGTGGGAATAATATCCTAGCCAGAAAATCGCTCTGTAGAAGAATCAGACCAGCCAGATGGCATATTATCACAGCGCAAGTCCCTTAGCTGCGGGGACTCTCAAAGGCTCTCCCCCTACTTAGGGTGATCAGCAAACCTGGGCGATCGGAGGGCGCAGGTTCCTTGCGCCCCTACAGTAACGGATTTTGTCCACAATGTAGGGGCGAACTGCGTTCGCCCAAAAGGTACATTAATGTAGGGGCGAACTGCGTTCGCCCAAAAGGTACATTATCAAAGCGCAAGTCCCTAACTGAGTGACTAAAGTTGAGAATTCCCTTAAGATAAAGTAAATAAGTGTAAAGAAACTGAAAGTTAGCCTACACCCTTGCTGAAAAAATTCTCATTGTCTAGAAGTGCTATGCTCAATCGTTTTTGCCGAGGAATCTCGATCGCTCTTGTAATTGGTGTCATTAGCTGTCTGGGTTGGATTATCTGCCCGGATCAAGCTCTAGCGGTGAATAATCCCGAATTACTGCCCAATCAAGCCACTCCGATCGTTGATTTAGCCAATTATCTACCCGCAAAACAGGAAGAGGCATTAATCCAAGATATCGAGACATTTCAAGGGGAAACCGGCTGGAAAATGCGAGTTTTAACCCAATATGACCGCAGCCCCGGCCGAGCAGTGATTAATTTCTGGGGATTGGATGATAAAAGTATTCTCCTAGTGGCCGATGGTCGCGGCGGTAATCTACTATCTTTTAGTATTGGTGATGCCGTCTATGAATTTTTACCCCGCACTTTTTGGATCGAATTACAGGCCCGTTTCGGTAATATGTATTTTGTCCGGGAAAATGGCGAAAATAATGCGATCGTACAATCCTTAGACACGGTAAAAGGCTGTTTAGTTAAAGGTGGTTGTGCGGTAGTCCCCGGTTTACCGAGGGAACAGTGGATTTTAACTTTAATTACCTCAATTGTCGGCGGTTTAGTCTTCGGTTTTGCCGGTATTCCCCGCAAAGAAGGACAGGTTTTCGCTTGGCAATGGGTTTTAATTGTCTCTCCCCTCTGGTTTATCCTCTTTGTTGCTTTTGGCATCGGACCGGTGGTTACTCGCACCAGTGAATTACTGCCCCTTTTCCGCAATTTAATCGGTTTTACCCTGGGAATTTTAGTCGCCTATCTTTCCCCTCGTTTTAATTCCCTCAACGCCTCAAAAACCTAAAAATTAGGGGCTTTTCAGTGATCAGTGATCAGTAATCAGTGAAAAGAAAGTAGCGAAGTTTTTACCTATAAGGGACTTGCGTGGGAATAATATCCCAATCGATCGGAGGGCGCAAGCATTGCGCCCCTACAGTAACGGATTTTGTCCACAATGTAGGGGCGAACTGCGTTCGCCCAAAAGGTACATTATCAAAGCGCAAGTCCCTAACGGATAGCTGACGGCAGCCCCTCATGGTTCGATCGATCTAGCTCTGTTACAATTAGAAACATTGTGGAGTGAGTGAGATAACGTTTATGTGGGTTAATACTCAAAGTGAGATTATTAGTAAGGTTTTGCCGCCAGCAGTACGTCTGTTCTTAAGAACGCAAGTAGAACAGATAGAAGATTTAGAAATGCAGCTGCAAGGTCATGATCGGCAAATTTTGCGCGGTTATATCCCCGGGGTATTTTTAGCCGTAGGAAAAGCGATTTATCAGGGTTTACATCTAGGTAAAGCGCAATTAAGAGGGGAAAATATTCGTCTTAATATCGGGCAGGTTTTGCGAGGGAAACCCCTAAAAATTTTGGAACCTATTCGGGTTAGCGGTGAAGTGGAAATTAACGAGCAGGATTTAAATAATTCGATCGCCTCGACTATTTTAGTTAATGCTTTTGCCGATTTACTAATTTTTTCCCTAGAAAATAACGGAATTGTTAACGCCAGAGAAATTATCTCACAACAGCGTTTTAACTGGAAAAATGTTCTTCTAAATCAGGGTTATTTCTCTCTTCTGGGCCACAGAGAAACAGGTGCAGAAGTAATTTTTAGCGCTGATATTACCCTAGAAGATGCCCGCACTTTAGGGATTAATCCCCGACAATGGCAAGGTTTAGCCCCAGATTTATCTATTGATTTGCAACCTTTTACCGTCGATTTAGGCAAAGATGTGGAGATTAAATCTTTTATTCTTGACGATCAAACTCTTTTCTGTCAGGGAAGTTTTTTGATTTTACCTTAACAATAAACGGGATAATCGCGGGGGATTAACTTGGTTTAACCCCCCAATTATTACGCCGGATTTTGTGCAATTAAAATAATTGTTTGTATTAGTCCAACTAGAAGACCGAGAATACCACCAAGATTAACAATTCCCTGTAATTCTTGTTTAACAATGCCTTGAATAGCATTTTCCAGATCCGCCGGGGAAGTGGCATTTACCCGATCGCGGATTACCTGATCGATGTTGAGAATTGGGATAATTTGGGCGACTAATTTCTCTAAATCTTCCTCTAGATAACGCTCTAAAATTAACGCTAACTCTTGACTAATTACCCCTAATGATGTAGTCATTGACACCGAAGATTGCAGACGATTAATAATTAAATTAGCGATTTGATCCCAGTCGATCGTTTGTCCAAAATCTTGCAGAAATTGTTCGCCACTTTCTTGAATATAAATTCGCACCGTGTCTCTGGTGGTTTTCCGCAATTGTCTGACGGTGGAGATAGGTAAATTTTGTAAAGAGATACTTTGTAACCAGTTTTTCAGACGATTACGCATCTCTAAAGATAGTAATAATTCTTTGATTCTGGTATTAGCTAAATCCTTTTCATCAAGGCAAAAAGTGCGTAAGCGAGCGAGAGCATTGCGTAAACCGAATAAATTGGCTACTACCCAATAGGTTCCACTGGTTTTTTCCCGAAATCCTTCATCGATAACCTGAATATTGCGATCGGTTAAAAAATCGATTAAAGCTAGACGGATAACATCAGCAGGTAAGACGGTTTCTAATAGCCAATCGGAGAATTGTCGCGCCTGTTGTTCACTGAGAGAAAATTCTAAGACTAGGCGATCAAAAATTTGATTGATCTGTTTTTCTAAAAAGTCCTGTCGTCGGGCTAAAACTTTTAGTAATCTCGCTAAAGATTCCCCGAATAAATCGTGAAGAATCGCCGCCAAAATCTCGGCGGTTTTTGCTTGTCGATCGCCTTTTATTTGTTTTAAAGCTAATTGTAACAGCCAGAGTATCGCCCCCTGTACCCTTTCGGTGTCTAGGAGTCGTTTAGCCAGTTTTTGTAGTTCCTCGGGAGTTAACAGGGAACCCATGATCGTATCCGATACCCGGACAGCTAATCGATCTTGATTGCGAGGAATTAACCCCGGGGTAAAGGGAAGAGGACGCTTACCAATATAAATCGCCTTGTAGGGACGAAATAGCATTTTTATGGCTACATCGTTCGTAAAATAGCCAATAATTGCCCCCGCGATCGGCGGTAAGATCCATGTCCAAAGAGTAGGGAGATTCAATTTAGCAGCAAAAAATAAACGGAAATGTCAGTAGGTTATTTCTTCAAGACTAACACTCCCATCAGTCCTGCTAGGAGTGGATAGTGAACAGCGCTGGAAAATCCCGACTGATAGCCTAATTTTACCTGTTCTCGGCCCTGGGGAAAGCGATCGATACTGGGACTAATATAAGCGTACTGGTCAGTTAAACCGTAGCGCTCGGCAGCCGGAACGACGATCTGATCGAGATACCAGTTTTGGAATAATTTGGCGATGGTTTGGGTGGGTTGATGGAAGTCCAGAATCGCCGCTTTAGCGCCCGGTTTCAGGACTCGGTATAATTCCCCCAAAGATTGGGCAATATCCACCACATTGCGTAATCCATAGCCAATAGTGGCACAATCAAAGCTAGAATCGGCAAAGGGTAAATTGAGGGCATCCCCTTCTATCCAGTTAATATTAGTGGCGCTAAAACGTTGACGGGCGATTTTTAATTGTTGTGGGGAAAAATCTAGTCCGATTACTTGGCCGGTTTTACCCACTTGTTTTGATAATAGGTTAGTCAGGTCGCCGCTACCACAACAGATATCGAGGGCAAAATCGCCTTTTTCGGGTTGACACCACTTGACTGTCATTAATTTCCAGACGCGGTGTAATCCTAAACTTAATTCTTGATTAAGTCGGTCATATTCGGGAGCGATCTGATCAAAAATTGCTTGTATTTCTGTGGAGTTAGGTGAGGATTGATTGGACATTTTTATAATATAGCACCAGAGAAAATCCCAGATCAAGTTATAAGTAGTCGTGCAAAATTAATTTCCTAGTCGAGACAGGAGACAGGAGACAGGAGACAGGAGACGGGAGACGGGAGACGGGATACAGCTATTAGGGATCGGATTTGAGTTTTCAGTTCACTGTTTACTCACAGCAGAAGTCTGACGGAGTAGTGGCTTAGATGTGTAATTAATTGTGCTTAGATACTTACCATTCTATCCTATCTGCGCCCAGGGGGATAAGCTTTTGAGCATCCACAGCAGTTATCTTCATGGTGGGAACAGTAGCTTAGGTTACGCTTCATCTATTTGATCATCTCCCGGTCGCAGTTCGATCGAGAGGCCTTCCCGGGCGAGAATAGTTTTAGGGAAAATCTTTCTTACCTGTTCCCCAATGCGATCGAGAAAATCGTCATTATGGGCGGGATCGTGATGAAATAGAACTAACTGCTTAACTTGGGCTGCCTGCGCGATTTTGACTGCCTGCTGCCAAGTGGAATGACCCCAACCCACCTTAGAATACTTAGGATCGTTGTATTCCTCATCGGTGTAGGTAGCATCAATAATCATCACATCCGCTTGCCGGGCTAAAGCCAGAACGTTATCATCAAAGCGATCGGGAAAATGTTCGGTATCGGTAATATAAGCTGCCGATAAACCCCGCCAATTTACCCGATAACCCACCGCTTCCCCTGGATGATTTAAAGGACGGGTTTCGACGCTGACATCGCCATAGTGGAGGGTTTCGCCCATTTCTAGATTATAAAATTCTAAATCGGCCCGCATAATCTGCAAAGGCACGGGAAAATTAGGATGTAACATCTGATCGTGTAATGTTTGCTTGATGGTTGCTCCGTTGGGGGAGGGAACTGCGTAGATATTAAAAGTATTGCCCCTGATAAAAGCAGGGGTAAAAAAAGGAAAACCTTGAATATGATCCCAATGGGAGTGGGTGAAAAATAAATGGGCTTTCGCTGGACTTTCTGCCATCAAAGACTGTCCTAGGATGCGTAACCCTGTACCACCGTCAAAAATTAATCTTTCGCTACCGACTTGCATTTCCACACAGGAAGTATTACCACCATAACGAACGGTTTCCGAACCTGGACAGGGAATACTCCCCCGTACTCCCCAAAATTTGATCTGGAAGCAGTTGTAGGGCATACCAGAAACTCCTCTACTTGTGCTGATGGGATAATATAGCGGTTTTCAGTCTAGTAAGGTATGGTAAATCCCTTGATAGATAGGCGTTTCAGGGTTTCAATCGGGACTCACTTCTGTGAAAACCGCTATAGACCAGATTAGCACTCTTCCACAATTAAGTCTGTGACCTGATGACAAGCACGATGATTTACGATATTGGAAAAGGATTATAGTTTTCGGAAAAGCAAGGTATGGATTTACAGAAATTCTTAGAAAAACTGCCCCAACAGTATCAGGATTGGGGATCGGCTTTAATGTCGCCTATTTCCGAGCAATTAACCATTTTAAGCCAAAAAACCGCCTCCTATCCCGATCGCAATCTCTTTCCCCTGCTCAATCTAGCCGTTGCCTGTCTGCAACCGGACGAGGTTTACTGTCAAATTGGTTGTTTTCGTCGCGGTAGTTTAGTCGCCGCTTTCTGCCATAATAGCGATCGCTGCGGTTATGGCGTAGAGGCTTTTTTTAAATACGATCCATCGGGAGAAAAACTAACTATATTATCTGAGGATTTGGAGGATTTTCAACTATCAGAACAGATATTTTTAAGCGATCAAGAAACGGAAAACTTTTTCGATGATCTGGAAGAATTAAACAGTGAAGAAAAGCTGGGAGTTTATTACTACGATGCCGCCGAAGACTATCGCTCTCTCTTTATCTCCTTACTTTTAGCCAAAAAATTCTGGTCTGATTCCGCTTTAATTATTATCAATAAATGTCATCATCCCGCTCTCCAACAGGCAATAAAAGATTTTACTAAAACCCATCCCCAAGCTCAGATAATTTTAGATGATCAAGTCGCTAATCACGGTTTGCTTGGTTTGACAAATATTTGTTTATTAGCTTGGAATGCTCCCCCAGGGATAACAGCGCTAAAATCCCCGAAAAAACTGGTTTTAAATGTGGGTTGTGGTCCCTATAATCCCGAAGCTTTACCCAAACTATTCCGCGATGGTAATTGGCAAGAAATTCGCCTCGATATCAATACTGCTGTTAACCCCGATATTTTAGGAACGATTACCGATTTAAGTGCCGTTCCCGATAACTCCGTCGATGCGGTTTTTTCTAGTCATAATCTAGAACATATTTATCATTACGAAGTTCCCATCGCACTGGAGGAATTTAAACGCATTCTTAAACCCGAAGGCTTTTTGATGATCGTAGTTCCCGATATGCAAACCGCCGCCGAATTTGTCGCTAGAGGCGATATGGAAAATGAACCTTTGTATATTTCTCCCGGTGGTCCGGTGCGGGCTTTATGGATGTTTTACGGCATGGGAACAGAAGTCCCCGGAATGCCCTATATGGCTCACAAAACCGGTTTTACTTCTCAAAATCTCAACCAAAAATTACAAGAGGCAAATTTTGCCAGAGTCGAGGTAATTCGCACGGAATTTGAATTAGTTGCTTTTGGGTATAAGTGAGGAAAGATTAGCAAAAATTGCCCGCACTTGTGGGGATATTTTTTCCCTTTGATTGATTAAATAAATACTAACGAGGGTTAAAGATACCCCCACCCATTGCAATATACTTAACATCTCACCGAGGAATAAATTCCCGAAAGTGAGGGCAAAAACCGGAGTTAAAAAAGTTAAAGAACTTAAACTGGTTAAATTGCCCTTGGCGGCTAAATAAAAGAATATTCCGTATGCGATCGCACTACCAAAAATCGTGGCATAACTTAAAGCTAACCAACCATTTAAATCTATATTTTGCCATTGATGGGATTCGGTGAAACCTGAAGCTAACAATAGCGGCAATCCTCCTAAAATCATGTGCCATCCGGTGGCGCTGACGGGATCCGCATGACGACAGACAAACCGGATTAACACTGTTCCCACCGCCATGGATAGGGAAGCCAAAAGCATGAGCATTTCGCCGCTATTTAGTAATTCCTGCCAGCTAAAGTCAATATTTACCGCTTTTTGTCCAAAAAAGTCATAAAACCATTGATCGGGCAAGCCAATTAAACTAATTCCCCCAATCCCTAAACCCAATCCCAACCATCCCCAGACACCGATAACTTCTTTAAATAGCCAACTGGACATTAAAGCCACCGCTAGGGGTTGCGAGTCAATAATTACCGATCCTAACCCCGCCCCGGTGCGATTTAATCCCAATGCCAGAAAACCTTGAAAAAGAGTGCCATCCATGAGAGCAAAAAGGGCAATCCATAGCCACGCTTGCAGGGTTTTGGGCTGAGGACGACCTAAAAACCAAGCTACCATTAAAACTAATATTCCGGCGGGAACAAGGCGAATTGCCGCCATAAATAGGGGGGTGGTGTGGGGGATAACACCCTTCATCGCTACCATCGCTGTTCCCCAGAGAAAAAACGGTGAGATAAGTAAGAGGGGCGAGGATTTCTTTAAATCTAAATTTTCCATAGGTAGCGATCGAGTTTTGTAGATAACAAATTTCCCTAATTGTATAGTAGAGACTGGGGATCAGCCCTTAATTCTCCTGACTTTCTCCTAACTGATTTTCCTCTAAATCTGTTATTGGTTTTTCTTCCCCGTAACTGATCCAGATCGCGATCATTCCAGCAATAGGAATGGAGAGAAAAATACCTAATAATCCCGCAATTCTTTCGCCGATAAAGAGGGATAAAAATAAAATTACCGGGTTTAATTCTAGGGCATTGCCCATAACTTTAGGGCGAATAATATTATCTTGAATTTGTACCAAGACAACACAGACAATAAAAGCTTTAACGGCAATTGTTAGTCCTTGGGAGGTAAAAGTCAAGATAGTTACCAACAAAATGCCCAGGGTTGCCCCGATACCCGGGATAGCATCGATAACACCAAGAACACCCGCCAAAACTAGCCCATATTTAATTCCCAATAGGGAAAAACTTAAGAAACTCGTCACCGATAAAAAGAGCATTAACAACAGTTGCCCGCGAATAAATCCCAAGAAACTTTGTCGAAAAGACTGGGCAAAACGCTCCCGGTATGCTGGGGGGAGAAGTTGCAAAAAACCTCGCCAAAGTTTATCACCATCGATGAGCATATAAACACTGATCACCGCCCCGAAAACGCCGGTAAAGACACTGGAAAAAACTCCCTGTACGACCGATAAACCCGTGGCTAAACCAGTTTGTAGGGTTCCCACCATTTTATTCCAATCTAATCGATCGAGAAAGTCTTTAAAGGGTAAAAAATCTTGTTGACCCAAGGCATCGGTAAGATTGAATAGTAGTCCTTTCCCCTGACTAACTGCTTCTAATCCTATGCCTGTGACTAATCTAAATAGGAGGATAAAAGCTACTATGGTGGTAATAGCAATGGCTAGTCCTCTCGGTAGATAACGAGATAACCAAACCACGGGATAATTTAATAGAGCAGCCAGGATCGCTGAACCGGTAAAAATAGCGATCGTCCCGTAGAAATAGTTAATTAAGATAATCAGACTCCAGCCACAGCCAAATAATAATAGATAGCGCACTAGAATCGAGTTATTCAGAGTTTTCCAAAAGGAGCTAGAAGGGGTCATAAATCAAGCCAGAAATAGGATTTTAGCATTTAGAATTGTTTTAACAAAGCTTCCCGCATGACCGAGACGGGGACGGGTTGACCTAACCAGATTTCTAGTGCGATCGCTCCCTGATTAACTAACATTTCTAACCCATCAATAATTCTTATCCCTCTAGTCTGAGCCAACCGGAGAAATTTGGTCGGCCGGGGATTATAAATCAGATCGTAGGCGATCGCCGATGGTGGTAAAAGGTCTAATAATTCTAACTCAACTGGGGATTGTTCGCCCTGGGGAGACATTCCGATGGGGGTAGAATTAATCAGGAGTTCTGTGGTGGATAGCAGCCCCTCTAATTCGTCCCAGCCATGCACTTCTAGGAGGTCATAGAGGCTGGTATTCGCCCAACTTTCTTTAAAAGGATCTAATTTCTTTTGATTGCGTCCTACCACATGAATTTTGCCACAGCCCAACTGGGCGCAAGCCACCACTACCGCCCGGGCAGCGCCGCCATTACCTAAAATAACTGGATTCACCCGACTCCAATCTTTGTCAAGGGATTTCAAGGGAGCGAGAAAGCCATCCACATCGGTATTCGTTCCCTGCCAGCCGGTTTCCGTGCGCCAGACGGTATTAACTGCACCTACTAGCCTTGCTTTCTCGGTAATTTGCGATAATAAGGGAATAATTGCTAATTTATGGGGAATCGTGACGCTAAAACCCTGTAGATCGATGGCGGACAAGCCAGCGATCGCAGTTGCCAAATTTTCTGGGGCGATCGGGAGGGGAAGATAGACATAATTTAGCCCCAAGGCATCGATAGCGGCATTGTGCATGAGGGGAGAAAGAGTATGGCCAATGGGATCGCCGATTACGCCTAATAATTTGGTTTTTCCGTTAATAATGGTCATAAAAAAGGTGGGCTTTCCCCACCAAAGTTTAATCTTAAGGGTAGCCAATGCTCCCCTTACTATACTATTTCTTGATTTCGCGGGCCATTTTCAGAAAAGGATTGATATTGTCATCGTTAGCGCGACGAACGTTATCATTAGCAGCGTTAGCCTTACTATTAGCCTCGGAAGTAGCCGATTTTGCCACAATACCGTTATCGGTGACTTTGCTGACTTCCATAGAAGAAATCTGTTTAATCGATTCGCCACCCTTCTTATTCGAGGCAGTTTTCGGGAAAGTACGTCGGATCGTGATCGGTGTCCGCATAAAGTCGATATTACCGAGAGTTTTAGCGTCATCGGGTTCCAAATAAAAAGCCTCTTTCGGTTCCGGTGCGCTCATATCCATCGGTTCATCGACGTATTTCGTCTTATTGCCAAACAGGCCAAAGAATCCAGCCATTTTCTCGCTCTCCTAAATAAATATATTTACCATAAATTGCTGCTGATTGTTAAATAATATCAATATTTATGACAAAAAGCTAGGTAGGGTTTGCTGAATAAGTCTGTTGGTGGGGTTAGGAGACAGGAGACGGGAGTCAGTATTCAGGAGTCAGTATTCAGGAGTCAGTATTCAGGAGTCAGTATTCAGGAGTCAGGAGATTATTTTTATTTGTTCTCCCCATACCCCAATTCATAATTCATAATTCATAATTCCCCCGCATCCCAATCAACGCTGTTCTAACCTACGACTGGCTAGGGACATAGAATAACAGAAAATCCAGTAAATAAACGCCAAAAATAGATAAACCTCTGGATAATCGCCGATAAATTTCGGATTAGCCAAAACCGATCCTGCCATACCCAAGAGGTCCACCAGTCCCACGATCGCCAGTAGGGAAGTATCCTTAAATAAACTGATAAATTGACCAACAATAGCGGGAATGACCGCTTTTAAAGCTTGGGGTAGAACGATCAATAATAAAACGAAAATCGGTTTTAAACCCAAAGCTCTGGCCGCTTCAATTTGACCCTTGGGAATCGCTTGTAAACCACCCCGGACATTTTCGGCCAGATAGGCTGCCGCAAAAAGGGTAAATCCGGCGATCGCTCTGATCACCCGTTCCGGTCTGGTTCCGGCGGGTAAAATTAAAGGTAACATCACCTGAGCCATGAATAAAATTCCCAACAAAGGTAAACCGCGCAATAATTCGATATAGCCAATAGATAGCCAACGAATTGCCGGTAATTCACTCTGTCTCCCTAGGGCCAATAATACCCCCAAGGGGAAAGATAAAATCATACTTGCGATCGCTACTAATAAAGTTAAGATTAAACCACTGAGATCATCGAGGGGAATTGCCTTTAAAAATAATCCCCCCAATAGTAACCAAGCAATTAAAGGTAAAGTCAATAACCAAATCAATCCCCACCAGCGCTGCAGAAAAGCGGGACAATCGGGGAAGCGACCCCGGTTTAATTGCCAAGAAAACAGCGATAAAGCCGCAATTATCGTTAAAATCAGCCAAATTCGCCATATTGACTGTTCTGGATAACGACCGACTACGAATAAACCGAGATTTTCCGTCACTACAGCCCATTTTGCCTGATTTATCGCCCAATCGAGAAAACTTAAGCCACCCCAGAGGCTGAGAAATAGACCCGCAAGGGTTAAGATGACGTTGTACCAAGTGTTAAAGAGATTTTTTCTTAACCAGAGTCCCATAAAATTCCCTAACCTCCACAGTGGTGATCATTGTACTTTTTCAGTACAATGGTGCTAAGTAGGAAGGCGCAATTATTTGTAGGATGGGTTAGCGGTAGCGTAACCCATGCGGGCGTTGGGTTTCATGCTTCAACCCAACCTACGTTCATCTTATATTTAATTCCACCCACCCACTTATTAGAAAAATTCAGACTGATTTTCGACCATGAACAGTTGCATTTTAATGGCTAAAATTGTCCGTCGTCCCGAATTACGTTATACCCAAGATAATCAAACTCCCTACGCTCAAATGTTAGTCGAGTTTTCTCCCAATCGTGCCGAGGCAACCCCGGCTAATTTAAGGGCCGTAGCTTGGGGAAATTTAGCCTCAGAAGTCGCTCAGAACTATAATGAAGGCGATCGGGTAATTTTGGAAGGTCGTCTCTCCATGCAGACGATCGATCGTCCCGAAGGTTTTAAGGAAAAACGGGCCGAATTAGTCATTAGTCATCTCTATCATCTTGACGGTAGCGTGAGTAGCGGTGAAATGACGGCCCCGACTCCAGAAAAAGTCGTGCCAATCAATACCCACAAATCGAATAAAACCCCGGTGGAAAAACCTGTCGCACCTGTCTCCACCGGGGACTTTGAATACGACGCATCCTATGAACTTTCTAATCCTTCCGCTTGGCAACCTTCTGACACACCAGTGGAGGAAAATTTAGACGATATTCCTTTCTAACTACCCCAACAGATTTAATGGCTCTTCTCGATTTTGTCTGATAATTTTTGCTTATGGAATCGTGAAATGCTTATCGGGCAAGATTTTCAGCGCTATTTTGACGGATATTCTATCAGTATAGACCTCGTTTTCACACAGAAACCAGAAGAGCCAAAGCTTTAACCGAGATCTGGCAGGCTAGAAAAAAATATGCGTGAGGATGTCTCAATGCAAATTACCCTGAACCTACCGGATAAACTCAGCCAAGCCGAAACCTTTAACCAAGGCGACTGGCTTCGGGAGATTGCCATTGCGCTGTTTCAGCAAGAGCGGATTTCCCTCAGTCGCGCCAGTAAAATTGCCGGGATGGAAGTCATGGACTTTCAAAAACTGCTGGCAGATCGCGGTATTTGTGTTCACTACGATGTAGAAGACTTTGAGCAGGATGTTCAACATCTGCGCGATCGAGGCTGGCTATGATCGTCGTCAGCGATACCTCTGCCCTTTGCAATCTGGCGATTATCGATCATCTCTGGTTGCTAGAGTCAATTTACCAAACCGTGTTAGCGAAATTTTGAACCCTATGACCGAATCCGACACACTGCGCCACAATCCCTCACGGAAGGCGATAGGTCGCCTGAGAAGCAGTAAAACAGGGGAAAATACCTGAGACTCCTTCCCCTGTGAATCCCTAAGCCAAGGAGAAGAATATAAAGATTTATTAAATTGTAGCTTAGGATACAGTTATGGGGGTAGTGTATGCTATATGATGTCGCCTCTTCCTCTCCCATGTGTCGAGTTCGGGATCCCCAATGATGAATCTGTACCCAACCCATGTCAGAATTTTACGCGTGTAGAACAATAAAAAGTTCAGGTATATACCCCAAAATAGTCCTACTGTTCACTAATTTTACTTTCAGCGAGAATTTCTTGGAGGACGGGGGATAAATTGCTAGTTAAACGGCCGGCTCGAATAAATTCAGCGTAGGTATCAGCTTCGATATCTAGGAGGGTTTCCCGAAGTTGTTCCATTGTTAATAGTTGTAATTGGGGATAACTATCGTTGAGAGATTGTATTTCCGCTTCTACAGTCTTTAACTTTTCTTTGACGAGATGCTGCTCATAACTAAAAAATTCGGGGGCAACATCGGGAGATTTATCTAACTTAGAAAGATAGTCCAAAACCCTTTTTAAAGCTACCCTTCGGGCTAAAAGTTCCGCATAGTTTTCTCGAATTGGTTGATCACCGATCAAGTCTAATCTCGATAGGAAAGTTTGAATAGTTAATCCCTGAACCAAAAGGGTAAAGAGAACAACTCCGAAAACTATATCGATGATATCCTGACGATTAGGAAAAATAACTGGCACACTCAAAGCTAGGGCAATAGAAACGGAACCACGCAAACCTCCCCACCATAAAACCGTTTTTTCTCGCCAATTAATTTTAGTTTCCATCAAGGCATTACTAACAGTTCCTAAAGCAAAGGTAGCCAGAAAACGGGCCGCTACCACGGCGGCGATCGTGATAAAAATTAAATTGAGATTATCGGCTAAACTGGAGAGACGGATCTGATCGCCGATGAGGAGAAAAACGATCGAATTAACAAAAAAAGCGAGAAACTCCCAGAATTCCGTGACTAATAGGCGAGTACGGGGACTCATGCTGATTCTAGAGCCAAAATTACCCAAAATAATCCCCGTAGTCACCACTCCGATTACCCCCGAACCCCCGAACTCCTCGGTTAATAAATAAGCACCGTAAGCAGACACAAGAGTTAAAGACTGTTCCACTAGGGGTAAATCGAGACGTTGAGTCAGATAGGAAATACCAAAACCCACTAAACAACCCACTGCCACCCCGATACCGATAAAAGCGGCAATCCGGCTAATGGTTGTCTCTAAGGATAGACCACTAGCACCGAGGGGAATTTCCACCAAAAGAGCAAAAGCGACCACAGCGACCCCATCATTAAATAAGCTTTCCCCTTCCAAAAGCACGGTGAGTTTTTTACTGGCCCCCAATTCGCGAAAAAGAGCGACAACAGCGACGGGATCCGTAGAAGAAAGGCTCGCACCCACTAATAATGCCGTAAATAGGGGTAAATTGGTCAATTCATCGAGGGTAAAACCAACCCCGAAAATCGAGATAATTACGCCGACAATAGCGAAAAGACTGACGGGAATCCAATTATCCTTCAGATCTCGCCAGCGGGTATTCCAAGCGGCTTCAAATAGCAAAGGGGGCAGAAAAATTTCTAGAATCAGTTCGGGGGATAGGTTCACCAGACGGATATCGATGAAAGCTAAACCTAAACCGACTATCACTAACAATAGGGTGTAAGGAATTTGGCGAAACCAGCTAAAAATCCTCGAAACCGTGGCCACACTCAGGGAAACGGACAAAACAATTAGAAATTGTTCTAAATTTTGCTTAATGACTTCATCGGTAGCGGATTCTAAACTCATTGGGTGGGAGGCAATCGGTGAGCGGACGTGCAAGAAAAGAACAATCTCAATTATTATTACACTTTAGAACCAGTGATTTTTTCTCCTAAACCCAAGTTTTTCTGCTGGCAATTCCTTTTATCTATGTCCTTGACTATGCCTCAGTCTGCCGAGTCCTCCACGGGTGAGGATTTACCCCTAGCTATCTCACCCAGTAACGAGCAGTTAGAGAGTATTAATAGCTATTTAAACCTGATTTTGGTCGCTTTAGTCTCTCTAGCTAATTTAGACTCCGATTCTATCACCCAAGCAGCCCAGGAATTAGCCTTAGATCTGGATACAAGCGATCGCCTAGCTGCCCACTACTGGCAACCCCAGTCAAAACTTTCCCTAGCGGACATCCGTTCTCTAGTTCTCCTCCTCTGTCATCTAGCCCAAAAAAAGCAAGAGTTAATCCGTCGCGCTGTAATTCTCTTGGAACAAGTGGGAACTCAAGGACAAGAACCGGTCAAAACCACACTTTTGGGCAATTATATCGATAATTTTCGCTTAAAATACCCAGAAATATCGGAAAATAATCTCAGCGATTCTAGCCTGATTTCCCTAGCCTGGAAATTATTAATCGATTTATTTTTCTACAGCAGCCCCCGCAGTCATCTCCTTCTCTGGCACACCCTTTTGGCAAGTAAAAAGTAAAAAGGCTATCAGTCATCAGTTATCAGTTATCAGTTATCAGTTATCAGTTATCAGTTATCAGTTATCAGTTATCAGTTATCAGATGTAAGTTTTCAGATGTAAGTTTTCAGATGTAAGTTATCAGATGTAAGTTTTCAGTTCACTGATTACTGTTTACTGGACGGCTACGCCGTGCCTTTGGCAACACTGAAAAAAAGCTTCCCAGTTCATAATTCATAATTCATAATTCATAATTTATAATTCCCACGGATAACTAAAAATGAGTAATCTAATTCGCAAATATACACCCCCCACCTGTACCCTAGAAATTTGGGGAAATAGTTCGCCTCTAGCGGTTTGGCTAGGTAAAAATGTCTTAAAGGATGCCCACTTTCAATTGCGCTTTGATGATCCTAGATTGAGTGAGGAAAAACAGGTGACGATCAAAGGCGATCGCACACAATTACAACTCCTAGGGGAAATTGTCGCTAATTATGTGCAGAATTTACTCTCTAGTCCCGTTTCTAGCCTCTCTTTCGTGGCTAGTGGTTCCCCCGAAAGTCATCTTCCCTCCTTACCCTCTCTCCATTGTCAGGGACTTCTCCAGCATCAATTATTTTTAGGTTCCCTGCTAACCGATCGAGATAAACAGGAGATTGAATTAACCACATCGCAATTATTCGACCTAGCCAATGCTTTAGGGGAATATAACCATGAAAGCCCCCTAATACCCCCTTTAATTCGCCAGAAAACTCGAAAGAATACCCTGATCTGGACGGGATTAATCGCTTCAGCCCTAATAACTATCGGGGGAATAGCGATCGCATTTTATCAACAGCAAGAACTAGCCAACAATGATTTAACCACCGATCCCAATAGTGCCAAGATTCCCCAACCCTTGCCAACGCTGCCTTTACCCCCCACGGGAACAGCCGCCCCAAACCCGCAGTTACCAGCAAATTTGGGCAATAAAACCCCTTTACCGCCGCCGCCGCCCGTGGCAACCGTTCCAGCCCCAGTTCGTCCCTCTAGCGTCCCCCTAGTGATTCCGCCGTCCACTTTACCGCCGCCACCAGTCACAGGTTCACTCCCTGGCGGCACGGCGATCATAATTGAACCGAATAATCAGAACATCCCGATTACTGCCCCCCCCGTCACCAGCGCTCAGGGTACAAATGCACTAGCAAATGTCCCCCCCACCACGATGAATCCGAGTCCAGCACCGCCAAAATTGCCCAATTTACCGCCTCTAAGCCCTGTTAACCCCGAAAATGTCAATTTAGACTCCAAACCGCCCACAAGTACCGCTAAAGCCCCAGAGACGAACTTACTAGATACAATTCCCCAAGTGGCAGAAACCAGAGAATATTTTCAGTCCCGTTGGCAACCCCCGGAAAGTCTCAAGCATACTCTAGAGTACCGTTTGGTCTTAAATCAGGATGGTTCCCTAAAACAGATTATTCCCCTGGGACAGGCGGCGAAAATCTATCTCGATCGCACTAATATGCCCCTGCTCAATCAACCTTTCGTGTCTCCCCTCGATATCTCTGGTAATCCTCAATTGCGTCTAGTTCTTGGTTCTGATGGCACGGTGCGGACTTTTATGGAACAGTAATAGGCTGTACTGCATTTAAGTAGCTGGTTATAATTAAATTAAAAATGGATTTTAGGTTCGATCCCCCCTGCCCCCCTTAATAAGGGGGGTGCCGATCCCCCCTTAATCCCCCCTTAATAAGGGGGGCATCTGATAATTTTTAACGCCTACCTACTTAATTAACAATAATCTCGTCGGTGCTGTCGGGTTGGTTCATTTCCGTTAGGGTTTGCCAACCGGATTGCCAGAGGTTCGCGTCTTGCAACTGTTTAGCATTAATCCAGAAGCGGACAGTCGGATCGCAGGAAGCGACTAATTCGGCAAAAACCCATTGACCGCGATTTTGACGATTGACCACTTGAAAATGTCGCCAGCCCCATGTTTTTTGTTTTGCCGTCCATTTTGATCCCAAGAGATGGGGATACTTCTGTTTTTTGGGCATAAAAGTTAAAACACCTGAGTTCGGGATAGGCTAAAACCCTTATATTATCCTAGTTTGCCAACCCGATTCTTTTCTGGAAGCCAAGGATGGGCATAAAAGTTAAAACACCTGAGTTCGGGATAGGCTAAAACCCTTATATTATCCTAGTTTGCCAACCCGATTCTTTTCTGGAAGCCAAGGAGAGGAAAAATTATCGGGGCGCTTAAGTGCGCCCCAGTTTTGGCTAATAACCGCGCCAAACACCAACCAAAACCCCTTGCACTTGTACTTGTTCAGTATTGGCTGTAATTGGTTGATATTTTTGATTGGAGGGTTGGAGAGTGATGATTTCTCCTTCTTGGTAGAAACGTTTTAAAGTAGTGCCGTGGCCTTCGACTCTGGCGGCGACGATTTCTCCATTGGACACCGCTTCATTACCCGTGAGAGAACGCATAATCACCAGATCCCCATCGGCAATATGATCCTCGATCATACTGTCTCCGGAAACGCGCAGAGCATAACAGTCTTGACTGCGTTGCAACAGGTTAGAAAGATCGAGTTTTTCTTCCACATCGGTGAAGGGTTCCACTAAACCACCAGCAGCGATCACACCTAGAACTGGTAAACCTTGCACTGGTTGTTTGAGAATCCGCAGAGTGCGTGCTTTTCCTTCTGTCCAATCAATATAGCCTTTGGTGCGTAAACGTTCTAAACGGCTTTGAATCGGTGCGGGAGAGCGTAAATTCATTGCTCGCATCATTTGCCGGATGGAAGGGGCGTGCTGAGTAGTGCGAATGTACTCAATTAGCCAGTCGTACAACTCCTGTTGCGCTTGAGTAAGGGATTCGAGGTTAGTCATGATCTATTTTCCTATCCTTGGGTTAAGATAATTTGTACTTTAGTTCATTTGTGTTTAACCTAGTACATCTTAACTTCATCGGCCGACTAAATCAACTGATTATTAGATCTCTTGCGAAAATCAAAAATTGTCGTGCTTGGTTAGGAGACTCCGAGACAGGAGACTCCGAGACAGGAGACTCCGAGACAGGGGATTATTTCTATTTATTCTTCCGACACCCCACACCCCACACCCCACACCCTGCCCCCAGGAAAAACTTTTTGCCGCAAACCCTAATTAAGATGATTAACGTTGAACAAGTGGGGGGCCAGTGCAACTCGCCCGTTCGAGATAGCTCTCTCCAAATCGTCCATTCCACCCTAGGCCGACTGCGGGTGCGCTTGGCTTGGCTGAGATGCTATCCCTCCTTCCGGCACAGGAGCGGCAGCGCAACGCTGGCCAGTGGCAGCAAAGAACCCCGCCGAGTCCCTGCAAACCACTCTAGAGCGGGGTGCCACTGAATTGATCGGCGAAACCTTCAACAGGCATGGCCAGCTTTGTGGTGGGTGGCTCTCTGCAAGGGCCCGCTAGGCTCTCTTTTTGGGGGAGTCATCGGCGGTGCTATCGGCGGACAAGTCGGAGAGGAATGGTGGTCCCGGCAGCGGGCAGACCTGGAAAAAATCACCCCCCAGGCAGGGGCGCAGTCAACTTGAACGAGTTTTGGGCAATTAGTCAATAATACAGGTTAAACTGTTAGTGAAAATCGCCGATCGAGCGGTATAGAGATAGTAAATTAGTGATTATGGATTTAGAAGCTTTGTTGTTAGGCATCGAGCCAGTGGCGGCACTGGGCGTTGGGGCAGCAGCTCTGGCTCTGGCCCCTCTCATTGGTGCTTTGGGTAATCCAGAGGTAGGAAAGTCTCTAGCAGAGTCCGGCCGCGACCTCACCAAAAGTGGCATTAAATGGGGACTAGAAACGTTTGAGAAGGTGCAAGAAACTGTGGCTGAAGCCAGTGAGTCCTGGAATGATCTGGTAGCAGAAGCCGAGGCAGAAATTAGGACTGCCAAGAGTTCAGCCAAGCCCGATACACCCACAGAAGTGGAAATTACCGAATAATGACCCAACCCGGTAGCTCCGGGGTAATCTCAAGAGGATAGAGGTAATGGCCAATCCAGATTCATCAGCCTCAGGAGGGGAACAATTTACTCACAATCCCGCCAGTCTCTTGGCCGCTGCCGGCGAAGTGGCGAACCAGATAGCGAAGGCGGCAAAAACCGCAGGGGAAGCAGCCGCCCAGCAATGGCAAGCAGCAAGCGACTCCGTTCTCGAAGCCGCTAACCCCCTCCTCAAAGCCACCCAAGATACTGGCCAAGTTCTCATGGAAACGGCCGGGGCGGCGGTCAAACCCTTGGCTGAACAAGCCAATCAAGTCGGGCAAACCGCCCTGCAAACGGCAACGGCAACCGCAGAGTCCGTCGTCTCAGCTACCGGGCAAATCGCTGGCCAGATCAGCCAGGCAGTGGATCCAGCGGCCGTGGGTGGTGCTTTTCTGGGGATGTCGGCGGGACAAGTGGCTGGTGGAATGATTGGCGGGGCGATCGGTTCGGCTCTTGGACCGGGGGGGGCGGTTTTGGGTGCTCAAGTGGGTGCTTTTGCCGGCAGCGCCACCGGAGCAAAGTTAGGCTATGATGTCACCCACGAAATTGTCCACCCCGAACCGGACAAGGCTCAGGCGGGAGCAAATCCGATCGAGATCGCAGAACACCTCAGCAAGAAAAGCGGCGAGAAGCTCGGTGAAACCCTGGGGACTGCGGGGGGCGCAATTCTGGGTACGGTAATCGCTGGGCCGGCGGGCGGCATGGTAGGTGCTCTGGCCGGAGAGGTTTTGGGGGGACAGTTAGGGACAGATGCAGCAGTTGCCTTAAATCAACAAGTCGAGCGGCAAGGAAAGCCGTCTCAGGAAGCCTCGCCCACACAGACAGACGTGAGAGATTGGACGATCAAGACGGGGAGTAGTTTTGTCGGGGAAACAGGAACTGCTTTGGTCGGAGGGGCGATCGGCAAGTTAGTCGCTGGTGCAGCGGGGGCAGAGATCGGTCGGAGCTTAGGCGCGCTCGCTGGCAAGAAAATCGACTGGACATCTCCGCCTCAACCGAGTTCGCCTCCGCAACCACCCCAAGACGGTCAAGAGAACCCCCCCCATGTCAGCTAAAAACAAATTTTTGCTCTTGCTGCTGATCTTCGTACCGATCACTCTTGCTGCTGAGTGGCTGAGGTTATCACCCGTCCTCGTCTTTGTCCTCTCCGCTTTGGCGATCATTCCCCTGGCAGCCTTCATTGCTGAAGCAACGGAAGTCATTGCCGCCATTATTGGCCCGACCCTAGGCGGTCTGCTCAATGCCACCTTTGGCAATTTAACGGAAATGGTCGTCTCAGTAGTGGCGCTTAGGGCGGGATTAGTCGAGGTGGTCAAGGCGAGTATTTTAGGGGCGATTATTGCCAATTTACTCTTAGGATTGGGGTTGGCAATGTTGTTAGGAGGCTTGCGTTTCCAACAACAAAATTTTGCACCAGAAATTGCTCGCCTCAATGCCTCTTCCTTGCTGCTTTCTGTGTTAGTTTTGCTGACTCCCAGTGCCATTCACTTTACTTCCGACGGTTTGCCGAAAGCTGCTATCCAAAACTTTTCCTATGCGGCTGCTATTTTGTTGCTAATTTTTTATGGATTAAGCCTCATTTTCTCCCTTAAGTCTCAGCAAGATGTGGAAAGATTAAATACGCTAGAAGCGAGAGAAAATCAGTCTCAGCCAGTCAGCGACCGGGGCTTGGCCAAATTTGGAAAACCCGTCACAATTCTGCTCATCTGTACCGTTGCTCTAGTGGTCATTTCAGAAATTCTGGTGGGGAGTCTAGAAGAGACGGTAAAAGTATTAGGCTGGACTGAGCTATTTACAGGTATTATTTTACTACCCCTATTTGGCGGAGTCGTGGAATACATTACTTGCGTGACAACCGCCCTCAAAAATAAGATGGATTTAACGGTGGCGGTATCTATTGGCTCGACTTTGCAGGTGGTTTTATTTGTGGCTCCACTTTTAGTTCTAGTGAGCCTATTCTTCCCGACTCCTCTCTCCCTAGAATTTAACGTTTTTGGTATGTTTGCGGCTACGGCGGCAGTTCTCATCACCAGTTCTATCAGTTCCGATGGCCAGTCTAATTGGCTAGAAGGAGTTTTATTGTTAATTTTATATGCCGTTTTAGGTACAGCTTTTTATTTACATCCTTAGATTTCATCCCTGTTATGATTAATTCTTTAATTGGTTCGGTGATAGGGGGATTACTCTTGATTGCTCTTCCCGTTCAAGCCTCACCTAAGTTAAGAGTCGGTGTCTATGTTTCACCGCCTTATGTCATAGAAAGTCAAGTGTTAACTGTCAATGATATTTCCTCCCCAAATAAACCTTCGCCTTCTCCAAAATCTTCCGCCTACCCACCGAAAAGCACAACTAAGTTTGATGGGATTAGTATTGAGATTTGGCAGAGAATAGCCACTTCAGAAAATTTAGAATACGAGTATTATATAGTTAAGGAAGTTGATACAGGTATTAATCAAGTTGCTAATGGCACCCTCGATTTGCTCGTCGGACCGATCTCAATTACGCCAGAACGCCTGAAAAAAGTTGCTTTTACTCAGCCTTACTATAGCTCCTATCTGGCCCTACTCGTTCCCAGCCATGCCCCCAACCTCTGGCAGTTGATTCATCCCTTCTTGCAACGAGCGGCGCTCCTAACGGTGTTAGGACTCGTACTGCTGTTGTTTTTAGTATCTAATATCATCTGGTTTGTTGAACATAAGCGCAATCCCGAACAGTTTCCCAAAAATTATTTTAAGGGGGTGCGAGAAGCGTTCTGGTTTGTGTCAGTTACCACAACAACAGTCGGCTATGGTGATAAAGTTCCAGTGACTGCAACTGGCAGGTTTATTACTTATTTATGGATGTGGATTTCCCTAGCGATTACCTCTTCAATTACGGCAGGTTTGGTGACAACCTTTACCCTAGCATTGACCCAGCAACCTGCTAAAGAGTTGAGCAATCTTCAAGATTTACAAAATAAAAAAGTTGCCCTATTGGCAGGAAGTTCTTATTTTATGAATCTCACCTCTGAATATAAAATTACTCCTGTCTTGGCCAACAGTCTATACCAAGCTATTAATTTAATGTATAGCGGTCAGGTAGATGCGGTTCTTGATTCCTATCGAGTCTTAAAATATTATCTTGATGAAAATCCGGGGGTAGCTTTGACAACTGTGCCTATTTATTCATCTTTCTTGACCTATGGCTTTGTCTTACCTCAAAATAGTCCCCTCCTCAATAAACTCAACATTGATATACTTCAGATGCAGCAGGATAAGACAATTTCAAACATTATTGATAAGTGGATTGAGTGACAGTCTTTTTCCTTTCCTTACTCTAAGAGATCGCCGCGAACATTCCCTTTAATTTCTCTGTAAGTTGATGTAACTCTGCAATGATAAAACTCAACGATCTTACTTCTTCAGTTTGAGCTTCTGGAATGGTTTCTAAATAATCCGTTAACCTATGTAAACTTTGGTTAAAATTGGGCATGGACAAGGAGTTAGTCCCTGTTTGTTGGATTTGTTGCAAATTCTCAAATGTTTTCGTCACCTGTTCAATAAACTCATCTAATCCGGGCAGTGTTTGGGAAGACTGAAACTGCTGAAGATGTTGTCTAAGGGTAGTCACTCCATTAATAAAACTAACCCCATTGAGAATCAACTCTGTTGTTCCTACCACATTACCCTGAAATTGCTTTGGTTCTCGTTTCATGCGCTGGACAGTAGCTAAAGCATTATCACTGGCTAATTCAGCTTGACGGCGGCTTAAATCTAAGATCTTGGCACTTTGAGCTTGTCCTTGATAAGCGGCGGCCACAGTTTGAAAATAACTGACACTCTTTTCTAGTAAAATGCCAATTCTTCGGGGTAGGGAACGTCTCTGCCAAATCGGCCAAAGATAGTAACTGATAACTGCCAAAGCTCCCCCCAATACAGTATGAAAAACTCTTGTCTCGGCTAACTGCCAATCTTTGGGTACGTCTAGATCTAGAATCACCACAATTAGCATGGTCAGAAAGAGCATAAAGAAAGCATAATTGACAAAACGGAAGGCAGCAGTTAGGGCAGCTAAGATAATTAGAATTATTATTAGTAGGTTTAGATCTTGAATTTGCAAAACTATGGGAGTTGCTAAGATTACTCCTAAAATAGTGCCACCAATGCGCTGTATAGCCTTTTGGATTGTGCCACCATAATCTGGCTGGAGAACAAACAGCACCGTTAAAGCTATCCAATAACCGTGATGCCAATGGAGTAGAATGGATACCAACAGGGCAAAAGTAGTGACAGTGGCTAGACGCATAGCCGCAGTAAAATTAATCGACTCAAAAGTCCAGTTATTTTTCAATATTTCCCAAAAAGAGGTGACAGGAGTTAAGGGAACTGATTGGAGTGCCACCTCGACTTGCTTTTGGTGGTCGAGGAGTAGGGTAATAGTGGCATCAATTTGTTCTGCCAGATTGTTCAGAATTAGGATGAGTTTATGGAGATTAGGTGTGATGGTTTCCGGGGAATTACTGCCAATACGGAACTTTTTCTTTAAGTCTTGCACTTGCTGCTGTAAAGTTGTGAGCATCGCCAAGGTTTCTTGAGCAATTTCTTGGCGATCGCTTGTATTCCTCAATTTAACTATATCATCCAGGGTTTTCATTACCTCGATCAAGGTTTGGCAGGCTTGCTTAAGCTCTGGTCCCATCTCAGCCAATTCTCTCTTGTTTTGTCCTACAACCACTTCTGTCAGAGCAATTACTTCCCGATACATATCAGTTAGCTTCTCAATCAGAAAAATCAAGCGCTGGCCTTCAATATGAGTGCCGGGTTGACTAATATAAACCTCGTGCCAGAGGCTACGAGCTTGGGCGATCATTGTTCCAGTTTGATGTTGTGCTTGGGATGTTTCTACATCCCAGAGTTCGTCCTTATCGACAATCTCAACTCGGGCAACAGTTTCGAGAAAATGGGTCAAGCTTTGGTAACTGGCAATGATGGCTTGTTTAACTGGCCTGTAGGGATCGTTGAGCCATATTACCCAGGGTCGAACCATTACCCAAATGCCGGCCAATAAGAGTAACCAAAATCTTTCTAGGGCCAGATCCAGATTGCCGGGTAGGTGAGTAGAGATCAACCAAAACACTGCCACTACCTGTCCGATGGCCGTGGCTGTACTTCCTAGCACACCGATAAAGTTGAGGAGCAGCAACAAGGGAAAAGTGAGGATAACCAGCAACCAAGGCATCTGGCCACTCACCGTTCCCAGACTCATGACCCCGGCACAGCCTAAGGTAGCGATCGCCAATCCTAGTAATTTATCTCGGTAACTCACAGACAGGCTACCCAGGAATAAATTAATCAAAAATGCAGCCAGAGCAGGTAAAATGATGAGCTTGAGATTGCCCATCAAGAGGCCGATGAGCAAGGGTAGGGCTATGGCGACCGCTGATTGAATGCCATAGAAGAACCTTAGTTGACTCAACTCGGGGTGAATTTTCTTCATGACTGTAAATGGGATTTGCTGAATAAATCTAAAAACCTTGTTGGATAATATTTTTAGGTTTTTTTGAAATCAAAAACTGCCAGCCCTTGGAGTGATCAGGGGTAAAATCCCTGGACTTTTTCCCTGAAAATTAGGTGATTGACCCCCTCAAAATTGGTAAAACCCTACACCCTACACCCACGAAAAACTTTTTCAACAGACCCTACTTAGGTGTCAGGAGAGATGTCTGGGCAGACTATTGATACTCTCAATGCTAACCTTAAACCAACAGTTACTCATCCTTTTCTATGGCAGAGAGCGATTCTAGTCCCACATCCCCATTGGATATCTTGGGCAACATTCCGGCCCGATTTTTAGAGGCCAAGCACCGGCTCAACCGGGTCGTCCTGTGGGCAGCAATTGTTGGCATTCTAGCTGGTTTAGTGGGTACTTGCTTTCGGATGACCGTACACCACATCCTCCAGCAACGGCAACAACTGGCTGCTGCTCTGGCTGATTACCCGATTCTGAATTGGTTAATCCCTGGCCTGGTAGCCGGGGGGATGGTCTATGCCAGCTTCTGGCTGGTGCGGAGGGTAGCACCGGATACGGCTGGCAGCGGCATTCCCCAGATTGAAGGGGCGCTCGACAACCTCTTGCCCTTCGACTGGCGGCGAGTCCTGCCGGTCAAGTTTTTTGGCGGGATGCTCTCCATTGGGGCGGGGATGATTGCTGGTTTTGAAGGGCCGACCATTCAAATCGGAGGCGCTATCGGTAAGATGGTGGCTGCTTTCGTCGGGGCTTCCTCTGAACAGGCGCGTATCCTGATCGCTTCGGGAGCAGGGGCCGGCTTAACCACAGCTTTCAATGCCCCGATCGCCGGTATCTTGTTTGTCACCGAAGAGGTGCGCCCTAAATTTGACTCGTGGATTTTGTCCTACCGTTCAGTGATGGTTGCCTCTATCACGGCGGCCATTGTCCTCCGGCTGCTTGTAGGTCAAGAGGGTTTCATGAAAATCACCCATTTCGAGAGAGTTCCTCTCGGGACTCTCTGGATGTTCGTGATTTTGGGGGTTGGACTGGGAATCGTTGGCTATTATTTTAATTTTTTCCTGTTTCGTTCCCTAGACTGGTTTGGCCGGCTGCGGGGACTTCCTTACCAACTGCTGGGGTTATTGGTGGGAAGTGCGATCGGTTGGCTCGGTTGGCTCTACGCTCCCTTAGTTGGCAGTGGCGATCAATCGGTCATCTGGACTTTTAATAGTGAAGCTCCAGGAGCGGTCTTGCTGCTGGTTTTCTTAGGGCGCTTTCTCCTAACAATGATTTGTTATGGTTCCGGGGAAATTGGCGGGATTTTTGCCCCGATGTTAGCCTTGGCTACTCTATTCAGTTTAGGGCTGGCACAAGTGTGCGATGCTTGGTTTCCGGGTCAACTGCCCCAACCCGGGGTTTTTGCCGTCGCTGGGATGGGGGGATTAGTGGCGGCCACGGTCCGCGCTCCCCTCACCGCCGTCATGCTGGTGATGGAATTGACGGATAATTTTTTGGTGGCGCTGCCTATTTTACTGACTTGCATCTGTGCTGCCATCACAGCCCACTTCTTAGGTGGCGAACCTGTTTACAGTGTCTTGCTCAAGCGCATTTTGGACAAATTAGAGCGGCAACCCCCCAGCGATCGGATTTAAACCATTACAAGAAAACGGGTTTCTCAAAGAAACCTATTTTCTAAATAGGCGTTTGCAGAAAACGGGTTTCTCAAAGAAAACTGGTTTCTAAATAGTTTCTTGAAGAAACCCGTTTTCTAGGTGACTTAGAAGGATAACTTAGACACTTAGATAAAAAAGCTACTAACGTTAATTCTCCCTAAAGCTGGTAAAGTCCCAGTAAATCCGGTGATATTTATTAATAAATCATTGCTGGATTGGAGTCCCGCCGTGAGAGGATCGGGTATTTGTCACAGGGGACTTAATTTAAGGTAGCACATAATTAGGGCTTGCTGAATAATGGTAAAACCCAGGGTAAGCTCATCTAATTTGGTATAAATTGTACTTGATAAAGATTTCTGAATAGGGTAATGAAATCGCCATAGCACCGTCCCGCACTGCCAGTACCCAGACTTAGCCCCTGCTACCTCTGTATAATTTATAATTAGCCTTAGTCTCACTGTTGTTTATGAAAATTAACGAGGAAATAGCTCATGGGTCAAGGTTTTTCCCCCGTTCTCCCCACTGGAAATAAAGCTCAACTAAAACCTGAGTTTCCTTTAACATCAATCAATGAAATTCAAGCTAGTTTATTGACTTATCTTCAAGATATTCCTGACCCGAGAGTGTCCCGAACCCAAAAACATTTATTAACCGATATTTTAGTCATTGCTGTTTTAGCAGTTATAACAGGAGCCGAAGGTTGGGAAGACATGGAAAATTATGGACTCAGTAAGCAGTCTTGGTTATCTGAGTTTTTAGAATTACCTAATGGCATTCCTTCTGATGATACTTTTCGGCGGGTTTTTGAACGGATTAACCCGTAAGCTTTGGCCAAAGTTTTGTCTCAATGGCTGCCCCATTTAATCGGTTCTCTTTCGGGGGAAATAGTTCCCATAGATGGGAAAAGTCTCAGAGGTTCTTACGACCGTAATCAAGGAATTAAAGCCTTGCATTTAGTGACGGCTTGGGCGGGGGAGCAGAAATTAGTTTTAGGACAAGTCAAGGTGGAAGATAAATCCAATGAGATTACCGCTATTCCCGCTTTATTAGAACTATTAGACCTTCAAGGGGCAATTATCACCCTTGATGCTATGGGAACTCAAACGGCGATTATTAATCATATTCAAGCCAAAAAAGCTGACTACGTTGTCGCCCTTAAAGCTAATCATCCGACTCTTTATACTCAGGTCAAAAACTGGTTTGAGCAAGCTCAAGCACATCAATTTGATGGTATTCAATTTAGTTATGATTACCGTCTGGAAAAAGGTCATCATCGTCTCGAAAAACGTTGGTTTTGGGCTGTCCCCTTAGAAGCTTTCGGCGGTCTTTATCAACAGGCTCAATGGCAAGGACTTCAAAGTATTATCATGGTTAAACGAGTTCGTCATCTTGGTCATAAAACCACTTGTGAAGTCCAATTTTATCTCAGTTCTCTCCCTGCTGATGCTCAAAAAATAGGTAATGCTATTCGTAAACATTGGGGCATTGAAAATCAGGCTCATTGGATTTTAGATGTTACCTTTAATGAAGATAAATGTCGAATTCGCTCAGGCCACAGCCCTCGTAATTTTGCCTTCTTGAGACGAGTGGCACTTAACGCTCTTAACCAGGAATCCACTTACCGACGTAGTCTGGCACAAAAAAGTAAACGGGCGGCCATGGATAATAATTATATGATGACTGTGCTGAAAGCCTTTTGTCAAGCCTAATTGAGATGCTCTTACCCTGATCATTACCCTTCTAATTGTTGAAGAGGATGGGACTCTTTCTGGAATTATGTTAAATTCTTGACTGAGCCTGTGCCGACCCTTCGACTTGGCTCAGGGCAAGTTATTTTTAGCAAACTCTCCTAGTTCTCTATAACCTGAGTATCCTAGCATTGTTCCCAGTATTATTACTACTAATACTATCCATAAAGGGTGTCTTTTTCCTTTATCTTTCCGAAAGTCCTTGACTTGTTTCAGTTTTTCTATTAAGCTCAACATATATTTAAAAAGTTGGCGGTCACTTCTCATTTTACCTGATAGTGATCGCTTTTACTTTTGATATTCTGATGGGAGAATGAAACAGTCCTACCCTTAATAAGGGGGGATCGAACCTAAAATCCATTTTTAATTTAATTATAACCAGCTACTTAACCTCAGCTAATCCACGGAATTTTCTTTCTGGATTAATACCTCACCAGCGATTAAACGTTGGACTGCTGAAAGTAAAACATCCTCAATATAGGGCTTGACAAAATAACCTTTTGCTCCTTTAGCAGCGGCGAGATACTGAATTTTTTGCGTCCCGCGCGAGGTAATTATCGCCACTGGTATCCCCTGAAGTTGTTCATCCTCTTGCAGACGAGAGAGCAATTCTAACCCATTCAGGCGAGGCATTTCGATATCGCAGAGAATCAGATCACAAGCTAATCCGGCCTGTAATTTTTCCCATGCTTCTAAACCGTCCTGGGCCTGTTCAATGCGATAACCAGCTTTAACCAAAGAAATCATTAACATTTCCCGCACTATTAACGAATCATCGACAATCAAGACGAGAGGACTCGATTGTGCCAACAAATTAGCGGGATTACTATCAATAATTGTTGTATCGGAGGATAAAAACTGATTAGGAGTCGCTTTAATACTATTAGCTAGTAACACTTCCCCCGCAATCATTCTTTCAGCTGCCGAGAGTAAATCTCTTTCCGTGTAGGGCTTGGTAAAATAACCACTAGCCCCTAATTTCGCCGCCACCTGACGATGACGTTCCGAGCCTCGGGAAGTCAATAAAGCCACGGGAATCGCCGCTAATCGGGGGGATTTTTGCAAATTAGACAGTAATTCCAGGCCATTCATGCGGGGCATCTCGATATCGCAAAAAACGATATCACAGGGCAAACCACCGCGTAATTTTTCCCAAGCTTCTTGACCATCCCGGGCCTGTTCCACACGATAACCGGCTTTACTAAAGCTTAAAGAGAGCAATTCCCGAACAGTAATCGAATCATCGACAATCAGAACCACAGCCTCGGATTTTTGGCCAGTTTCCACATCTACAGGCGGTACAGATTGGGGCAAAAGACCAGCGTTATCGATACGCAGACGACCCCTGGCGATGTCGATTAACTCTAACACATCGCCGACGGGCATCACCGTACCATCCCCTAAAACCGTCGCCCCAGCAATCCCAGCCGTTTTCGGAATCGGTCCTTCGATCTGTTTGATCACGATCTCCTGTTCCCCAATCACTTGATCCACCTGTACCGCGAGGAGATTATTGCCACCGCGCAGAATCACGATCGAAAAAGAGTCTTCCTCCTGTTTGCCGGTGTAAAAACTACCGCGACTAAGTTGCCGATTGTAGGAAAGCAAATCGCTCAGGGGTTGGAAAGGTAGTAAAGTGTTTTGCCAGAAAACGCAGGGCCGTCCCTCCCCATCTATTTGGATATCCCTGGCCTGGAAATCCTTCATATCTTCCACTCCGTCCATGGAGAAACCGATGCGAGCATGATTACTAACACAACAGAGGGCCTTACAGATACTCAGGGTTAGGGGTAAACGGAGGGTAAAAGTGCTTCCTTTGCCCAGTACCGAGTCAATAGTCACGGTCCCGCGCACATCGATTAAACTGATCCGCACCACATCTAAACCCACCCCACGACCGGAAAAATCATCAGCCTGATCTTTGGTACTAAAACCGGGATGAAAAAGAATTTCATAGACTTCTTGGGTACTGAGGTTTTGAGCTTCCCGATCGCTGATCAGGCCTTTTTCGATCGCCTTAAGTTTAACCAGATTAACATCAATACCGGCCCCATCATCACTAACGGTGATCACGGTTTGATTGCCCTGTAGGAATGCCCGGACCCAGATCGTACCGTGGACAGGTTTGCCCTTGGCCATGCGTTCTTGGGGTGATTCAATGCCGTGGGTGATCGCATTGTTGACCAGATGGATCATGGGACTATTGAGATGTTCAAGGATCATCTGATCGATGAGAACACCCCCTCCTTCCACTTTTAATTTGGCTTGTTTGTGCAGTTTCAGGGAAATATCGTGAATTGCCCGGGGTAGATGATCGGCAGTTTGACTAAAGGGAACCATGCGCGATTTGGTCATCCCTTCCTGTAGTTGGGTGGTAGCCTGTCGCAGACTGCGCGTCACCTGATCGGTTTCATCGACGACAAATTGAATATCAGAGGCCGATTCTCGCACTCGCACGATCAATTCGATCATCTCTTGGGATAATAAGTGGAAATCGGTAAAACGGTCGATCTCTAGGGCATCTAGTTCCCCAGTCATAGCCGAATTGCCCTGATTTTTTCCCTGAACTTCACCGTAACCGATGGCACCGCCAGCATTGCGACTAGCCAGTAAAGCCCCTTCTAGGAGGCTTCTTTCATAGAGATCCTGCATCCGACCGCCCACATCGCTGAGATTTTGGACTTGGTTAAGCAAATTATCTAAAAAGAGACGCAGGCGATCCTGTTCCTGTTCAAGGCGATTGCGTTTAACCACCAGTTCCCCGATCAGATTGCTGAGGTTGTCCAATTGTTTGATCGGCACCCGCATCGTCTGTTCAAAAGCTTTAGCAACAAGGGGACGCAGGTTATTTAACCCGACCGGTGGATTGGTTTCTTCGAGGAGTTTTTCTAAATCCTTGAATTCATCCTCTGGGGAGCTTTCCGGGGCAATTTCCGGTGATTCTAACCATTGGACAGGTTCCGCCGCCGCCACCGGCTCCCCTGCTGTGGATTCCGAGAGGAAGACCTCTAGGGATTCAAAGATGTCCGGCAGTGGCGATTGCTCTGGGGGAGTCGGTTTTTCCAGAAAAGCGTCTAAGTCTTCGAGGCTGTCGTAAAAATTCGGGTTGCTGATGGTTATAATTGCTTCTGAATCCCGGACTGCTGCATTTTCTAGCAGCAGCGATTCCAGATCATCCCAATCTTCTGGTTCTGACTTGGGAGCAGTCCCAGGGGTGGAATGAAGATCATTAGTGGCGGCTTCTTCCCAATTGATGCTATCGCCAAAAAGTTCTGCTAATTCCTGTTCTAAGGGCAAGGAAGACAGGGTTTGGTCAAGAGAAGTCCCATACCTCGCCGCTGGCGGGGAAGTCTGCTCAAATAAAAAGCTGAGTTCGTCTAGAGTCTCGTCACCGTCGGTGTTTTTGTTTTCTAAACTCTCTAACAACTGTTCGAGATCTTCGTTAAAGAAATGATCCGAGTCGGGTTTCGTCATGATTTGCTTCCTGCCAAGTCTTCCTTTTTGGTCAACCAATGCGCTCTCTCTGGCTTCAGATTACCCAGAATTTTACTCGATCAACCCATTCACTAGGAATTTTTTTATGGCTAATCAAACTCTTGGACTCGATCGACAATTTTACTCCTATTATCAATCTATCTGTCTGCGAGAACCCCCGATTTTAGCTCAATTACGTCAAGAAACTGCCTCTCAACCCCTGGCAGTTATGCAGATTGCCCCCGAACAAGGTCAGTTTATGGCTTTTTTGGTACAGGCGATCGGGGCGAGAAAAACCCTAGAAATAGGGGTTTTTACCGGTTATAGTGCGCTAGTGGTGGCCTTAGCTTTACCCCCAGAAGGCAAGCTGATCGCCTGTGATCTGAGCCAAGAATATACCAGTATAGCCCGTCGTTATTGGCAGCAGGCCGGTGTCGCTGATAAAATCGATTTAAGAATTGCCCCGGCCCTGGAGACTTTAGATCTATTAATCGCCGGGGGAGAAAGTAATAGTTTTGATTTTGTCTTTATCGATGCCGATAAAAGTAATTATGATTGCTACTACGAACGGGCGTTACAATTGGTCAGAAGCGGCGGAATTATCGCTATCGATAATGTCTTTTGGTCGGGACGGGTAGCGGCGGCCGATAGCACCGATAATCGCACCAAAATTATCCGTTCCCTTAATGCCAAAATTCAGCAGGATGAACGGGTAAATATCAGTATTATTCCCATTGGTGATGGGTTGACCCTGGCCATGAAAAAGTGAAGAAGTTAAGGGCGATTAGAAAAGCTTTTGCTCTTGCGGAAACCACCCAAGACAACGCTATATTCCTTAAGCTCCTTAACGACACCACTAAGTTATCAGTTCAACGGAGAGGGTGGGATTTGAACCCACGTTAGGTGTGACCCTAAAGCAGATTTCGAGTCTGCCGCATTCAACCACTCTGCCACCTCTCCACAGGGTTTGAGTCTGGATTATCATTTTAACAGATTACTTGCCCTAGGATTGATTTTTTTTATGAATCAAGCTCCTTTTCTTCCAGTTAACCATCCCCAGCCTAACTTTCTTGACCGGTTAGGGAGTCTCTGGAAATTTTCCCGTCCCCATACGATTATCGGCACTTCTTTGAGTGTTTTAAGTCTGTATTTAATTGCTTTAGGCAATATTAGCGATTTTTTTAGCTATTGGTCGGTTTTATTGCTCACTTGGGTCGCTTGTCTCGCGGGTAATGTCTATATCGTCGGTTTAAATCAGTTGGAAGACATCGACATCGATAAAATCAATAAACCCCATCTTCCCCTAGCCAAGGGCGAATTTTCTCGGTTGACAGCAGGGTTGATCGTGGGTTTAAGCGGTATTTTAGCAATTATACTGGCTTTTATCGGTGGTTTTTGGCTTTTAATCACCGTGGGGATTAGTTTACTCATCGGCACTGCCTATTCCTTGCCACCAGTGCGTTTAAAACGCTTTCCCCTCTGGGCAGCCTTCTGTATTTTTACCGTCCGGGGTGTCATCGTCAATTTAGGTCTTTTTCGCCACTACAACACAGTTATTAATCAAAATCAGTCTATCTATCCCTCAGTCTGGGTTTTAACAGCTTTTGTTCTCGTTTTTACCGTTGCGATCGCTATTTTTAAGGATGTTCCTGACCTAGAAGGCGATCGCATTTACCAAATTACCACTTTTACCCTGCTTCTCGGCCCAGAAAAAATCTTAACAATTTCCCTCTTGACAATTTCCCTATGTTATGGTGGGATGATTGCCGTCGGTCTCTTGGGGATAACCGGAATTAATTCTTCTCTGGCCATTGTCGCCCATCTGCTCCTACTTCTTCTTCTTTGGTGGCGTAGTCGCAGGGTAAATTTAGAAGATAAAAGCGAAATCAGCCGATTCTACCAATTTATTTGGAAATTATTCTTCCTGGAATACCTTATATTTCCCCTTGCTTGTTTAATATGAAAATATCTCCTTTTTTAGCGGCCATTCCCTTGCTTTTGCTAGGTGGTACAAGCGCACCTAGTCAAGAAACCATAGATCCGCAATTATTAACCGGCAACCTTCATTTAACCCTGAAAAATGGCGTTTGGAAACTGTGGCAAGATAAACCCGTTTATCAAAATCTTACCCTAGATTTAAGCTGTGATCGCGCTGTTTGTCAGCCGTCGGTGTGGGGATACGCACCGAAATTCAATAAAGAAGTAGATCACCAAGGTACGGTAAAAGCGATTAAATTAGACAATGCTTGGCGATTACAGGTGAAAATGAACATTCAAACTCACCCTTGGCAAGCGGAAGTCAGGGAAGCTATCTATAATATCGAAATTGTCCCCCACCAAGACCAACTTATCGGCAGTTATCAAGGCACTTTAGGGGGAAGAAGACTACAAAACAAAGTTAATGGCACAATTTCCCCTTTATGGCCTAATCCTGTTCCTAATTACCAACCCCTACAAGCGCGAGAACATCCCCGTTTAATCTTTCGCAAGTCAGAATTAACTAATCTCAGAGAAAAAGCGAAAACTCCCATCGGTCAAACTATTATCGCCCAATTAAACAACAGTTTACAGGAAAAAATTTATTACGATGGTTATGTGCCTAATGGGGGTTATCATGCCACAGGTCATTGTTTTTTAGCAATTTTAAATCAAGATAAAAAATCAGCAGAAACCGCCTGGGAAATTATCGAAAAAACCCGTACAAATCCGGGCAAAAGACTCTTAGAACAATCGTCAATTGTCGCCGGAGTCGCTCTCGCCTACGATCTTTGTTATGATTTTTGGGGAGAAAAGCGCCAACAGGAAATTACTGGCTGGTTATTCAGTGAAAGTAAAAAACTTCTCAAAGGTGGTTCACCCAAAGATGGATGGAATGGAGAAGCAGTTAGTAACTGGAATGCGCGGGCAAGAGGTGCGGCAGGATTAGCTAGTTTAGCGATTCTCAAGGAGGATTTACCAGCCGATTCTCTCTATTCTCCCTCGGCACAGGTGGAAATGGCTAAACGTCACCTAGAACGCTATTTTACCAAAGCTATCGGCGATCAAGGATTTGGCACGGAAGGGGATTTATACACCACGGAACCTATGGTTATCAGTGTTTTTCCTTTTTTGCAAGGGTATCGAAATAGTCTCGGATTAGACTTAGTAACTGGTTGCTCTGCAGCCCAATTGATCCCCCATTATTTAACCAGAATTGTCCCTAAAAATGGTCAATTATTGATTCCTGCTTACGGCAGACATCAGACTTTTTTAGGAGTATCTTTATTAACTATCGGATTGGGAATTACCGATAAATCATTGCTACCAGCAATAAAATGGCGATTGCAAGGACAGGAAAAACAACTTTTTCACCCCCATTATCCTCATATTGCCCCTTTTCTCCTCGCTGGTTATTCATCTAATCTTACTCCCGAAAATCCCGATCGCCAACTTTCCAGGGTTTTAGTTGATCAACAAAAGGGATTTTATGTTTTTCGTAATCGCTGGCAAAATGAAGAGGATTTTGTCGCTAGTATCTATCTCAAACAGCAACCTTTTGTGGGGGGATGGTCTTTTCCCGATGTCGCTAGTGTGAGAATTTGGGGATTAGGAGGACATTGGGCGAGTTTTGAGGGGTCAGAAGGTGACTGGAACTCCGAAAATACGGTTACTTTCCCGAAAACACCGCCTTGGTTCCAGGCAAAACCGATAACTTTTCAATCTAGTCCCGATGGTTCGGGAGTAATTACGTTAAAAACCGATAAAATCATGGTTAAAGGGGCTAATCCACCCTTCGGCTCCGCTCAGGGTAAACCGGCAGGAGTCGCTCTAGTTCGCTCTTTCGCCGTCGATTACAGTCTATCCTCTGGTTCCCCCGGATTATTCGTCTTGATGGATAAATTATTAGGTAAAGTCGATGAACCAGAATTTATTAATAAAACTTGGGTGATGAATACCCAGGGAAATGTCACTCTCGGAAAAAATAGTTTTACTATCACTCAAAATGGCGCAAATATGCAGGGAACTTTTATCACTCCCGTGACTTTAAAAGTCGAGAAAACTAATACAGGTGAGCGCATTTTAGCCACGGGTAGCGAGGAATTTTTTCTGGTGATGACCGTGCAGAAAGGTCGTCCCCCAGCAGTTAAAATTATCGGTAAGGGATTAGATGCGATCGTGCAAATTGGCTCCCAGGAAATCTCAATTATTGACGGTGCAGTTAGATTAAAAGAGATGAATTTTAAAGAGCCATAAAAATTGGCAATCGACCCCAAAAAAAGTCAATAGTTCTCAAGTAGAATTTATCAAGATGATGACTATTTGAGCAATGATTTATGATACAATCGAAATGGCTGATCAAAATAGCCCCTAAATTTAGAACTATCTAGAATTGCATCGATAATTTAATTTCCGCCTAACTAAACTATGACTAAATATCATCAAATCACCGTTAACAATCGTCAGACGGGCGAAAAAATTACCACCACCGTTCCCGACGATAACTATATACTGCACAGTCTGGAAAAACAGGGCTATCAATTACCCTTTTCCTGTCGCAATGGAGCTTGTACCAGCTGCGCGGTCAGGGTATTATCGGGAGATATCCATCAACCAGAAGCGATCGGACTATCGCCGGAATTAAAAGCCAGAGGTTATGCTTTACTTTGTGTCAGTTATGCTCGTGGCGATCTGGAAGTAGCCACCCAGGACGAAGATAAAGTCTATGAACTGCAATTCGGTCGCTTTTTTGCTCGTGGGAAAGTGCGTTTTGGTTTACCCTTAGATGAGGAATAGATTAGACCTCGACCTAATTTAATTAAATCACAATAATAGGATATAATAAAACAAATAGTGATTCAAAAAAAGCCATGAAAAACTACACCTGGGAATACATTCAAAAATATCCGAAACAAACTAAAAGATTATTAAGGATTGACTACCAACAACTAGAACAACTGATGGCACTTGGAAAACTTATACATCAGAGAAACCAATCAGAAATCGAAAAAACCAAAATTAGGATTAATCAACCAGGAAGCGGAACACCTCCTAAATTATCAGAAGAGGAACAAATTGTTCTAATGTTGGTTTATTTAAGACATCATCTAAGCTTTCAAATCTTAGGACTAATGTTTCAAGTGAGTGAATCAACGGCTCATAACATCTTTACCTATTGGCAAAAACTTTTTGAAGGAGAGTTACCGCCAAGTTTGTTACAACAAATAAAGAAGTGCCAAGAAGAGGAAATAATAATTGAACAATTAAGGGATTATAGCGGTAAGCGCTTGAGTGAGATACAAACCAAGCTTTGCCTAGCATGGTTTATAGCTCGTGACACTGTACCTCATACGACTGCACACCGCTATAATTGATGAATAGATTGAGTCATTGAACCTAATTTGAACTCAAGGATCATAGTTGGTTTAATTTGCTTGATCCTATTTTCCAAAGCGACGCTCGCGATTTTGAAACCAGTGGATAGCTTCTTCAATATCTGCCGGAGTTAGATCGGGAAAGAAGGTATTTGTAAAGTAGAGTTCACTATAGCGTTTTTCAGTCTGATGAGGTACAAAAGTTATGGGTTTTAGGCAAAAGGGAAGAAAAATAGGCGTACCTCACTAGCTTAGGAAACGCTATATGAGTTGATTGTCGATAGCGCAGAACAGCCTGTGGAGAGGCCGACCGATTATCAAGAACAAAAAATATATTATTTGGGAAAGCAAAAAATACATACTTGAAAAAGTCAATTTATTGTCTTGCCAAAAGCTGAAGATATTGTTGATGTAGTTATTGGTCAACCTGATCCGACGAGCGACATAAAAATCTGTCGGCAAACTTTAAGCAAATTCGATTCTCAACAAACTTTTATTGGAGATAAAGCTTACCTAGGAGAAAATCAAATCAGAACTCCTGATAAAAAACCGAAGAATGGAGAATTAACCGAGAATCAAATTAAAGAAAATAAAGTTTTATCACCTCGGCGAATTTTTGTTGAGCATTTAATTCGAGTTGTCAAAGTATTTAAAGTAGTTCAAGAAAGATTTAGATTAAATAAAAGTCGATATATAGAGTTTCTGATTCACAAGAGGTACATTCCCGATCCTGAACAGCTTAATCAGCAAAGGTTTAAGTGTGCCGCACAGATGCGAGAACCGCTATAAATCGGTTTTACTTACCGTTTGTGGCTTAGTAAGGTTGAGATACGCTAATTTTAGAAGTAATAGAATGGGAGCAATCAGGGGAAGTAATTGACGTTATAATTAGCCATAGTTTTCCGTCAAAATTGGATTTTGTCTCTTTAAACCCTGATTAATCAGTTTTGAGAGCTAATTTTGACTCTTGGTCTAATCTGCCTCTCTTCCTTGCTGTGACTGACTTATAAATTTTTGGAGATGTCTATTAGGTAAAGTCGAGCAACCAGAATTTATTAATAAAACTTGGGTGATGAATACCCAGGGAAATGTCACTCTCGGAAAAAATAGTTTTACTATCACTCAAAATGGCGCAACTATGCAGGGAACTTTTATCACTCCCGTGACTTTAAGAGTCGAGAAAACTAATACAGGTGAGCGCATTTTAGCCACGGGTAGCGAGGAATTTTTTCTGGTGATGACCGTCCAGAAAAGTCCTGCCCCAGCAGTTAAAATTATCGGGAGCATCTCATTTATGCAAGTGACTAATTATACTTGTCCCTAAAACTGTTTTCTAGCAAGGCTTTCAAAATAGCTTGACATAAAAACCTGATTTAGGGGTTACAAATTGTCATAAGGATTTTTATGTCATGAAACCTTAAATTTGGAATTGCTGCTCATTTTTAGGTGCGCTCGCACTTAGACTCACAGATTCAATTAATGTGCATGGTGCGTTCCCTAATGTGGCTCCTACTGATCCAGCGATCGATTTTGGGGAACGCACCCTACAACGATGGCGATCACAGTGGCATATCTCAGCCTTGAGGTGACGTTAGCCACAAGCCAGATTTAGCTAAGTTATTCCTCTTCTGTTTTGCATAGCATGATAGCCGTGATACCATGAAGGTATGATCGTTTCATTTGGAGTCAATGGGACAGAGGATATCTTCAACGGTGTGGATACGAGAGCAGCTCGGCGCACCTGTCCAAAAACGGCGTGGGCAGTGGCGCGACGCAAGCTCGACCAGCTTGACTCTGTGGTCTCCCTTGACGATCTCCGAATTCCACCAGGGAATAAGTTGGAGGCACTCCGAGGAGATAGGAAGGGGCAGTACAGCATCCGAATCAACGACCAGTACCGCATCTGTTTCGTTTGGACAGAAAGCGGACCTTCTCAAGTAGAGATAGTGGACTACCATTGAGGTGAAAGATGATCCGAGTACCAACCCATCGCGCCCCCAGCCATCCAGGAGAAGTTCTCCTTTATGATTTTCTGGAACCGATGAACCTGACACAGCGAGAGCTGGCTTTAAGACTTCACGTTCCTTACCAGCGAGTCAACGAGCTAGTCAATGCCCGACGAGGCATTACCCCCAGCACGGCACTCCGCCTGGCAAAGTTCTTCGGCAACTCACCGGATTTCTGGCTGAATCTGCAATTGCGGTGGGATATTTATCAGGTAAAAAAGAAGGAGGACGGGGAAATAGAGAAAATATCTCCTCTAAAGTGTTGTAAAATGACAAATTTTAGTGAATTATAATACAAACATTCAAGAAATCTACGAATATGCCCGACGAAAATACGGAGAACCAAGAAGCTCAAATGACAATGCCATTTGTTAGAGCTACTGACATTGCTGAATATATTCGTTATCAGTCATGCGATCGCCGTTTCAAGTTAAAGTACAAAAATTATGAACTTGCCAAAAAAGATATTCCTTTTTATGAGTTGATTTTTTCAACTTCTTTAGACCCGGTTTTAGAAGCAGAAGGTCGAAAAAGAGAGGATGAATGGGAGAAATCACTTAAAACAGAAGGATTAGTAGATTTAATCCAAAGAGAGCAGAATTCTGAGAAATACAAATCAACTAATTGGAATGACTTTGTTGAAAAGTTAACAAATTTGTCAGTCGGACAAAAAGCTTATGGACGGGAAATTGGTATCAATGGAAAACTGGGAGAATTTGAGATTATTGGGCAAATTGATTTTGTAATTGTTTTTTGGGAAAATGAACAACCTAAACTGCGATTAGTTGAGTGTAAAGCGTCTCGAAAAGATAGAACTTATCATCAAATTCAGGTTGCTTTATATCGAATGCTTGTACGTCAACTAATAAACGATAATCTAATCACTATTAATGGAATAAATTTAAAGCCTGAAAATATTGAATGTGTTGTAGTTCGTATTGATGAAAATACAAATAAAAGTCAGGATATTATTAAATCAGAAGCCTTAAATTTAGATACGATAGAAGCTGATATTAATCGTTTAGTAGCTTCTGATGGTGTACTAAAGCGTATTGTTGAAACTGATTTAACTAATTTAGATTATCAATTAGACCAAAAATGTAGTGACTGTACATTGAGTGTTCATTGTTTAGCTGAAAGTGCCAGAGAACGCCGTTTAGAATTATTGGGAATAGATTCATCAGTTGTTAAATCATTGAATAAAGTAGGTATTCAAAATCTTGATGATTTAGCCGAGATTGACTTAGCAGGAAATCAAGCTATTCAACTTCAACAAGATATAAGTTTTACAGAGAATCTAGAACTGCTTCAATTAAAAGCCAACACTCGTCGGCGGACTCTTCCTGGTGGAGACTTAGATCCAGGAACCTATGAAGTGCAACAACTGCCAAAATATTCAGGTAACAGTCAACTTCCTGAACATACAATTAATGGAGAAAGACTCATTCGTGTCTATCTTTCTGTTGAATATGATTATGTAGAAAATAGAATAGGTGCGCTGGCTGCTCATGTTACTAAAAGTGAGGGAAAATTAGACCCAAAATTTGAGCAAAATGCAGATGGTAAATGGCAACCAGATCCTAACATTAAAGAATATTTAGAAGAAGGAATTGATGAAAATAATAAACGTATTTTTAAAGAAAAAGAACTTGAAGGAGAAGATTTAATTAAATTTAAAACTTCAGCATGGACAGGAGATTATAAAGAAGATAATGGTTCTGAAAAAGAGTTAATACAAGGATTTTTATTAGAATTAGTGGATGCAATCGACTCAGTTGCTAAAACAGAACAAGCTCCAATTCATTTTTATGTTTGGTCACGTCAAGAAATGACTCAATTAGTTGAGGGTTGTTCTCGTGTTAGTTCTCAATTATTAAGTCATTTACGAGAATTGTTGGGTTGTCGGGAAAGTTTAGAACAACTTATTTACTCTTGTCTTTCCGATGAAGTAGATCGTCGTTATGCTTTAGGATGGACAGGTAGAGATTTAGCCGTTGTAAGTTCTCTAAAGTGGTTTGGAAGGCGTTATCATTGGCAACGAAAAATTAGTGGTAAAGTTGTTAGTTTAGATCAAGTTTTTTCTCAAGATGTTTTTGATTTTAAGACAAACTTAGAAATTGATGAGAATAATCAATGGGCAGTATCAAATTCTCAAAATACCCGTAAACATCAGTTTGAAGTTAGACTAAGATACTTTAATTCTCTAAGTGCAGCTTATTGGCGTGCCTTATGGCGAACACTTCCTGACCCTAATGAGCCAACACTTACCCCCAAGTTAAAAAGCTCCATTGAACGTTACAATCAAGCACAAAAACCGAATTATTTAAAAGAGTATTTTCGCGCTCGTACTCATGCTATCAGATGGATTGAAGAAGGAATTATATTTAAGAATGCAGGAATAATTAAAGAATCTTTGACTATTGTTGATTTACCCGATTTTAGTTTAGCTGTGGATGATGCTGCCCAGGCAGCTATTGATTTTCTTCGTTTGGATCAGCACGTTAAGGTAACAGATTGGATTGCTAATCATTTAATACCACCTATCTACCGTGTTTCTTTAGGGAGAACAATACCTGTAAAAAATGTAAGGTTACAGGGTGATAATAGACTAACAGCAGAAATTAATCTTGATGGATACAATATTACGGCTGAAGTTTTACAAGCTAACTGTACCATTGATGTAGGTTCTTTTGTTAGACTTAGTCCTAGTTCCAAAGATCCACATCAAGGTCAAACAATCAATCAACTTTTTGCTGGTGGAAGTACCTGTGTTGTAGAAGCAATTGACTGGAATAGTAGAAGTATTGAGTTTGCCGTTAGACAAACAAGAAACGCTGATCGTTATCAACTTCGTGGTCGTTTTTATAGTACAGAAGAAGATGTTTATCCTTTTGCCACTATTGATGAAAGTCCATCGGATTTTATAGCTGGAAAAGTTGATCAAAAATTACAAAACAGTCGAGGAAATCACATTTGTAAATGGTTAAATCCGCAAAATCCTCAAATCCCCCCACAAACTCCTATTTCGGAGAATGATTTAAAACAATATTCTAATCTACTTGATAATTTACCGTTACGAAACAATCAAAACCTGCGTAAAGAGCAATGTCAAGCAATTATCAAGGGATTGAATACAAGAATTCAACTTTTACAAGGACCACCAGGAACTGGAAAAACAGAAACAACTGCGATCGCTACTTTTCTAAGAATCTTGGCGCGTCGCAATGTTGGCGATATTGTTCTGATTACGGCTCATACTCATACGGCTGTAGATAATTTACTCTTACGTTTAGATAAATTGTTGCCAACTTTGCAAGAACACGCCAATGATTATCAACTTTCTGTTCCACCAATTAAGTTGAGTAAAGTGCATTCTAAAGAAATTAAGAGAACAGGCGGAAATATCACTGATTTTTCCGCAGAATCTTGCTTTGAAAAAATTAATAATTTACGAGGTAAGAAAACAGCTAAAAAAATAACTATATATAACTGTATAGCAGTTATTGGTGGAACAACGGGCGCAATTTTAAAGATGTTAAATACACTGCAACAGGCAAAAACTTTTCCTCAATATTATCCTCAAGGTTTTAAAACAACTACTTTAATAGTCGATGAAGCAAGTATGATGGTATTTCCTCACTTTCTGGCTTTAGCTACATTAGTTAAAGATGATGGTGAAATTATGTTGGCAGGAGATCACAGACAACTCGCTCCTATTATTACTCATGATTGGGAAAATGAAGATCGTCCTCCTGTTTTACTTTATCAACCCTATGTCAGTGCTTATCAAGCTATTCAAAATCTTAAAGAAAACTTAGATATTGAAATATCTGATGAAGCAATATTACGTTCAGCTTTAGATTATACTCATCGTTTACCCCATGAAATTCGTGAACTTATTGCACGTCTTTATCGCAAAGATAACATTGAATTACAAGGAAAACCAAGAGATGAAAATATAGAACAAGATGAAATTACGGGAACTTGGGAAAAACTTTTACAGGGAAATGGAGGTCTTTATCTTGTTGTTCATGATGAACGTGAATCAAAACGTAGCAATGAAATTGAAGTGAAAATAATCAAAAATATTCTTGATGCAGGAGGAAAAATTCCTGATGGTTCTACTGCAATTCTTACACCCCATCGCGCTCAAAGATCGCTACTAAAAACACAATTAGCAAATTATTATGGAGATGCTGTAAATGTAATTGATACAGTCGAGAAAGTGCAGGGTGGTGAGCGTGACAATGTGATTGTTTCTGCCACGGCAAGTAATCCATCAGCAATTGGCAAGAATGTGGAGTTCATTCTTAGTTTAAATCGCTCAAACGTTGCATTTTCAAGAGTTAAAAAGCGTTTAATAGTAGTTTGCTCTAAAACTCTCCTAGATTATATTCCAAAAGAGATTGAACACTATGAAGAAGCAACATTATGGAAAGCTTTACGTTCTGAATGTACCGATACTCTGTTTAATGACAATATTGATGAGCATCAAGTACAGGTTTTGACAAGATCACTAAAAAGCCGAACTAAGGAAGGCGATTAAAGATAACCTTGCTGCCTTGATTGACTACTGGGCGATCGATTGGGATTATGACTGCATAACCTGATTTGATGCTGACTTGTAATTGATAATAACTGAGCAAGGGAGTATTAAGAGACTAGCTATACTTCTAACGAGAGATTTACAAAATTATGACCAATCTTCTCAAATAGATAAATCGTGAGTCAATCTATTCCCAGCCTGAAACCTTTTCATCGTAATTTAAGAAAAGATGCTGATTTTTCGCCTATCTCAAGCGCGTAGATATTTTGAGGATTAAAGATGATGGTACGAGATTCTGATTTAGGCAAATTCCACGAAAACCGACCCCTTTGTCAAGGATAATTGTCAAGATGATGACCATTTGAGCAAATATTGATGATACAATCGAAATGGCTGATCAAAATAGCCCCTAAATTTAGAACTATCTAGAATTGCATCGATAATTTAATTTCCGCCTAACTAAACTATGACTAAATATCATCAAATCACCGTTAACAATCGTCAGACGGGCGAAAAAATTACCACCACCGTTCCCGACGATAACTATATACTGCACAGTCTGGAAAAACAGGGCTATCAATTACCCTTTTCCTGTCGCAATGGAGCTTGTACCAGCTGCGCGGTCAGGGTATTATCGGGAGATATCCATCAACCAGAAGCGATCGGACTATCGCCGGAATTAAAAGCCAGAGGTTATGCTTTACTTTGTGTCAGTTATGCCCGGGGCGATCTGGAAGTAGCCACCCAAGACGAAGATGAAGTCTATGAACTGCAATTTGGTCGCTTTTTTGCTCGTGGGAAAGTGCGTTTTGGTTTACCCTTAGATGAGGAATAGATTAGGGATTAATCGTGCTAGATACCAGCAGCCAATTAGAAAAATACTTAGACATTGCCAGCGAAGCCGCCCTAACGGCGGGAACAATTATCCTCGATAATTGGGGTAAAATCGAGACAATAGAAGAAAAAGGGCGATCGGGCGATTTAGTGACGGAAATAGATCGTCGAGCGGAAACAGAAATTCTCAAAATTCTTGGCCGTCACTTTCCCAAACACGGGATTTTAGCGGAAGAATCGGGAAAACTGCCAGGGACCGATAGCGACTATCTCTGGGCGATCGATCCTCTCGACGGAACCACCAACTATGCCCACGGTTATCCCGTATCCGTCGTCTCCATCGGACTCCTGATCGCAGGGAAAGCAGCAGTGGGAGTCATCTATAACCCCTTTAGAAAGGAACTATTTCGGGCAGCCCAGGGTTTAGGGGCTACTCTGAACCGTCGTCCCATCCATGTCTCCCGGACCAGTGAACTAGAAAAAAGTTTACTGGTGACGGGTTTTGCCTACGATCGCTGTCAAACCCCCGATAATAATTATGCCGAATTCTGTTATCTGACCCATCTGACCCAAGGGGTACGCCGCAGCGGTTCCGCTGCCAAAGACTTAACCGATGTGGCCTGTGGGCGCTTAGATGGTTATTGGGAACGAGGAATTAATCCCTGGGATCTGGCCGCAGGAGTTATTCTGATCGAAGAAGCTGGGGGTAAAATTAGCGCCTACGATGAGAGTCCTTTTCTGATAGAAACGGGGCGAATCCTGGCTACTAACGGACAGATTCACACCCCCTTAAGCCAAGCTCTGCAAAAAGCGGCCTCTTGGAGTTTTCAGTTTTAATGCGATTATTATTTTAATTAGAGCAGGATACTCTCTATGACTTTTCCAATTTCCCAGGGATTATTTCAATATGATTTAATCGATCATTTCGCTATTTTAGGAGTCTCGATCGATGCCGAACAGGAGGAGATTCGCGAGCGTTACTTAAAAATCGCCTATAAAATCCATCCTGATACCTGTCGCACTTACACCACTGATGAAAAGAAACGGGCTAATCAGTTACTTTCAAAATTAGTTAACCCCGCCTACGAACATCTGAGCCACGATCTATCTCGCGAAGAATTTCGCCTTGTTTTAGCACAAATGGGCAAGGCAATGGGGAAAGATTTGAGTAAAATCACCATCAGTAGCGAACCAGCTAGAAAACTAGCCCAATCTAGCGCTAACTATGAATTAGCCTATCAAAAAATCCTGCAATCTTTGGCGATCGATCAATATACTGCCCTGGAAAATACCTATCAGAAAATCGCCCAACTCAGTGAACTCAATCTGGTCTATCTGATCTTAACCGAAGGTAGGGGCAGCAGGAAAACCACCCCGAAAGTCTTTATCTCCCAGGGCAATACTAACCAGTCCGAGTTAGTTACAGCGACTGTCACCACCACGGCAGCCCGGACTAGAGCCAAGGAATCGCCCCTAGAAGCCTATATTCGCCGCGCCCAAGCCTCTCTTGACGAAAATAACCCCGCCCAAGCTTTGCGAGAATTGCGCGATGCCCTGCGGCAAGAACCGGATAATGGCATCTGTCACGCCCTGATCGGTTTAGCCTACCTGCGACAAAATCAACTATCCATGGCCCGGGTTCATATCAATCGCGCTTGGCAAACCAACCCCAAAGATGCGACGGTGATTAAGTGCAAACGGGAACTAGATAAAGCAGTTAATTCTAATATTGAAATGCAAGACCAGAAAGAACAAAAAGAGGAAGGAGAGCGCAAGGGCGGTTTTTGGTCTCGATTTGGTGGTAAAAAGAAATAGGACTGACCAGTGCCACCGATTTTGATTAGCAAACTCCCATGATTCATCAACCCCCGGCGGGGACAAGGGATTTATTACCCCTAGAAGTTACCCAAAAAGGCTGGATTAACGATCGCCTTCAGTCTGTCTTTCAGCGTTGGGGCTATCAAAGGATCGTCACCTCCACCATTGAATGGCTCGATACCCTCACCGCAGGCGGTACGATCGATCCCAGCACCGTGATCCAACTGCACGGGGATAGTCAAGGACTATCGGGATTACGCCCTGAATTAACTGCTTCCATTGCCCGTAGTGCCGTCTCCCGCATGAGTGGGGAGTCTTATCCCCAACGTCTCTGTTATCGGGCCAACGTTTTTCGTAGCCCTAGCGCCGGTTATCACGGTCGTCAAGTGGAATTCTATCAAGCGGGGGTAGAATTGCTCTTTTCTGGCGGTTTACTAGCTGATGCCGAGATTTTACTGCTCCTGGCCGACTGTTTCGATAGTTTGGCCGTCCCTAACTGGCAGATTATTCTAGGAGAAGCGGGTTTGACTCGTTCCCTACTTTCCCCTTTTCCCGATCCCTTACGGGAACAGGTGAAACGCTGTTTAGCCCTCCTTGACTACGTTAGCCTCGAAAATCTTCCCTATCCCAACGAAACCCTCCGGCAGCAAGCCCGACAATTATTTCACCTGCGCGGTAATCCTCACGATGTCCTCGCACAAGTGGCAGTATTAGCCCAGGAAGAATCGGCCCAAAAAGCCGTTAATAACCTTAAATCCCTAGTCGAGCTGCTTAATGCCGATCGCTCTGAACCCTTCCCCCTAATTCTCGATTTAAGTCTCATTCAAACCTTTGATTACTACACCGGCATCGTTTTTAAAGCGGTTAGTGATCACCAGCAAAATCTCAGTATTTTAGGCCAGGGCGGACGCTATGATCAATTATTGGGCGTTTTTCATCCCCAGGGTCAATCGGCTCCCGGTATCGGTTTTTCCCTGAATATCGAAGAACTGCACGAAAGTTTATTATCAGGCCAGACTTTACCCACCCAGGCTCCTCCCCTCGACTGGTTGCTTATCCCTTTGGGTAATAACGCCCAGATAGCGACTTTTAGTAAAGCTCGCTCCCTTCGCACCAGTGATCCTAATCTGAGGGTGGCGATCGATTTAGGTGGTCGCAGCGAGGCAGAAATTCGCACCTATGCCCGCGATCGAATGATTAAAAATCTCGCCTGGGTGCAAGAAGATGGTTCCGTGAGCGAAGAATCTCTCTAAAAGGGGGCAAAAGCAGCGGAAATCCTGCCTTCTGACCGCTGCTATAGGACTCCATAATTGTGTTCAATTACTCGTCATCCCAGTCATGCCTTCCAGCGGTCAAGTGAAATCGATTTTTTTTCCGATCCTCTTTCTCCTCAGTATTCTAGGGGGTATTCTACTGGCTTCGCTACTTCAACAACCAGCGATCGCCCAATCTCCTGCCTCGGATACATTGCTGAATCGTTATCAAATTGGAGAGCAAACCTATCTAGAAAATTGTGCCACTTGCCATATTGCCATTCCCCCCAGTATCCTACCGAGTCAAACTTGGAAAAAAATCCTAGAAAATCCTAATTCTCACTATGGTATCCGTTTAAAACCAATTGTTGGCATTACTCAGCGTCTTATCTGGGATTATCTCAGTTATTCTTCCCGCCCTCTTAGGGAGACTACTTTCGTTCCCCTCTTAATTGAACAGTCCAGCTATGTAAAGGTTTTGCACCCTAGGGTCAATTTACCCACTCCTCTCGGTCACACCACCTGTGTCACCTGTCATCCCAACGCTTCCCGCTACGATTATCAAACCCTTACCCCCATCTGGGATAATGCAGCCTAATCAGTTATCAGTTATCAGTTTTCAGTTTTCAGTTTTCAGGAGTCGGGAGTCGGGAGTCAGGAGATTATTTTTATTTGTTCTCCCTACTCTCCCCTCACCAATTCATAATTCATAATTCATAATTCATAATTCCCACACCCCATCACCCCAAACCCCCATCCTACTGAGGAGGTGCAGTTAAAGTGATTTCGCCAATTTGACCAGCTTTACCCATTAATTGGGCAGGGTTTTCGTTAAGAGAGATTTTAACAGCACCAGCATTGCCCGATCGAATATTTAAACTCTTTTGGGCTGTCCAAGTTCGTTTGGTCCCGGGTTGGAGATTGCCTTCATGGACTTTTTTGCCATCGGCAATTACCCTTACCCAAGCGGCCTGTTCAATAGTTACTTCGGCTGAGAGGGGAACTTTTGGCGGAGGAGAAGGGGAGGGAGAGGCTACCAGCACGGGAGAGACTACCGGTGCGGGGGAACCCACGGGGGAAGGAGAGGGAGTAACCGCAGGGGGATTAGAGAGAGGGGGACGGAGGAAAAGATAGCCAATACCACAAAATATGCCCGCCAGCAAGCCTAGCCAGAGATATATCCCAAAAAAGGTCGATTTAGCTGGTTGGGGGCTAGTTTCTGGGGCTGGTTTTTCTGGTTTCACCCGCTCCGCTTTTGGGGCAGCGGGTTCAGCCTTGGGGATGGGGGTAGCTTTTGTGGGCAGTTTTTTCGGGATAGTTACCTCTTGAGCTAATTGTTCCGCACTAGGAGACAAGCGATCGGCTAAAGCTTTACCATCAATTTTTAGGGCATCACCGTAGCGTTTAATAAATCCCTTGACATAAATTAATTCTGGTAATTTCTCCCAATTCCCCGTTTCCAACGCTTCTAGCATTGGCAATCTAATCATCGTCAGGGCGGCGATATCGTCTATGCTCAGGCAGCTTTCTTCTCGTTTTTGACGTAAATAAGTCCCTATTTCCTTGATTTGTTCGGCTTGTAGGGGACTGAGTTGACTCATAATTCCAGTCATAATCTATACCAACTTAGATGATAATCTCGATTTTGTTATTTTGGGATAATCTGTTCTCTAGAAGATCCTTATACCTTGTCACCATTACTGGCGAAAAGGTTCCAAAAACTGGCAAAAATCGGCAATACTTGCCAAAGTTAAGTTTTTTATTCCATGGTGACTGCACTGACCAGATAATACATACATTTGTTCTTAATGCTTGTTTTTCTCGAACTCTCAGCATATCGTTAATTAGGGCTGGCTGAATAAATCTAAAAACCTTGTTGGATAAGACTTTTAGACTTTTTGTCAATCAAAAAGTACCCGATATGGGAGTGATCAGGGGGAAAATCCCTGGACTTTTTCCCTGAAAATTAGGTAATTGACTACCTCAAAATCGGTAAAACCCTACACCCTACACCCTACACCCCACACCCTGTCCCCAGGAAAAACTTTTTGCCGCAAACCCTAATTATGACCTTTATTCCCCATCCCGACACCACCCCCCTTCACCTTAGCTGTGCCGTAGTCACGGTGAGCGATACTCGTACCCCAGAGACGGATAGAAGTGGCCAAATAATTCAAGAGTTACTAACTCGATCGGGTCACGATATCGGCCTATACTTAATTATCCCCGATGAACCCTCACAAATTCAAGCAATTTTACCAGAGATTAGCAATCAAAATCAGATAAAAGTCTTAATTCTCAATGGGGGTACAGGTATTGCTCCCAGAGATACTACATACGATGCTTTAGTACCTTTATTAAGGATTACTTTGCCTGGTTTTGGCGAATTATTTCGTTATCTCAGTTATCAAGAAATTGGCTCCCGTGCCATGGCATCGAGGGCAATAGCTGGGGTTTATCAAAACTTATTAGTCTTTTCTCTCCCCGGTTCCACTAATGCCGTTAAATTAGCCCTAGAAAAACTGATTCTTCCTGAAATTTTACATCTGGTTAAACAGATGAATGAGTAATTTATTGGGATTTGATCTGGGCTAAAATTTCTTGAAAACATAGATCCCAAAAATAGCTGGCCAGATTCACTGCGCTTAAAAGTTTAGGAATTCCTTCACTTAGACTAGCAAAACCTTGATTTTTAATCTGGAGAAAATCGATAGCGATTGCAAAAGTTAAAAGTGCTAAAGCAATGATTAAAATTTGGTAATAAGTTTGTCCTATTCGCCGCCAAAATGCTAAACCATAAATCAGAATTGCGAGGGCATAAACAGAGATAGTCAAGAATTTGGGAATATTAAAATAGAGGAGAATGATATGAATTCTGAAGATTTCATTGATGGCAAAAAGTCCCGTTATTATACCAGAAAAAAGTAAAAAAATGTCAGAATTATTGAAACTTGTCTTGCGGGACAATAAAGCATAACTAAAAAGGCAAACAATCGGAGGTAAACAACAAAGCAATTGAAAAGAATGGGTTAATAAACCAGCAATCGGAGTTGGGGGAGTAGCGGGAGGATAAAATAAAAGACTAGAGGGTAATTCTGCCCGATCAACCCCAGCAATCAAAACTAAAATCAAGAGGAGAACGACAAGATTTATTTTCAGAAAATGCTGTTCTCGTGAGGACATAAGTATAACAGTTGATAATTGTGCCTATTAATCACGGTATAATTCACAAAGTGCCGCTTTCTACCCGCTCAATCTAAATAACGAAGCGCCAAGCATTTCCCCAGTTGTGTTAAGGACAATTTTCTCGGTTTTCTATGCTCGATCAAAAAGAACTTTTGTGTTTATTACAATTGGCTAGTCCCATTTTACCCGTGGGGGCCTATAGTTATTCCGAAGGGCTAGAAACCCTCGTCGAAAAGGGGATTATCTCCAATAGTGCCAGCTTAAATGATTGGTTAGAGCGATCGCTTTCTCAAGGCTCGATTCGCTTAGAAACGGCTGTTTTGCTGAGGGTATATCGTTGTTTTTGTCAAGAAGATTTTACAAAACTTAATTATTGGGATAATTGGTTATCGGCAACGCGAGAAACAGCCGAATTAAGACAACAAAGCTGGCAAATGGGGCGATCGCTGTTAAACTTATTACGGGAGTTAGCAGCGGACAGAGATAATCTACCGGAACAGGCCAATTATGCCACCGCCTTTGCGATCGGGGCAAGTCATTGGCAAATTGGGGAAGAATTAGCGGTTTTAGGCTATTTACACAGTTGGGCAAGTAATTTAATCAATGCGGGATTGCGTTTAATTCCCCTTGGACAAACCCTAGGACAAGCACTTCTGCTCGGTTTACAGCCCAGTTTATTAACGGCAACAGCAGATATTATCAGTTTAGCCGATGAAAACCTGAGCAGTTGGAGTTGGGGGCTAAGTTTTGCCAGTATAAACCACGAAACCCAGTATAGTCGTCTATTTCGCAGTTAGCAATTTAGGGAGAAGAGCAGAAGAATGACGGAAAAAACCGAATAAGGTATAGTATGATTGAAAAAAATCTTAAGTCTTAGTTCTCGCTTTCTGAGTAACTAAGGGTTTTAAGGAAAGGTGCGAACACTCTACCTAGCCACAGTGTACCAATGTTTAGTCAATCAGAAAAAATTCCCGTTTCGGTGTTAATTCCCGCCAAAAACGAGGAATCCAACCTTCCCGCTTGTTTAGAGAGTGTTGCTAGGGCTGATGAAGTGTTTGTCGTCGATTCCCAAAGCAGCGATCACTCGATCGAAATATCTACCAACTATGGTGCTAATGTAGTCCAATTTTATTTTAATGGTCGTTGGCCGAAAAAGAAAAACTGGTCCCTCGATAATCTGCCTTTTCGCAATGAATGGGTATTAATCGTCGATTGTGATGAGAGAATCACCCCCGAACTATGGGACGAAATCGCCACCGTGATCCAAGATCCCAACTATAACGGTTATTACCTCAATCGTCGCGTCTTCTTCCTCGGACAATGGATCCGTTATGGTGGCAAGTATCCCGACTGGAATCTGCGCTTATTTAAACATAAGTCCGGCAGATACGAGAATTTAAACACGGAAGATATCCCCAACACGGGAGATAACGAAGTTCACGAACACGTTATCCTTGATGGCAAGGTGGGCTATCTCAAAAATGATATGCTGCACATCGATTTCCGCGATATCTATCATTGGTTAGAAAGACATAATCGTTATTCCAACTGGGAAGCCCGGGTTTATTACAATATTCTCACGGGTAATGATGAAAGCGGCACGATCGGAGCGCACCTGTTCGGTGATGCAGTGCAGAGAAAACGTTTTTTAAAGAAAATATGGGTAAAACTGCCCTTTAAACCGCTGCTGCGCTTTATTCTCTTTTATTTTATCCGTCTCGGTTTCTTGGATGGCAAAGCTGGTTATATCTACGGTCGTCTTTTGAGTCAGTACGAATACCAAATAGGGGTTAAATTGTATGAATTACGGCAATTTGGCGGTAAATTAAACGTTAATACCCAGACTAATCCCCCGATTAAACCCTCGGAACCTCAACCCGCAGAAATGATTAAATAGGTCCTATGTCCCCAGAAATCCGCACCGATGAGGAAGCGTGGCTAGATCTGCGTACCTACGATCAATCTTGGTTTGATCGCGGTCGTTCTAATCCAATTATCCTACTTTGGTGGTTAGTACAGGGAATTCTTTTTCCCCTCAGTTTGCACCAGATGGACAGCTTTCGCTGTGCTGTTTTGCGGCTATTTGGGGCTAAAATCGGCCTTGGGGTGAAAATTCGCCCGACGGTAAGGGTGACTTATCCTTGGAAAGTAGCGATCGGCGATTATACTTGGATTGGCGATGATGTGGTGATTTATAGTTTAGATAACGTTACCATCGGCAGTCATTGTGTGATTTCTCAAAAATGCTATCTTTGCACTGGCAGTCACGATCCGGGCGATCGCTCTTTTGGCTTAAAAACCACTCCCATCCTCATCGGTAATGGTACATGGATCGCCGCCGATTGTTTTTTGGCTCCGGGGGTAAAAATTGGCTCTAATGTTGTTATTGGGGCAAGAAGTAGCGTATTTGCCGATATTCCCGCTCAAAAGGTCGCTTGGGGCAGCCCCTGTCGTCCTCAATACGATAGAAAGATGAATTCTTATAGTAGTTAAGCTAAGAGGCATTTTATCAGAGATTATTGTCGCAAACACGCACCATCCAAAATCAGCGATCGCAGTAATCTTGGTAATGATAATGACAGGAAATAACTGTTAGATAATCATCATCTGCCAATAGGTAATGATTCGGTAGTAGTGCCGTAGTCCTCTTGCTTACCTGGTATGAATTGTGTAGAATATTTATTAATAAAAATAATTGGCTAGAATCAGTTTTTAAACCTCTAGCTTGATCATGAATTTTCTGATAAATATCTTTTTCTGGCTCCTGTCTGGCTTACTCAAATATTATACTAAATTTGGTTATTAAAAACTGATTATTTATTCCCCCTTTTGCCTCTTGTCTCTCCTCATAAGTAGCCTATGCTCAACGGATTTAGTATCAGTCTAGCACCGAAAAAATACCCCCCCTAGTTCACCTCTATTCCCCTGTCAAGCGTTGTGGTTCTCACATACTATCAAGAATGCTTCTATTCATAATGGAAACCCCAAACGTCAATGTAAAGAATGTGGTCACTGAGCCTGTCGAAGTGTGGTCAACCGTTTGTGAGCAATCCCACTAATAAAACCGTCTCTGACGAAACTAAAAAATTAATTGATAAACTTTTGCTCGAACGAATTTTCTTACGAGAAATTGCTAGAGTAACAGGGGTAAGTTGGTCATGGTTACAAGATTATGTCAACGTCTCGACTTCGCGGTTCGGCTGAGCTCACCGTCGAAGCCTCGACGTTGACCCGTTCGGCTGAGCTCACGGCCGAAGCCTGAGCGAAGCCGAAGGGTCAACAATAAACTGGCGGCTGTCCCCCGTCAAATAAAGGTTTCGGACAAACCAAAAGGTAAATTGGTTATAGAATCTGATGAGATGTTGACCCTGAGAGAAGCCGAAGGGTGGTCTTTTGTTTTTTCTAAGATGATAAAGGTTTATATTTGGCGGTTAATTGATAGAAAAACAAGGGAAGTTATTGGTTGCTATTTAGGAGATAGAAGTCGTCAATCAGCCAAAAAACTTTGGGGACAGTTTACTAGGTGTTTACCGAGCGCTGTTGCTTACACAGACTTTTGGGAGTCCTATAAGACAGTAATTCCCAGTAAAAGTCATCGAACGGTCGGAAAAGAAACTGGTCAAACTAATCCTATTGAAAGATTAAATAAGTAGGTAGGCGTTAAAAATCATCAGACACCCCCCTTATCAAGGGGGGCAGGGGGGATCGAACCTAAAATCCATTTTTAATTTAATTATAACCAGCTACTTAATACCTTTCGACAAAGGATTTCTCGGTTGGTGAGAGAGAGTCTATCTTTCTCCAAAAAAATGGAGAATCACGTTGGGGAACCCTTTGGTATTTTATCCATGACTACAATGCACAGCAAAGCAAAGGATTAAGCCGCCATCACTACTACCGAATCACCACTGGATTAGCAGACTGGAGTATTTCCCTAAAAATCCTGCGTCGATAGGAAGGGGATTCATTGCTGATATTCCATAAGGTTTCGTAGAAAAAGAAAGAAACACCAAAATTTTCTTGTCTCGATTTTTCCACTTGTTGAGTAATATTAACCATCGGAATCGGACGACCTTTTAAACCAGATAAAATCCCAATAGCCACGGGGATAGATTCTCTAGCTTGCTGTAATTCTGGTTGGGATAATTCCCAGTCAAAGGCGTTCATATCAGTTCGATACACTTGTATTACTAACTCATCAATCAAGTTTTTTTGCTGCCATTTTTGCCAATCTAAAAGATAGGATTCTAGGGAGAAAGTGTAGGGATTAGGAGATAGGGAAATAATCGCTCTAGGTTGCTGCTTTTTAATCGTCTGGGCTAAACTATTCATATAGTCAGTAATTTTATCGGCCCGCCATTGAATCCATGCTTTATCTTGGTAATCTTGCGGTGGTAATTGTCCAGAATGTTCCCTTTGGTAGAGTTTAATCGTCATTTCATCATAGCCAAAATCGGCGGGATAACCAAAATGGTCATCAAACTGAATTCCTTCTATATCGTAGTTAGTAATAATCTCGCTGACTAAATCCGTAATAAAGTTTTGTACCTGCGGATGTAAGGGATTTAACCACACCCGTTGATGCACTTTTCCTTCCCACCAAATCACACTTTTATCCTGTCTTTGGGTTAACCAATCGGGATGTCGTTTGGCTAATTCTGAATCCGCAGGAGCCATAAAACCAAATTCAAACCAGGGAATAATTCTTAATTTTTTTCGATGACCTTGGCTAATCATTTCCTTTAAAAAGTCACGATTTTTTAAAGATTCATGGGGATCGATCGCTCGTCCCGTGACTTTTTCTGCTACCTTAGAAGGATAGAGTGTATAACCCCAATTCCAGACCGTGGGATAAATAGTGTTAAAGTTTAAATCAGCCAACCTATCAAGGGCATCTTTTAGGGTTTGCGGTTTAAATAATACCTCACTATCGATATTAGTTAACCAAACTCCACGAATTTCGGGTTTTTCTTGGGGTTGATTGGTCGATTGTGCCGGATCATTAAAGGTTATCGTCATGATACAAGCAAAGATAATTAAAAATATTAACCAGCTTATTTTTCCGTATCTTTGACTATAAATCACCAAACTATCGGCGAAATTATTAAAGGTTTTACTGATTTTATTCATAATGGGAAGTGAGGGAGTAAGAATTATGAATTATGAATTATGAATTATGAAGTGGTGAGAGGGGAGCAGGGAGCAGGGAGAAGGGAGAATAAATAAAAATAATCTCCTGACTCATGCCGATCGCCTCCTGACTGTTAAAATAACTAAATTATCTCTCTAAATTGCGAGGATCTAGAGAATCGCGTAAACCATCACCGAGTAAATTAAAAGCTAAAACGGTGAGAATAATTAACAACGCAGGTGGCCAAATTAACCAGGGTTGTAGAACAATAATTGAGGCATTGGTAGCCAAAGAAAGCATATTTCCCCAACTAGGATCAGGTTGTTGAATTCCCAAACCAATTAAACTTAAAACCGATTCGGCCACGATAAATCCCGGCACGGCTAACGTAGCAGAAATAATGATATAACTGGCAGTTTGGGGCAGCACATGACGCAGAATAATATAAAGTGGTTTTGCTCCCATAGCTTTAGCGGCCTGAATAAATTCCTGTTCTTTCAGGGATAAAACTTGACCGCGAATTACTCGCGCTAATCCCGACCAACTGATAAAAGAAGTAATCAGAACGATTAATAAAAAGCGCTGGGTGCTGGTTAATCCTGCGGGTAAAACGGCCGCCAGAGCCACGAGTAAATATATGCCGGGGATAGTCATTAAAACTTCCACAAAACGCATTAAAATCGCATCTAACCAACCACCAAAATAGCCAGAAACGCCACCAACAAATAAACCGATAGGGAAAGAAATTAAAATCCCCACCAAACCGATAAATAAACTAATTCTGCCCCCAAAAATCAGGCGACTAAAACTATCGCGTCCTGATTCGTCAGTTCCCAATATATTGATTCTACCATCGCCGATGACCCCGAACAGATGGCGATCAAAAGGGATACCAGGGAATAAAGTTACTTCCTGCCATTTTGGCGGCAAAGGTAGGCGAATTTGACCGAAATTATAGGGTTCACCCTTAACCAAGAGACGTAGCGGCAAGGGGTTGTTAAAATCTCTAATTAGCTTCCGCTCACCAGTTTCTATATTAATAGCACTTTGAGTAGTGGGATAGACGTGGGGGCCAATCCACTCACCCTTGTTACTTCCCGACTGCGAGCGCCAAAAGATTTGGGTGGGAGGGAGGAGAGACTGACCGGGTTGGGAGGAGTAGGGAGAGTAGGGAGCGACAAAATCCGCCGCTATTACGCTTAAATAGAAGATTAACAGTAAAACTGCTCCCCAACGGGCGAGAGGATTATCTTTGAGTTTGTGCCACCAGTCCATAGGCGATGAGGTCAATAGGAGAGTTAATCTTTATTTTGCTAGTTTGATTGCTACAATTTATCATACCAACAAAAAAGCTGTCTAATGTTTATCAATCCCCTTGTTTATGAGAAATCTTCTGTCTATCGTCAAGATTTTGAGACAGCGCAACCGTTTAAGCATTTGGTCATCGATAATTTTCTAGTTAGGGAGCAAGCGCAAATTTTGCTGGAAAATTTTCCCAGTTTTAATCCGCAAAAAGCCATTAGTGAGTTAGGAAAAGTTGGCGGGAAGGCGGTTAATGAGGATTTAATCGGTTTGGGGGGTGTTTATCAACAGTTTGGCCGCTACATTCAAGCTCAAGAGTTTCTCGAGTTAATTTCCCAATTAACTGGTATCGACAATTTAATTCCAGACCCTAGTTTTTATGGGGGTGGAACCCACGAAAATTTACACGGTCAAGAATTAGATCCTCACATTGATTTTAACCTCGATGAGCGTCACTGGTATCATCGCCGCTTGAATTTATTAATCTATTTAAATCCCCAATGGCAAGCAGATTGGGGAGGGAATCTAGAGTTACATTCCAATCCTCGCCAACCGGAAGAAAATAAGATTAAATCTTTTGTCCCTATCTTTAATCGTTGTCTTATTTTTGAAACCAATGAATATTCATGGCATGGATTTTCTCAGATTAATTTACCAGAAAATCAACGACATTTATCCCGGAAATCTCTTTCTATCTATCTCTATACCAAAGAACGTCCTATCGAAGAATTATCCCCATCTCATACAACTTTTTACATCCCGCGCCCGCTGCCAGAAAATATTCAACCCCATCAAGTTTTAAGCGCAGAAGATTACCAACAAATTAAAATTTTACTGAAAAGACGGGATGATTTAATTCGTTTTTATCAAGATAGAGAACTAAAAGAATCTCAGGATTTAGTTAGTTTAAAATCCCATATTAAACGCTATCTATCCCTCCAATATCCTCGCCTATGGAAAGTGATTAAAAGTTTACCCCGTTGGCAAAAGTGACCTGAAAAAAATCCCTACTTTCCAATCAGAGAGAGTAGGGAATAATCAAAAAAAACTAACTGGGAACTTAACCTAATAACTGGGTAGCACGCGCAGTTAAAGCATTGGCAGTTAAGCCATTATAGGCCATAATTTCCCCGGCACTGGCGGTGGTTTCTCCCCGTTTCCAAGCGAAGACATCCCGACGGGTGTTACTGCGTAACAGAATCGGTTCTAACATGGCGCTTGTACCACCGGTTACTCCGATTAAAGCATCACCAGCAAAGAGACTATCAAAACCAGCATCATCAAGGAAATTATTATCAGCTTGCGAGCTAGTTTCACTCATCACATCGCTAGGACGATAGAGACGACGAGGATTAATTACCGAGACGATTTTTACGCCGATTCCAGCTGCTTCTAACTGTTGTGCAGAATCAAAAACGGGTAATAAAGTCATATCACCAATGACGGCAAAAACGACTTTTTTACTGCCTTCCGATTCGTGGAGAATTATGCCGCCTTTTTCCAAAGCTTGACGGGTTTGCTCAAAGCTGGTTCGTACTGGTAAAGGCGATTTACTCGCGGTGATTGTAATGCCTTTATTGCTAGTTCCTAACGCCCATTCATAACAGACTTGAATACTGTTAGCATCGCAGGGAAAGAGCGGGAAAATATTACCATTTCGCATCATAGCGGCGAAATAATTTTCAATCTCTGGGCGTTGGTGTGTCCAACCATTACGCCCTTGTTCCAAGGCTCCGGCGGTGAATAAAGTAATAGTAGAAGGGGTGGGACGACGTAACTCGGCCATCGCTTGGGTTACAGTTTGCCAAATCGGTAAACCATTGATAGCAAAAGACTCGTAGGAACACCATAAAGTCCGCGCTCCTAAGAGAGATAAACCGACGGCTAATCCGGCACAGGCATCCTCGCTTAAAGGTTCATAAACTTGACCATTAGGTGCTTGGAAATAGGTATCATCGGTGGTGGGGTGAATAATCTTTAAACCGACGTTAATATTATTAATTCCTGAAGCGGCATTACCATCAGCATTAGTGACAACAAAATTAGGGTCAGCTTTACCCACAGCTACCACTAATTCCCCCATAGCAGTGGTGGCCACTTTTTTATCGCCACCCACAGTATATTCGGTCATCGGTAAGGTTCCTAAATCCGGCAGCGGTAAGACTTTTTCCGTCACCACTGTTTCCCCTGCTGAACCCCCTCCAGAGCGCTCGAAATTAGTACGAACAATTGCCCAAGCTTCTGGGGGTAAAGCGCGTTCTTGTAAGGCAGCAACGATATAATCTTTTTCTAAAGAATCTCCAGGATAAAGATTATGGGAAGCCGCTCCCCGTTTGTGAACTCCCGCCCCTTTCAGTTGTTTAATAATGATAACGGTTAGTTTACCACCTAGAGCTAATTGGGCGGCTTTATCCGTGGCCATTAACACCGCTTTCATGAACTCCAGACGCTGGTTAAAAGAGAATTTGGTGCTATCTACATATTCCCCATTTTGATTAGCATCATCGAAGTCTTTAGCATTAATAAGAATCACTTCCTCAAAACCATTACCGCGCCAATAGGCTTCCATTTCGGCGTTAGTTTTCAGGGACACCATGCTATGGTGTTCTTGAGAATAGCCATTCCAAACTAAAATCGGCAGAAAATTAGTAATTTCTGGATAAGCAGTGTGAAAATGACCAAAACTACTCATAATGTAGGGTTCTCCTAAACCACCATCCCCGATAGTCACAGGGAAAAGGGTATTAGGGTGTAATTTGGCCGCTGCCATGGCGAAATGTTGGCCTTGGCCCAAAGGACCAGCGGGCCCGAGCAGTCCGGGGATTTGTCCAGAAAGATGTCCTAAAAGTCCGTGTTTTTCCCGAAAACGTTCTCCCAATTGGCTGACGTTGCTGATGCCCATGGCTTCCAGAGAGCGATCGAGAAAGACGTTACTATAAAAACCGGGAGCATGATGGCCCACTTCGGTGAAAATATTTTTCTGGCCTAACATCATCAAAGAGGCAATCACGTCGGCAGCGCTGGCAAAACCGCCGGGGTGTCCCGATTCTTTGGTAGCGGTGATTTGTAGGGTGAGGTAACGCAAAGCATCGGCGGCTAGGAGAGTTTGATAGATAGCATTTGGGTCATTAGCGGCAATAATAGCGGTTTTTCCCTCAGCGATAGCGGCTTTTCCTGCATATTTATCAAATTCGGGTAAGGAACCCCCAAAATATTTTATTCCTTGACAAAAATCGGGAATTGTGCTAGTAGCTGTCATAAAATTAATATACCCCTTTACATTTACATACAGGCAATCATTAAAACTATCTTACAGTTAGCGGTAACTCTCGATAGATGCGATATTACAGGGGGTTTCCATAGGCGATCGACTATTTGTGCTACACTGATCGCCAATGTTAACGATAAAATTAATCCTATTAATCATGTTAAATAGCAGCCAATTACAGCATTTAATCAGCAAATCACTACGTTATCTATTAATTATCGGCACTATTGCCCCTCTAACTTCCTTAGAAGCTCGCCCAGTCCAAGCTAATCCTCCTAGTAGCGCTGCACCCCCTAAAGAAGCGATTGCCCCTATCCCCGCAGAAAGCAAAGATTACACCCTAGGAGAAGGGGATAAAGTGCGCGTCACCATCTACCAAGTCGCGGATTTAAGCGGTGATTTCCTTGTTTTAGCCGATGGAACCCTAACTTTACCTCTAATTGGTAGCGTCAAAGTGGAAGGAATGACCGTCACCGAAGCCGGCCAAACCCTGGCCAAACGTTACACCACCTATCTCAAACGTCCCGTGGTTACTGTTAGCGTTCTCACCCCCCGGCCCCTGCAAATCGCCATCGCGGGGGAAATCAATCGTCCGGGTACTTATACAATTAACCCCGAACAAAGCCAAAAAACGCCCCTATTGACCGAAATAATCCGGCAAGCGGGGGGAGTGACTATGGTGGCCGATATTGGTCAAGTTCAAATTCGACGCAATCTCAAGGGACAAGAACAGCTAATTCAAGCCAATCTCTGGCAATTAATCCAAAAAGGCGATAAAACCCAAGATATTAGCCTTAGAGATGGCGATAGCATCGTTATTCCCACTAAAACGACCCTTAGCGTCGGGGAAGTCAATCAATTAGCCGATGCCAATTTTGGACTAGATAGCGATCGAGAAATTAATGTTACTGTGGTGGGAGAAGTTTATCGCCCGGGGTCTCATCGTATTGTCCCCAATCAAGTTAACACCGTTACCACAGAGAATAATCGGGGAATTCGACGACAACCGGCCCGACTAACCCAAGCTATCCAACAAGCGGGAGGCATCAAACCCCTCGCCGATATCCGACAGGTGCAAGTGCTGCGTTATACTCGTGACGGTTCCCAGCAGAAAATCCCCGTAGATCTCTGGAGTTTGCTCGAAAAAGGTGATATAACTGGCGATATCTTTCTTCAAGAAGGAGATACGGTGATTATCCCCACCGCGACTGAAATCTCGGCCAAGGAATCGGAAACCCTTGCATCGGCTAGTTTTGCCCCTAAAACCATTAACGTGAAAGTGGTCGGGGAGGTGAAAAAACCGGGGATAATTGAAGTTCCTCCCAATACCCCTCTCAATCAGGCAATTTTAACCGCAGGAGACTTTGATAAGCGTCGCGCTAATCAGTCCACAGTGGAATTAATTCGTCTCAATCCTAACGGAACCGTCACCAAAACCTCAATTAACATCGATTTTTCCCAGGGTATCAACGAGAAAACTAACCCGATCCTCCGCAATAATGATGTGGTTGTGGTTCATCGTAGCAATCTGGCCTCTGCCACCGACACCCTCGGCACGGTTTTAAGTCCTTTTACTGGTCTGACAGGCCTCTTCAACGGATTTTTAAATCTTTTCCGTTAAAAAAGTTTACTTTAACCCGATGTCATTAGCTAAGTAATCGAGCTAATAATAGATATAGAAACGGCGAAAAGTCGTGAGCGGTCACGGCTTTTCTGCTCGATAGACTCAGGAAAGAAAACTATGATTTTTCTCCTTACCCTAGCCCTAATCTCCCTGTCGATTAGCTATAATGTTCACGGCGAAATAATTAGCCTCAGTACCCGCTTATTAGGTCTTTTTTGTGGCTTATTAAGTTTGTTCTTTACACCCCTACTGGTAAAAGTTTTTATCCTTGTCACTTTAGTCCTCTTCCAGTGGGATTTTCAGCCCTAAACTCGACTAAAACCCTAAGCATATCTCACCCATCAAAAAAACTGTTATGCAAAAACGCTATCTCGGTCAGACTAATATAGAAATTACTCCCCTTCTCGTGGGTACTTGGCAAGCAGGAAAAAAGATGTGGGCAGGTATTGAAGATGAGGAAAGTATTAGGGCTATTCGTGCCGCTTTTGAGGCAGGAATTACCACTGTAGATACAGCCGAAATCTACGGGGAAGGTCACTCGGAATCGATTGTCGCTCAAGCTTTGGCAGATGTGCGAGAACGGGTAATTTATGCCACGAAAGTCTTTGCTAATCACCTCAAATATGAGGAAGTGATCGCAGCTTGTGATCGCTCTTTAAAAAACCTCCAAACTGATTATATTGATCTTTACCAAATTCATTGGCCTAGTGGCTCATGGAACACGGAAATAGTGCCTATTTCTGAAACTATGGCCGCTCTTAATTATCTAAAAGCACAGGGAAAAATTCGCGCTATCGGGGTTTCCAATTTCTCCCGCTCTCAACTGGAAGAAGCCAGTCAATACGGTAGAATTGAGAGTATTCAACCTCCCTATTCTCTCTTTTGGCGCTCGGTAGAAAAGGAAATTACGCCCTATTGTATAGAAAATAATATTTCTATTTTGGCCTATTCTCCCCTTGCCCAAGGTTTATTAACAGGAAAATTTAGAAATGGTTATCAGTTAGCATCGGAGGATCATAGAATTAAAAATAAACTTTTTCATGGCGAAAACTTTCAGAGGGTACAAGCGGCTTTAACTCAATTAGAACCGATTGCTAAAGGCTATAATTGTTCCCTAGCTCAATTATCTCTTGCTTGGTTAATTAAACAACCACAAACTAATGCAATTGCTGGGGTAAGAAATGCCGCTCAAGCAGTTAATAACGCTCAAGCAATGACAATTAATTTAACCCCAGAAGACCTAAAATTAATTGATAATATTGGTAAACAGGTAACTGATTTCTTAGATGATAATCCTGTGCTGTGGGATTTTTAAAAATTATGCAGCAGTTATCCTAAGGGTGAGGATAGAAGTTTTGGTTAATTCTTAGGAAAAAGCCTGTATAATTATAGCTATAGTCCGATTCTTACCGCAGGATTATCCCTATGGCTAAATCGAAAAAACACAATCTGCAATGGATTAAAGAAACCCTCGACTTAAATCCAGATCATAACTGGAAATCTAGTCCGGGTAACAGTATTTTTGTAGCTGGTCGCGGTGCAGTTCGCTTTGAAGTTCCTCAAGATTGGCATTTTGAACCCGATGATAATTCCTTTCGTTTTTTGGATAGAAAACCCCCCGATGATGATTGTCGTTTAGAGGTTTCCTATAATTTACTTCCCCCCGGAGATTGGAAAGAATTACCCCTGAAAGGAATGGTCAAAAAGTTAGCTCGTGAAGATAGCCGCAATCCTCACGAAATCGGCGAAGTTATCCAAGAAAAACGCCAAACTGTCCGCATTGTTTGGGTGCAAATTCAATTCATCGACCCCCAAGAAAATCGGCCCGCTTATTCGCGCATTGCCGTGGGTATTGGTTCCGGGGTTCAATGTTTAATTACTATGGATTATTGGGTCGATGGTGCTCCCAAATTCACCCCCGTGTGGGATACGGTTATCTCCTCCTTGGTGTTAGGTTTATACATTCGCGATCCCCGCAGCGGTTTAGCTTTCCCCGACTAAAGGTAATAACAATTTTGCAGGAAAATTTCCTTGACAAAAAACCTTAATTGTGATACTAAAAAAATCAATCGCTCGACTTGCGTGGGGATAGCTGCCGGTTCCCGCGTTGACGGGATGTGCGGGAAAGCAAGAGGCACTGAGACTCAAACGCAAGCTATGACCTTGAGGAATAGTGATAAAAGTGGCTTGCAGGCCCATATTTAGGGGCAATTCGGGATTATTTACCCGTTTATAACCCTGAGTGATATTAAAAACTCGACCATCGGGGGTAACTTGAGAAACCACCGCGCAGATATCGAAACTAACCGCGTCTGCTTGACAATAACAATCCAGACGGGGACTACCCAAAATAGTTAAATCTTTCCCTAGGGGGGGAGAAGTGTAGGTAATCACATCACTGCGACAGTCTAGCATGGTGCGGTCGAATATTCCCCCCGGTAGGGCGCTATGACCTCCTAAAGATGGGACCGGTCGCCAAGGATCGTGAACGATGGTATCCTCGATCGCAGGTTCTAACAAAATCGCGCTTAATTTCCCCTCATCCTCGCGCAGATTGGCTAAACCTTGACTAGCAAGATAATAAATTTGCTGATTTTCTCTGGGAAAATTTTCCAGATATCGCCATTGATTAGACCCCATTTGAAATAGATACATAGGAGAATTTTTTAATAACTCCGTTTCCTGACCTTTTAAGAAATAATCAAACCATTGCAGCTGCATTTTATCCACAGGACTAATTGCCTGTTGACCATAATCTATCTCTCCTACTTTTCTCCCCCAGGGTAGATGAGTCCAAGCACCAATAATTAGTCGTTGGGGATAGATAGAACGCGCTTGCATTTCTTGGTATAAACTCAAAGTTCCCCGGAGATGAGGATCGAACCAACCTCCGATATGTAACATCGGTAAATCGATATTTTTTAAAAGGTTTTGCGGTGATAAATTTTGCCAATAGTCATCGGGAAGATAACGAGTAATCCAATCGTGATAAAAAGAATCGGCGGCTAAATCCTGTAAAATTTGGGGAGAGGCAGCAACAGGATCAAAAAGGGGCAAATTTCGGGAAGCTACCCAGAGTTTTTGATAGGCAGTTTCGTCCCCTTTTAATTTAGCTGTTTCCGATGCTAATTGTATTGCCCAAGCGAGATTATATTGTAAATTAAATGCTTCATTTTCATAGGCCCAATCTCGATATAAATCGTGAGCGATCATCGCTGGACAAATAGTTTTTAAAGCGCCGTGACCATTAGCAGCCGCGTATAATTGGGTCATTCCCTGATAGGAAAAACCATACATTCCCACCACACCCGTATTATTAGGAATAGTTAAAACCCATTCAATAGTTTCTAATCCATCGCTAATTTCATGGGCAAATAAATTAAAATTTCCCGTCGAGTTTCCCCGTCCCCGCACATCCTGAATTACTACAATATAACCCTGACGTGCATACCAGCTAGGATGGGCATAAACCACCGTGGAAGCGATCGTTTTTCCGTAGGGTTGTCGCATTAGTAAAATAGGAAAAGATTCCCTACTATCGGGACGATAAATATCGGCAGCTAAACTAATTCCATCTTTGGTGATCAAACTAGCTGTTTCTTTTTTTATGGGGTAGGGATTAAACATTATTAAGTAGGTAGGCGTTAAAAATTATCAGACACCCCCCTTATTAAGGGGGGACTAAGGGGGGATCGGCACCCCCCTTATTAAGGGGGGACTAAGGGGGGATCGAACCTAAAATCCATTTTTAATTTAATTATAAGCAGCTACTTATCTCTTTCAGATCAAAAATACTGTCAGGTGGCTCAATCAAGAAAACTTGACAAAGACCAGATAAAGCTTAACTAAATGTTACAATAAAGACGGACTGCCTCAACTGCCTAGGACTGGAGAAAAATCAGCGATGCTACGACTAGAGAAAATTAGTAAGATTTACCCGACGGGAGAAGTGTTAAAAGATGTCACTTGGGAAGTAAAAACTGGCGATCGCATCGGGTTGGTGGGAGTCAATGGGGCTGGAAAATCCACCCAACTGAAGATTATTATGGGGGAAGTGGAACCCACCGCCGGGGAGATCATCCGTCCTACCAGTCTCCATATCGGCTATCTTACCCAAGAATTTGAAGTGGATCCCCGTCGGACGGTACGCGAGGAATTTTGGACGGTGTTTCAAGAAGCGAATCAAGTCCACCATCAACTAATAGAAATTCCCCAGCAGATGGAAAAAGCTGATCCTGAAGAATTAGATCGCTTAATTCATCAATTGGATCGCCTACAAAGACAATTTGAAGGGTTAGATGGTTACGGATTAGAAGCACGCATCGAGAAAATTTTACCAGAAATGGGCTTTACTATTGATGACGGCGATCGCTTGGTAAGTTCCTTTAGTGGTGGCTGGCAAATGCGGATGAGTTTAGGCAAAATTCTCCTGCAAACTCCCGATATTTTACTCCTCGATGAACCAACTAACCATTTAGACTTAGAAACCATTGAATGGTTAGAAAAATTCCTCAAGGATTTAACCACTCCCATGGTCATAGTGTCCCACGACCGGGAATTTCTCGATCGCCTCTGTACCAAAATTGTCGAAACTGAAAGGGGAGTTTCTACTACTTATTTAGGTAATTATTCTGCCTACCTACAGCAAAAATACGAACAACAATCTGCTCAGTTAAGTGCCTACGAACGTCAACAAAAAGAACTAGAAAAACAGCAAACTTTCGTTGATCGGTTCCGGGCTAGTGCCACCCGCAGTACCCAAGCAAAAAGCCGGGAAAAACAATTAGAAAAGGTAGAAAAAATTGAAGCACCAATTGCGGATGTGCGTACCTTAAAATTCCAGTTTCCTCCAGCAGTGCGTAGTGGTAGAGAAGTGGTAACGATTAAAAATCTCGTTCACATCTATGATGATAAAATTCTCTTTTTGGGAGCAAATCTGGAAATAGAAAGGGGCGATCAAGTGGCGTTTTTAGGACCGAATGGTGCGGGAAAATCGACGCTTTTACGTTTAATCGTTGGGTTAGAAGCTCCCACAGAAGGCTCGATCGAAATCGGTAAACATAACGTTATTCCTAGTTATTTTGAGCAGAACCAAGCGGAAGCTTTAGACCTAACTAAAACTGTTTTAAATACCATTCATGATGAAGTTCCCGATTGGAAAGATGTGGAAGTTCGCAGTCTTTTAGGGCGATTTTTATTCAGTGGGGAAACGGTATTAAAAAAAGTAGAATCCTTGAGTGGTGGCGAAAAAGCGCGTCTTGCCTTAGCCAAGATGTTACTTGCTCCCGCTAACTTATTAATTCTCGATGAACCCACTAATCACCTCGATATTCCCGCCAAGGAAATGTTAGAATCGGCTTTAAAAGTTTATGAAGGCACGGTTTTAATTGTTTCCCATGATCGTTATTTTATCTCCCAGGTAGCTAACAAAATTGTCGAGATTCGGGATGGGGAATTAATTGTCTATGCGGGAGATTATCACTATTATCTAGAAAAACTAGACGAAGAAAAACAAAAAGCCGAACAAAAACGCATTGAAGCCGAAAAAGCGGCTAAAGCTGCCGCGAAACGGGCTAAACAAAAGGCCAAAAAAGGTTAGAATGTAAAGTATCACCCTATCCACAATTATCTATCGATTAATTAATCTTATGGCAGCTATAAAAGTAGGCGATCGAGTTCCTAATTTTTCTCTTCCTTCTCAAACAGGGGCAACGGTTAATATCGGCGATTTAATCGGTAAAAAATCCCTAGTAATTTATTTCTATCCCAAAGATGATACTCCGGGTTGTACCGCAGAATCCTGCGCTTTCCGCGATAGTTACGAAGTGTTTACCGATGCGGGTGCGGAAGTTATTGGGATTAGTGCCGATAGTCCCCAATCCCATCAACAATTTGCCCAAAAATATAATCTTCCCTTCACCCTTTTAAGTGATAGCGATAACCGAGTGCGGAAGTTATTCGGTGTTCCCTCTACTTTGTTCGTCCTCCCCGGACGAGTTACCTATATCATTGATAAAGAGGGAATCGTCAGACATATTTTTGATTCTATGTTAGATTTTAAAGCTCACGTTACCGAATCTTTAAACACAATTAAATCTTTTTAGGTTAATGATTATGAAAGAAATCCCGATCAGATAATTAGTTGGGAAGAAATTAAAACATCTATCCGTTAACGAAGGCAGGGGGCAGGCTTCGACGGTGAGTTCAGCCGAAAGCAAGCCGTTTTTGTAACGGGGATTTATGCCCCGCTCCAAAAACTTTCCGCCTTAAGGCGAGGTTTTAGACCCGATTTTTTCGATAAGCAACATCGCTCACCACTACTACCAAATCATTACCAGCAGGTGCGGAGCAGAAGAAGTTAAGAACATTCCCCGCAATAATGGCCAGCAGGGGCCGGAGAAATAAGACGGGGAATGCCTGCTTGAGCTAGAGCGCCTGGAACAGCACGTTGGTGTCGGAGAGGATGGGGGTGAGAGTTCCGGTCAACGTGATGATCGCCAACGGACTGAAGGTTGATCCCGCAGAGCCATCGGCATCGTAGGAGAGTACCCCGCCGCTGTAGGTGAGGTAACCGCCAGCAATTGCACCGGTGTAGGTTGTAGTTCCCAAAGCCCCGCTACCCAAGGCTGTGAAGGCGCTGGCACCGGTTATATCGAACACGATGGTGTCGTTGAAACCGGTGATCACATCCTGCTGGTCGTAGATGCTCAGAAACTGGAAGGTGTCGCCGCCGCCACCGATGAGGGAATCGTTGCCGAACCCGCCGACGATGGTGTCAATACCATTACCACCATTGATGGTATCATTGCCAGATCCGCCGTAGATCAGATCAAAGCCGCCGAGTCCGATGATGTTGTCGTTGCCGGTGCCGCCCCTGATAATGTCGGCGCCGGTGCCGCCGTTGATGGTGTCATTGCCGTCGCCGCCATTGATGGTGTCAGCGCCGTCGATGCCGCTAAGGTCGTCGTCACCGGTTGATCCGGTGATGAAATCCGCGCCAATTGTACCTGAGCCAATCACACTGTCGCCTCCAGACGGCCCATCATTCGGGTCAGAACCGCCGCCCACGGTCAGGGCGATGTTGGCCGAATTGGCAACACCCTGGTTGCCAAGGGTATCGAAATAGTCGTTGGACACTGCCACTGTTCCCGTTGGCGACTGGAAGTCAGTCGCGGTGAAGGTGGCGGTGTAGCTGCTGCCGCTGCCAGTGAAGTTGCTCAACACCCCGTTGGCTAGGGTGACATTACTGGCCGTGAAACTTACGGCTTCGCTGAACTGGAAGGTAACTGTAGTGCTAAAGTTCTGGCCGGTGAGTGGTGAGTTGTCGAAGGTGATGCCCACGGTCGGATTAAGTGTATCAATCGTCACCGTATCCGAGCCGGCTCCACCATTGTTACCGGCCGCGTCACTGTAGCTATCGGCTGCCACGGACACCGAGCCAGTGGTTTCCACAGCATCGTCGGCCGTGAAGATGGCCGTATAGCTGTTGCCATCCACCTGGGTGAAGTCGCTCAAGGTTCCGCCGCTGACGTTCACATCACTGTCGGCAAAACCGGTGACATCTTCGCTGAATTCAAAGCTGACTAGAGAACTGTTAGTTCCGTCGTTCAGGGAAGCATCAACTATATCGACTGCGAGGGTCGGATTAAGTGTATCAATCGTCACCGTATCCGAGCCAGCTCCACCATTGTTACCGACAAGATCACTGTAGCTATCGGCTGCCACGGACACCGAGCCAGTGGTTTCCACCCCATCGTCGGCCGTGAAGATGGCCGTATAGCTGTTGCCATCCACCTGGGTGAAGTCGCTCAGGGTTCCGCCGCTGACGTTCACATCACTGTCGGCAAAACCGGTGACATCTTCGCTGAATTCAAAGCTGACTAGAGAACTGTTAGTTCCGTCGTTCAGGGAAGCATCAACTATATCGACTGCGAGGGTCGGATTGAGCGTGTCAATCGTCACCGTATCCGAGCCGGCCCCACCATTGTTACCGGCCGCGTCACTGTAGCTATCGGCTGCCACGGACACCGAGCCAATGGTTTCCACAGCATCGTCGGCCGTGAAGATGGCCGTATAGCTGTTGCCATCCACCTGGGTGAAGTCGCTCAAGGTTCCGCCGCTGACGTTCACATCACTGTCGGCAAAACCGGTGACATCTTCGCTGAATTCAAAGCTGACTAGAGAACTGTTAGTTCCGTCGTTCAGGGAAGCATTAACGATATCGACTGTCACTGTGGGTGGGGTATTGTCGTAGGGAACGAAAACAAATTGCCCATCTACCGCCTTGATACCACCAGTGCCGTTGACGCTTGTGGCTCTGACACCAAGGGTGACAACACCCTGCGCCAATAACGATTCAATCTCTACCCCTTGATCCTTGCTGTAGCTGTAAGTGTAGGTATTACCCGCAGTCAGAAGATTGCTGCCATTATGCTCCGTTCCCGTTAACCCCGTATCGGAAATCTTGTCGTATCCATCCCAGACGATACCAGTCCCATTCATATTGAGACTGTTATCCTTTGATAACAACTTGATAGCGCCATCCGCGTTGCTATCGCCATTAGACCACCACAATGCGTTGAGGTCCATCGACCCGTTCTTCATATCAACAGTCCACTTATTTGTGACCGTGTTGTAAGAAGCGGTGAACCAGAGAGCCTGGGTGGTATCGCCGTATTCCCAGATGTAAGTGCCTTCCTGCAATGTCATAATAAAAATTCCCAATCAACAATTCTATACATACGGCGGATTCAGGCTCAGTCTGGTACATCTTGTAAGTGGAAATGCTTATCCAATAAGGAGTTATCGGTACAAAACGGACAGAAGAATCGCCGTATCTACATGATAACAGATTATGTATCGTATGTAACCATTTAGGGGGGGCAAGCAGCCAGTGGCATTGATTCTGTGGAAGGAGTCTCCTGGGGTGGCAGAAAGGGAGAATTATCCTAAATCCAGTTATTAAAAACTGATTATTTATTTCCCCTCTTGCCTTTTCCCTCTTGCCTTTTGCCTGTCTTCACTAGGAAATTTATTTTGCATGACTACTTATCTATCTGTAGTAGGAAATTGGCAAGTGGCGAGTTTTTTTAGTAAACAGTAAAGAGTAATCAGTGAAGTGATAACTGATAACTGCTAACTGCTAACTGATAACTGATAACTGCTATAACCCCCCCCAAACTAATCGGGCTGCCCAAAAGGGAATTAACAAAAATAAAGCAATAAAATCAGCCCATCTTAACTGTAATTGGTGCCAGCGTACTTGATGCTGATTGGGACTGGTAAAACCGCGAACCTCCATAGCGATCGCTATTTGTTCGGCGCGTAAAAGCAAATTATCTAGTAACTTTTCCACGACTGTTAACCAGACGTTTAAACTTCTTTTAATCCCTAATTTTTGCCAATCGATCGCCCTAGTTCGCACTGCCCTAGCTAGATTTTGCACTTCTTCTAAAACCAGAGGAATAAAGCGCAAAGAGAGGGTCAGAGTCAGAGAAATTTCCGTCACCGGCACATTAAATCGCCGTAAAGGACTGATTAAATTCTCTAAACCTTCGGTAATTTCTTCCGGGGCCGTCGTCAATAAAAAGAGATTAGTGCTATAAATCAAAGTAAAAATTAGGGTACTAATTCTCACTGCTAATTCCAAAGAACGTCGGGTAACAAATAAACGGCCTTTATCCCATAAAACATACTGATAATCACTTGCTGGCGGTAAATTCAGCCCTTCCTCCGGTAAACGAGGCTGAATACTCACCCCTAAACCATCGGGAGTGATGGCAGTAATCAGAAAGACGATAATCGCTAAAAATATCAGCCAGCCCATCTGTTGCCGCCAGACGCGGGGGGGAATAGGTGCAAGCAGGGTTAACAACATTAATAATCCCACCAAAGCTAAACGCCACCAAGCATTAGCCAATAAAGGTGCTGCTAAAAACGCCATTAACCAGATAAATTTTACCCTGGCATCTAGTTGATGTAGTCGGGTGATCGGTTGATCGAGATAAAGACCGATGGGCAAACTTCGCAATAAATCCATAAATTAGACCTTGGTGGCTCTATTAACCGTTTTTTCCACTTCTCGCGCCGGTTTGCCCCGCCAGATTAAGCGGATCGGGGTTCCTTTAAAGCCTAACTGTTGCCGGAATTGCCCTTCGATGTAACGGCGATAGTTATCATTAAAGCGCTGGGGATCGTTAACGAAAAGGGCGATCGTGGGGGGTTGACTCGATACTTGCGTGCCATAGTATAGTTTCCCCTGTTTTCCGCCCCGGGTGGTGGGGGGATTGTGCCATTTAACCGCATCTTCGATCACATCGTTGATTACCGAGGTACTGACGCGACGACGGTGAGATTCGGCGGCAATATCGACTAATTCGAGGATTTTGGTGACTCTTTGCCCCGTCATGGCGCTGACAAAGATCATTTCTGCCCAATCCATGAAATACAGCCGATCCTGGAGCATTTTGGTGTAAGTATTGATGGTATAGGTGTCTTTCTCCACCGCATCCCATTTATTGACCACTAACACCACCGCACGCCCTTCTTCAATGATTCGCCCCGCTAATTTTAAATCCTGTTCGGTGACACCATCTAGCACATCGATGACGAATAGCACCACGTCAGACCGGCGAATTGCCTTAAAAGCACGGTTAATACTGAAAAATTCGGCTCCATAGTCCACATTCTTCTTGCGGCGAATGCCGGCGGTGTCAATTAACCGATACACCTGTCCTTCTCGTTCAATTAAAGTATCGATCGAGTCTCTGGTGGTTCCCGAAATCGGACTAACGATCGCCCGTTGTTGTCCAGTTAAAGCATTGAGGAGACTGGATTTACCGACGTTAGGACGACCGATAATTGCCACTTTAATTTCTTCATTTTCGGGAATTGCCGCCCCGGGTGGCAAATATTTAATCAGCGCATCAAGTAGTTCTCCTGTACCAGAGCCGTGAATGGCCGAGATGGGGAAGGGTTCACCGATGGCTAATTCCCAGAATTCCGTCGCTTGCAGGATACCCTGTTCCACCGATTCACATTTATTAACTGCCAAAAGTATCGGGACATTTTGCTGTCGTAACCAAGCGGCAATTTCTCGATCGCCGGCGGTAATTCCTGCCTGGCCATCGACGACAAAAATCGCCACACTTGCCTCTGCTAGGGCGATTAAAGCCTGTTCGCGGATTAAAGGGAGAAATTCGCTGTCATCGTTAAAAACTAGCCCTCCTGTATCGACAATTTGAAAATCTCGATCGCACCAGAAAGCTGGTTGATAGGTGCGATCTCTGGTAATCCCGGGTTGATCGAAAACGATCGCCTGTTGATCTCCAGCGATACGATTGACGAGGGTAGATTTGCCCACATTGGGACGACCGATAATAGCGACGACAGGCAGTTTCATAAAGGGAGGAGGGGACGGAAATTAAAGACCCAATATTCTATCATAGCGATTTGCGATCGACCTTGGTTGATTTAAATGTTGGTTTGAACAAAGATAGTCAGGAGACTATTTTTATTTATTCTCCCCGCACCCCACTCTCCTATAGCTTTTAAACGGGATTTAGTATGACAGGTCTAGTGACCCAGAAAACAAGGAAGCGCGAGCGATTCATGTTAATTTTTATTAAGAAGCGATCTTTGATGAGAACAGACAACTATGAACTTCGAGATTCCCAGTGCCGTAAAAACTTGGTCACAATTTGGCCATCCCATTCTCATGTGGGTTTTATTAGGATTAACTATCTATGCGCTCTATTCGGGGCTACAATGGCGACGGACGCGGACAGCAGATAAAGATCTAAAAAAAGAATTATTGCCCAAAAATTTTCGCACTAAACACTATCAAATTGGCTCCCTCATCCTCGCTTTAATGGTGTTGGGGACGATCGGGGGTATGGCGGTGACTTATATTAATAACGGTAAATTATTTGTCGGTCCCCATCTGCTGGCCGGTTTAGGGATGGTGGGTTTAATCTCAATCAGTGCCGCTTTAGTACCTTTAATGCAAAAAGGCAACGAATTGGCTAGAATCACCCATATTACCCTTAATGCCGTCATTTTAGGTCTTTTTGGCTGGCAAGCCTTCACAGGAATGGATATAGTCCAGCGTATTCTCAGCAAAATGTAAGAAAACCTAAACAGAGAGGATGCGTCATCAGACGCATCTCACCCCATGGGAGAAGGGAGAGGGGAGCAAAAAACTGACACTAAATCCAGTTATTAAAACTGATTATCTATTGCTCCTTTTGCCTATTGCCTATTGCCTTTTGCCTGTCCTCATAAGTAGCCTATACTTAACGGATTTAGTATGAGATGCTCCCTAGCCATATCTGCCAATTTTCAGTGAACAGTTCACTAATAACTGATAACTGATCACTGATAACTGATTAAATGCCGTGACTTTTGCCGATTACCCAATGACGACGGAAGAAGCGAGCGAGCGAAGTTTCTTCTAAGGATAAGTAAATCGGTCTTCCATGCGGACAAGTGCGGGGATTACGGGTATTTTGCCAATCATCGAGTAAATTCTGCATTTCTTCTAAACTTAAAGCTGTACCGTTGCGGATCGCACTACGGCAAGCGGTGGCCACCTGAGCAGTTTGTAAATCCCCCCCTAAACTTAATTCTAGTAAAGCATCAGCCCGATCCTCCCGTTCTTTTAGTAGAACAGGAATACTACGAATTGCCCAAGAGCGATCGCCAAAACTAGCAACTTCTAATCCTAAACGTTGTAATTGTTCGATTTGTCGAGTAGTTAACTGATTTAAGATGATCGGATTGTCTAAAGGCACGATTTCCCAGTTATCCTCTAAACGTTCGTACAAAACCCGCTCATGGGCAATATGTTGTTCCACTAACCATAATCCGTTAGGATGTTCGGCAACTATATAAGTTTGATGAATTTGGGCTAATGCCTTTAATTCCAGCCGATTTTTCCTGGATTTCTCCCCTATTATATAAGTGCTTTTTTCTTCGGCAGCCTTGAGAATTTGACTGATGCGCTGATTTTGCGCTTTTTCGGGTATATGTTCGGGATTTAGTCCTAACGCCTTGTCTATGGCTGAAATTATCTGTTCTTGCCAAAAAACGAGGTTATGCAGGTATATTTCCGCTTTAGCTGGGTGACGATTCCAATCGATCGAACGAGGGTTAAGATGTAAATGGAGAAAACAAACGGGATAGCGATCTTTCGGGACTGTGCGAGCGAAAGCTTGAAATATTGCCTGTTCTAACTCCGATGAGCGCACCATTCGCCCATTAACAGCAATTTTAACCCAATCCGGTTGATGGCGAGAAATGCGATCGGGCAACCCAATGACTAATTCAATTTGAGCCAATTCTGCGTCAGGAGTCGTTAAGTCAAGTTTTAGGGCTGCTAAATCGTTAAAATGCAGAGATTTAACTAATTGCGGTAATATTTGACTGGCATCCTTACTCGGACTGATGCGTAACCAATCTTGATGATCTTGGAAAACCTGCCAAGTAATTTGGGGATGACAGAGAGCAAAATTATGAATTAAAGTCTGTATATCCTTTAATTGTTTGTTAATTGAAGGTAAAGCTTGACGACGCACGGGAAAGTTACCAAAGAGATTCTCTACCGTGACGATAGTGCCGATAGCTATAGGAATCGTTTCTAAATTATCCGGCTCACCCCGGTGATTGTAAAGACAATAACAACCTAAATCATCGTCATGACGACTGGCAACCCGCAGACGCGCCACCTGTGCGATACTGTGCAAAGCTTCACCACGGAATCCGAGACTGGTAATCTGCCAAAGATCGTCCCGTTGGCGGATTTTGCTGGTACTGTGGGCATAGCTACACAGTTGCAAATCTTCTCTAGACATTCCCCTACCGTTATCCGATACTTGTATTCGCCAATTTTGGGGAGATATATCAATGCTAATCCTATCTGCCCCCGCATCAATGGCATTTTCGACTAATTCCCGCACTACAGCGCCTAAAGAGTCGATTACCTCTCCTGCGGCAATTAAATCGATTACGTCTTGGGGTAAAACTTGTATGGGCAAGGTCATCAATTAATGGTTTTAGCCAAGGGCAAACTCGATATATTGTCGCACAGGGGGTGCATGATTAAGGACTCCCCTCCCTACCAATTTATCGGCGATCGCTGCTTCCTTGCTATCCCGCTCCACTGATCAAATATAGCGATATTCCTGGAGCAAGTCCAATGATACTAAATCGGCAAAAATGCTGTTGATAGGCAATAATCCCTGATCGAGATAAGATTAATTCTGGTGATGATAGGGAAGACAGTAGTGAATAAACTAAGCATTCTGGTTTTACACGGACCGAATTTAAACCTATTGGGGAAAAGAGAGCCGAATCTCTACGGTAACATCAATTTAGAGGCGATTAACCAGTTTTTAAGCGAAGAAGCTACCCGTTTAGGGGTGAATTTAACCGCGCACCAGTCCAATCAGGAAGGGCAATTAGTGGACTGGATTCAGCAAGCATGGGGTCAGCATGACGGTATTTTGATTAATGCAGGAGCTTATACTCATACCAGTATCGCCATCCGCGACGCACTCTTAGGCACAAAAATTGCCTGTGTGGAAGTACACTTAAGCAATATTTACAAACGCGAGTCTTTTCGTCATCATTCCTACATTGCCGATATAGCTATCGGACAGATTAGCGGTTTTGGGGCCGAAAGTTATCGCTTAGGATTATGGGCATTAGTCGATTATTTGCAAAAGAATGGGAAAATTTAATACAAATGCTCGAACTTCGGGGTTTTAAACCCAAATTTTCGATAAACTAGCGTAGAGGCCGTCTTTGGTTAATAAATCTTCATGGGTTCCCGATTCGACTAATTCCCCGCGTTTCAGCACAAGAATTCGATCGACATTGCGAATAGTGGAGAGACGATGGGCGATAATAATAGCAGTACGATCGACTAAAATCTGTTCTAAAGCTTCTTGAATTAATACTTCTGTCCCCACGTCTAAACTAGCGGTAGCTTCATCTAAAACTAGAATTTCGGGATTACGAATAGCGACTCTCGCAAAAGCGAGTAATTGTTTTTGTCCTCCCGATAAATTTGCGCCCCGTTCGCGTAAAAGAGTATGATAACCATCGGGTAACTCCTCGATAAAGTGATCGATATTAGTTAATTTAGCCGCTGCCTTCACCTGCTCAAAATCATAATTTTCTCCTAAAGTAATATTGCGAGTAACATCTCCAGCAAAGAGAAAAGTTTCTTGGAGAATCACACCGATATAACGTCTTAATTCCGCTTGGGGAAGATAACGGATATCGATACCATCCACTAGAATTCTGCCCTTACTTGGTTCATAAAGACGACAGAGAAGACGAATAATCGAACTTTTTCCCGCACCGGTGGGACCGACTAAAGCGACTTTTTCACCGGGATTAATGGTAAAATTAAGACCTTTAATAATATATTCATCAGGTTTATAACCAAACCAAACATTTTCAAAAATAATCTCGCCAGTTTGACGTTTTTCTGGGAAAGAAATCTCTTTATAATTGTTAGAATCTTTGATTTCAATGGGAATACTAATTAATTCCCCAATGCGCTCAATAGCAGTAAAACCCGATTGAAACATGGTAAATTTTTCGGCAAACTGACGCAGGGGATTAAAGAGACGTTGGGAGAATAAAATAAAAGCCGATAAAACCCCAAAATCAATAGTTTTTTGGAGAATCAAAATACCCCCTAACCATAATACTCCTGCCACGGCAATTAATCCGATCCATTCTAAAGTAGCTGAGACGGCCGAATCATAAAAAATTGTTTTATCTAGGGAGCGACGATACTGAGTATTGGTAGCGCGAAACATTTCAGCGTTAAAGCGTTCGCGGCGAAATAATTGAACAATATTAACTCCGACTACATTTTCCTGTAATTGAGCATTAAGTTTTGATAATTGCTCGCGTACTTGATAGTTAGCGCTGCGATATTGTTTTTGAAAAAAGATAATTAAAGCAGTGACAGGAAATAACATCAACACCAACAATAGAGCTAATTGCCATTGCAGGGTAAACATGGTGAGGATAATAACTAAAATATTAACCAGATCACTGACAACTCCGATCGCCCCACTAGCAAAAACTTCTCCTAATGCTTCCACATCGCTAGTTAAACGAGTGACTAAACGTCCCACGGGAGAGCGATCAAAAAAACTAGAGGAAAGGGAAGTAACATGGCTAAATAAATCTTCCCGGACATTAGCAGTAATTGACTGACCGACTTTCTGCACTAGATAACCTTGTGTTGTCCCTAAAATCAGTCGTAAAATAATCGCAGCCGATAGGATAATAATTAGGGTATTAATGGCTGCTGTTAAGGGTATTCGAGCCAAAAAATCCCAAGTTTGTTCCTTTTGCAAAAGGGAAACCGCTTGACCGATAATTAAGGGTTGGATCGCCCCCGTGAGAGATAGGGGAAAAAGAAGTATTAATGACCAAAATAGCAGGGCTTTTTGCTTTTTTGCGTAGGGAAGTAATCTTAATAATAAGCTCCAGTCATTTTCTTTGACCGGAGATGACACAGGGGAGGATGATAGACTCATGAAGTGATTTCCAGTGAAATTCTGGGCAGCTGGGGAGAAATTACGCCCCTATTGTTAACTTTTCTAACAGGCGATCAATTTGGAAATGTTCCTCCATTAATTCTCGAATACAAGCGACTTTTACCTGTTCCTGTAAGCGGATCTTCCCGAAAGCCTGATCGACGATTTCCACGGTACTGAGAGTATCTAAATTTACCGAGAGAATCGGTACTTCTAAATCCTCGGCCCTGCCCAAAATTAGGGGATCCGGAGAGATAGAACCAGTTAAGATTAAACAGGTGGTAGAAGTTTCTAGGGCAGCTAACTGGAGATCTGTGCGATCACCCCCCGTAATCACAGCCATATTTTCCCCCTTGCGAAAATATTCTAAAGCGGCGTTGACATTCATCGCCCCGATCGCTAAACTTTCTACCATCCAATCTAAACGATCGGGCCGACATAATACTTTTGCCCCCAAAAGATGGACAATTTCCCGAACACTAATACTACGCAATAATTTACTAGCAGGTAACAGTCCTAAAACTTCCACCCCTTGGCGGGACAAATAGGGTTTCAGGAGAGATTGTACTTCCTCCCAATCATCGGCCGGGATATCACTAATCACTACCCCCAGCAGCTGATTATTTAATTCCTCTCTTGCTTTCAGCAGACTCTCGGCAATTAGGGGAGAACTATAGCGGGCCACCAATAGGATTGGAGTGTGGAGAATTTTGGCCATCTCCCCCATCGATAACTGAAAAATACTGCCTTCCCAGAGAGTCCCCGGCCCTTCGAGGAGGATAATATCACTGTTAACTCGAGCGAGATAACCAGCAAGAATATTGCCGTAGTCCTGTTGATCTACACCTTGTAAACGTTTAGCAACGGAATCCGCATCAGTGTAGATCAGGGGTAAACGCAGCTGATCGGGGGATAATTCTAATAATTGCCGAATAAATTCTACATCCTCATCGACCAATTGCCCATCGACGTAGCCCGGACAATTGCCCACTGGTTTGCCGTAACTTATCTCTAGTCCTTTTTGTCGCAAGAGATGCGCTAAACCGACGACAGTTCCCGATTTACCACTGAGGGGTTCTAGGGAAGAGATAAGTATAGATTTGGCTGATTTGGCCACGATTTGCTCCTTTTAACCCGTAAAATCCCGACTTTTATCATTCAAATCGCAGCAGTTTCCGATAAAATCCCTGCGAAAAGTCGGCCGAACCTAGCTGCTTAAAGGTTTTAATTGCACCGATGAGATATTCGATCAACTCGGCGTTAATAATCGTCATCTCATAGCTTAGGTCGGCCTGTCCTTCAAATTGTAAACGACAACGGGTCAATTCCGAGGGCAATTTTGATACATACCAAGAGGCCACAAAGGGAATCCCTTCACTGTTTTCTATGTGACGACAACCTTCTAAAGATCCTCCTTGATACAAAGCGATCGCATAGGGCAGGATACTATGTTTGTCCTTGGCATAGTAGGGCATATATACTAACACATCAGCCTTATTAGCGGGTTCTAATTGTTCGATCGTCGGCATAATTAGTTAATTCTTTGCTTCACGGCCAAGTTACCAGTGACACTGATATTTTCCCTATATTTTAACCGATCGCCCCAGGCAATCTCCCGATCGAGAACATAGGCAGAATTGACGACCAGATCAACTTTCTCTACTGAGGTGATCATCGGCTATAACTGGCATGCTAACCCGAAAAACCGTGCCGGGGTAAGGGGAACTTGTTGGATCGGGATTAGGACTGATAAATTCAATCGTCCCCCCCATGCTGGTAATTAATTCTTTGGCGATCGCTAAACCCAATCCTGTACCAGGTATATCTCCCCCTGCTTGCACTCCCCGGTAGTGACGTTGAAAAATTCTTTCTTGATCACTCCTCGCTATACCATAACCTGTGTCTTTAAAAACAATTTCTACACTATTCTTAACATTTTTTACCTCGACGGTGACTTTTCCGCCAGCAGGAGTATATTTGAGAGCATTATCAATTAAATTGCTGAATACTTCCCGCAAACCGGGGATATTGGCCGGAATAAGTGCTATATCTTCCCCATAAATCGTTTCTAGACTGAGATTTCTCTCTTTGGCTACGGCCTGGGCCGAAAGGAGCAGCGGATCGAGAATATCATGGAGATCGATCAGAGTTAGTTGGCTGCTGCCAGCAGGCAAGAGAAAGGCGGTGGGGGAAGATTGAGCTTGCAGGAGAGGAATATCGACGGTGGGGTAGTTTTCCCTTTCTTGCTGAATTTGTGCCTCAAATTCGGCAATTAAGTCCCGAACTCGATCGCTTTCCCTCAATATACCAGTAATGGCAGGATCGTTACCTTCTTCGGCTAAAAGCCTTTTGAGTAGAAGTTTACCAAAGGTTTTTAAAGCGGTAAGGGGATTGCGGATTTGATGGAGAAAGGTATCGAGGCGCTGACGTTGCCATTGTCGATAATAACGTTCTTCTCCCAATTGGCGATCAAGTACACAGGCTAAAGCGAGAGTTTGGGTGATTTTTGCCATCCGGGTTAATTCCCAACTTTGCCAAGGTCGTTTTTCTCTGGTTGTCACCAATAATCCGATCATGCCCTCTTCGTACATTAAGGGTAAAAACAAGCGATGACCGCTGACGGTCTCCTGATTACTCCAGAGGTGGGATAAATCTTCTAACTTAACCGCAGTTAACAAGTCAGCCGCCGGTTGCCCTGGTTGTAAGGAAAGCCGCTTTTTTGGGTGAGAAGGGGGATTAAAAGGCGGATAAACAACAACTGGGATTAAATTACTCGATAAAGGTTCAGTTAAATAAACCGCACTTCTGTCCGCTTCCATTTGCTCCCGCAAAAGTTCCATCTGTGCCTGACACAGGGCAATAAAATCATCACTCAGGGGAGTCCGGGAGGGGAAGGAGAAGGGCATACTAAGAAAGTAAAAAGTAAAAAATCAGAAAACCTTGATAAAGCTAGGGTTGCGAGTTTTATTTCCCAGTTGACAGGGGAGAGAATGACTCTCTCCTTGGAGGGAGGGCAGCCAGTAAAAAGCAAGTAGGACAAGGGTTTGGTCAATATTTTCGGGGTGGCTCACGGTATATATTAAAAAAAGTTTAAGAATAATAAGTTTTGTATCGGGATTTGGGGCTGTGTTTTTGTCAGAAAAACTTAAACATAGTCCCAGTCTAGCTTCCAGTCAAACTTGTTTGTAATTGGCTTTGTGAGGGACACTTGATTTCTTGGTCTAGAAGGGATATAATCGCTACGGCTTTTGTAACTATCATTACAACGATTAGCCAGAACAGGAGGTAATTGGGTTGGCCAGAAAACGGAAACGTAAAAGTCGCCGTCGTCAAGAAGGACGTAAGATACTTGAACTTGTACCCCAGTATAGTATTGAAAGTGGCGAGGATAAACCCGTAACTGCGGCGCGTAAGTATATTCAAGCTATAGGCATTAGCCCACCAGCTTTATTGATTGTTAAGCGTAACGAGCATACAACCGATCGCTATTTCTGGGCTGAAAAAGGACTGTTTGGAGCGCAATATGTGGAGGAAAACCACTTCCTTTTCCCAAGTTTGCGCGACCTACAGCCTCAGCCCCTCAAGGTAGCAGTAGCAGTTGCTAAATAAATCACAGGACTATTAATCTTATCATGGAAAGTGAACTCGTTTACAGAAAAGTAAACGAGTTTTTTTTGAGGATAAGAGGAGCGGGGATCTTTGAGTGATCAGTAATCAGTGAACTGGAAACTCATACTAAATCCGTTAAATATAGGTAACATATCAGGATAGGCAAAAGGCAAGAGGCACAAGGGGGAATAGATAATCAGTTTTTAATAACTGGATTTAGTATCACATCCGATCGCCGAAAAGGCGAACAGCTAAGGAGGGAATGGGGTTATGAGAATTTTTTAGCGGTTATTTAGGCTAATTTTAGCTTTAAATCGCTTTAATCAATGAAATTTCCTCATTTAAACCCGATAGGATTGGTGAGCTAATAAATTATTTTCGATCAGGATCGTAAAGTTCAACCTTTAAGGTATGATTGGGAACATTAATTATTTTTTTATGTATTGCACTAAAACGTAGAGGGCAAGCAGCAGTGATTAGAGTAGCGATCAATGGTTTCGGACGGATTGGACGTAATTTCCTAAGATGTTGGTTAGGACGGACTAATAGTGGCTTAGAGGTAGTGGGGATCAATGATACATCCGATCCCCGGAGTAACGCTCACCTGCTCAAATATGACTCGATGTTAGGCAAACTTAACGCTAATATCGATGCCGATGATAATTCTTTAATTGTTAACGGTAAAACCATTAAATGTTATTCCGATCGCAATCCCCTCAATCTGCCCTGGGCAGAATGGGGTGTAGATTTAGTGATCGAAGCTACCGGTGTTTTCGTCGATGAAGAGGGCGCTTCTAAGCATATTGTCGCAGGAGCTAAAAAAGTCCTCATCACCGCACCGGGTAAAGGTTCGGGTGTGGGAACCTATGTAGTTGGTGTCAACGCTCACGAATACGAACACGATAAATACAACGTCATCAGTAATGCCAGTTGTACCACCAACTGTCTGGCTCCTGTCGTTAAAGTGATTCACGAAAACTTCGGCATCATCAAAGGGACAATGACCACCACCCACAGTTACACTGGTGATCAACGGATTCTAGATGCTAGTCACCGAGATCTGCGTCGCGCTCGCGCCGCCGCCGTTAACATCGTTCCCACCTCCACCGGTGCCGCTAAAGCTGTAGCCTTAGTTATCCCCGCAATGAAAGGGAAACTTAACGGTATCGCTCTGCGCGTACCCACTCCTAACGTTTCTGTGGTGGATTTAGTGGCGCAAGTAGAAAAAAGCACGATCGCAGAACAGGTAAACGAAGTCCTCAAAGAAGCTTCGGAAAATTCTTTGAAAGGAATTCTCGAATATAATGATTTGCCTCTCGTTTCCTCTGATTATCGTGGTGTTGATGCCTCCTCGATCATTGATGCCAGTCTCACCATGGTGATGGGTGGCGATATGGTGAAAGTTATCGCTTGGTACGATAACGAATGGGGTTACTCCCAACGGGTGGTTGATCTCGCTGAAGTCGTTGCCAGCAAGTGGAAGGCCTAATTTTTGGCCGTTAGGGGATAGGGGAATGGGGGAATTCAACTAAAACCCTAAAACCCTAAAACCCTAACCCCCGCCCCCCGATTCCTTTCAACTAATAAGTGATAAATTCTCACTAAAAAAGCGCCGATAGATTCCCTCTGTCACCAATTGAGCGGTGATTAGGTTAGCTAGGGCAATCATAAACAGGATCAGTATCTGGTAGGAAGCGGCGTTTAAAGGTTCACTTCCTGCCAATACCTGTCCAGTGAACATTCCGGGTAAACTGACTAAACCCACTACCATCATCTGATTGAGGGTGGGTATTAAACTAGCTCGAATCGCTGCTTTTTGGTAAGATGAGATCGCTTGTTGAGGAGTTGCCCCCAAACAAAGATGGGTTTCGATTTCCAAACGGTGACTTTTAATGGCACTGCTTAATCTCTCCCCGGCTAAAGAGGCACTATTCATGGCATTGCCTAACACCATCCCCGTCAAGGGAATTAAGTATTGGGGTGAGTACCATTGTTCTGGTTGAATGATTAAAGCGATTGCATAACCTAGAGTTAGACAGCTACTAATCAATAAAGAGCCGAAAACTAGGGGTAATAAGCCTTTATCTCGGCTATCAATGCGATTTTTAGCAACAATAGTCGCGATGGTCATCATTACTGCCAAAATCCCCAGCACGGCTAGAGGATTATCCAGGGAAAAAATAACGGCGATAACGTAGCCTACCACTAATAATTGCAGGATCGATCGAGCAGTCGCCAATAATAATTGTCCCTCTAGGGCTAAATTTGACCAACGGGAGAGGATTAAACAAATACCCATCATCCCCAAAGCCCAACCCAAATCCACCAGATTTAGTTCTACTAATCCATCCATAAAAATAAAAGAAACAAATTAAAAGGACACTTCATCTATAAATAGCAAGTTTATAATTATTTTTGACTAATTATTCCTTCTTTTCGCCGACAAATCCCGATTAGTCTCTAATTTTGAGTGAAAGCGCGTGAGTAAAATTCCCCCCGTCGATTTATCCCGTCAATACCAAGTCATCAGCGAAGAGGCTAATCATGCCGTTTTAGAAATCCTCCGTTCTGGGCGCTATATTGGCGGTGAAGCTGTGAGCGAATTAGAACGACAATTTGCCCTCTATCACGGTGTTAGCGATTGTGTTGCCTGTAATTCGGGAACCGATGCCCTTTATCTGGCACTGCGCTCCCTCGGTATTCAAGCGGGGGATGAAGTAATTACTTCCACTTTTTCGTTTATTGCCACCGCCGAAGCGATTAATTTAGTCGGGGCAGTGCCGGTTTTTGTCGATATCGATATTAATACTTTTAACCTCGATGTGGCACTGTTGGAAAAAGCGATTACTCCCCAGACGAAAGCGATTATCCCAGTACACCTTTTTGGGCAATCTGTCAATATGTCTGAGGTGGTAAATTTGGCTCGTTCCCATAATTTATTGGTGATTGAGGATTGCGCGCAGGCAACAGGAGCAGAATGGCATGGGCAGAAAGTGGGGAGTATCGGCGATATTGGCTGTTTTAGCTTCTTTCCCACCAAAAATTTAGGCGGTTGTGGCGATGGTGGCGCAATTACCACCAATAACCCCGAGTTAGCGGCACAAATTCGCATGGTTAAAGAACACGGTAGCAAGGTGCGTTATCTCCACGAGGTAATCGGTGTCAATAGCCGCTTAGATGCCATTCAAGCGGTTATTTTGCAAATTAAGCTAAAATATCTCGATTTTTGGAATAATCAACGGATCGAGATTGCCCAACGTTATCGAGAATTACTGCAACCTTTGCCTAATATCACTTTACCTGCCGCTTTAGCTGGGGGTAAGCACGTTTGGAATCAGTACACAATCCTAACGGAAAATCGTGACCAAATTCGGGCAGCTTTGCAGGAAAAAGATGTCCTATCCATGGTTTATTATCCGATTCCCCTACATTTACAGCCAGTTTATCAGTATTTAGGCTATAAAAAAGGTGATTTACCCATGGCTGAATTGGCCAGTGAAAAAGTGTTATCTTTACCTATGTTCCCCGATTTGAGCTTTGAGGAACAACAACAGGTAGCCTATGCGCTGAAAGATTGTTTGCATAGTTCCTGAGTTATCAGTGGGAATTAGGAATTAGGAATTAGGAATTATGAATTATGAATTATGAATTATGAATTATGAATTATGAATTATGTAGGTAGGTGTTAAAAATTGTGGCTCTACCGAACCTGTAATGTAAAACTACAGCGTTTTTCAGTCTGCTGAGGTACAAAAGTTATGGGTTTTAGGCAAAAGGCAAGAGACAAAAGCCAAAAAGGAAGCAAAATAGGCGTACCTCACTAGCTTAGGAAACGCTATATCAACAACTCATGCTTGTAAAGCTTGTATACTAGGGCTTTTAGTTTTTGTTAGATTGATATTTAGGGCTTGCTGAATAATGGTAAAACCCTTTTAAAATAAGGCTTTTGACCTGTTAAAGTCCGATGTTCATGCTGCGAAAATAGGATTGGGACTTTCAAAAACCTTGCATTATCCTTCTTGTAGTACATCGCTTGGTACAAAAAACAAGGGCAACAAAGCCTGAAACTCCTGACTCCTGACTCCTGACTCCTGACTCCTACCCCCAGGAAAAACTTTTTCAGCAGACCCTATTTATCAACTTTAAAGCATTGCTGGACAGAGAGGGAGCTTGGGGAATTTTCTACAGTGTAAGTTCGGAAGAACCATTTTGTCCAACTACTTAGGGTTTTTTTCGGGGAATTCCTCGCAAGGTTAAAACATCATCGAGGGTGGAACAATAGTTTTTTAAACCAAAATCAGCAGGAGTATAGGTTTTAATGTGGGTGAAGTGGCGATAATTCATCGCAAAACGGTCCCATGCTTCCATCTGCAAGTTAAAAACTTTGATAAAAAAGTTAGCAATGGTTAAAGATAAAGGAATCCGAAAATAGATTTTTTTGTTTAAATAAGTGCAGATTTCCTCCACTGCTTGGTTAGCTGTTGTGCGTTGATTGCCTAGAACAATTTTGCTTTCTGGCGCAGGATTTTCGATTAAATAATTCACCACTTGAGCTATATCTTGAGCATGGATAAAATGAAAACTGCCATCAGCTTGAAACCAACGCACTAAACCGATATATTTCAACACATCTGGTAAACCACCATAGATATGAGAATAGGGTTTATTTTCATCACCACCTAAGACAAAAGTGGGGTATAAAGTGATAATTTTATCGGCGATTTCTAGGTCAGCAAATTTACTATAACAAGTGTATTTAGTGCGGATATAATTAGTTCCTATCTCCCCAGCTTCCGGTAAAGGTTGATTATTTTGATTGAGAATGCTGGCGGTAGAAAAGTAGAGGACTTTCTCGCAGATTTGAGCATCTAAATAACTAATTAATTCTAGGGTTTTTACCACATTAATCTGATAACTTTCCTCCTCTCCTCCCCAACTGGTAGCGATTAAAACCGCTATATTCATTGTTTTTAAAAGCTCGCCATATACCCCAATATTTTCCATATCGCCTAAAAGTATATGAACATTTGATCGCCCTTGGTAAGTAAATTTTAACTTCTCTGGATTACGCACTAAAAAATATAATTCATAGTCGGGATTTTCCAGTAAAATCTCAGCGATATAATGTCCAATACAGCCACTCACACCTGTTAGAAATATTTTTTTCATTATTTTAATTTATCCAGCAGAATTTAGGGGACAGTTTGAAAGTAAAAGTAAAAAGTCAAAAAGGGTGTTGTGTGTTGGGGTTTTAGGGTTTTGGGGTTTTGGGGTTTTAGGGTTTTGGGGTTTTAGGGTTTTGGGGTTTTAGGGTTTTAGTTAAATTCCCCCATTTCCCCATTTCCCCATTTCCCCATTTCCTGTTCCCTGAGTAACTTTATTGATAACTAAATCCTTTAGCAGTTTCAAAGAAGAAACGCACGTTATCTTCAGGAGTTCCCACCAAAACACCATGACCTAAATTAAGAATATGGCCTTGATTACCCGCTTTACGAATAGTATCAAGAATCCGCTCGCGAATAAAAGACTGGGAACCGAATAAAACCCCCGGATCGATATTACCTTGAACCATCATCGCTTTACCTAAACGCTGTCTCGCTTCCGCCATATCGACAGTCCAATCGACGCTAATAATATCAACCCCCGATTTAGCCATTCTTTCCAAAACGCCAGCGCTGCCACTAATGTAGAGAATTAAAGGTGTATCGGGATGGGTTTCTTTCACCAAACGAACTACTTTTTGTTGATAGGGTAAGGCAAAAACATCGTAATCTTGGGGAGTTAATTGACCCGCCCAAGAATCGAACATTTGTACCACTTGCGCCCCACAATCGATTTGATAACGGACATAGGTGGCAATCATATCCGCTAATTTATCTAAAAATTGGTGCAGTACCGAGGGTTCCGAAAAAGCCATCCCTTTAATCACAGAATAACTTTTAGAACCTTTCCCTTCCACTGCGTATGCTGCTAAAGTCCAAGGCGCTCCGACAAAACCTAGTACAGTGGATTTATTTCCCACCTCTTGACGCAGGGTTTTTAAAATCGTTTTGATAAAAGGTAAAGACTGATCGGGATCGAGGGGATTAAGTTGGTCCACCTGCGCTTGAGTACGAATGGGAGAATCGATAATCGGCCCCTTACTTTCGATAATATCAAAGGGAATACCGATTCCCGCTAGGGGAGTAAGGATATCGGAGAACATGATCACCCCATCCGGTTGAAAAGCACGCCAAGGTTGCAGGGAGATTTCGATCGCTAAATCGGCATTTTCTGATCTTTCCCGAAAACTGGGGTATTTATCCCGCAATTCTCGATAAATCTGCATATAACGTCCTGCTTGTCTCATCATCCACACGGGAGGACGGGGTAAGATTTCTCCTTTGGCAGCGCGTAATAAATAAGGTATTTCAGGGGAGTCAGTCATATCACGGTGATTATTCTATTGCCTTTTCTACGGTATCATCCCCCGTACAGCTAATTTTTCTGGTTTTTCCTTAAGAATTGTTAACGAAAATTATCCCCCCACCCTGGGATGAACTCGACGCAATCGCAAGGCATTTGTCACCACGGAAAGGGAACTTAAAGCCATGGCAGCACCGGCAATAATCGGATTGAGCAGAAAAGGATAGAGGACTCCGGCAGCGATGGGAATGGCAATCAGGTTATAAATAAAAGCAAAAAAGAGATTTTCTTTGATATTTGCCATTGTTGCTCGACTTAACTCAATAGCGGTCACAATTCCCTGTAAATCTCCCGAAATTAAGGTTATATCACTGGCGGCGATCGCTATATCGGTCCCCGTGCCAATAGCAATACCTAAGTCCGCTTGTGCCAATGCGATCGCATCATTGATACCATCTCCAACCATGGCGACTATTTTCCCTTTTTTCTGCAAATATTCGATTTTTTCGGCTTTTTGTTGGGGACGGAGTGCGGCAAAAAAGCGCCGGATACCCAACTCACTGGCGATCGCCTCTGCAGTTTCGAGGTTGTCCCCCGTCATCATCATCACTTCTAAGCCCATTTTTTTGAGCTTGGCGACCACTGAGGAAGAAAAAGGTTTTAAAACGTCGGAAATGGCAATCACCCCCTCTAAACTTCCGTTAACCGCTATCCAGACCACGGTTTTTTTCTGCCATTCCCAATCGTGGGCGACTTTTTTAAGAACTTTTGTTTCGATCCCTTGACTTTCTAACCATTGTTGTGTACCGATTTGCACGAAATCTGACCCGACTTTTCCCTGCACTCCTGACCCAGTTATTGAGTCAAATTCGCTTACTTCTAGGGTTTTAATCTGGTTTAACTGCCCATATTTAACTATTGCTTCTCCTAACGGGTGTTCAGAATGATTCTCCACCGACACGACTAACTGCAGCAGCGACAATTCCCGTCCATCCCTCACCCCCTCGCGAGTCAAGAAGTCCGTCACCGTTGGTTTACCCTGGGTGAGAGTTCCCGTTTTATCGAGGACAATAGTAGTAATACCATGGGCTAATTCTAAACTTTCGGCATTTTTAATTAAAATTCCCTGTTTTGCTCCCTGTCCTGTTCCCACCATAATCGAGGTGGGTGTAGCTAATCCTAGCGCACAGGGACAAGCGATAATTAGGACTTCCACCATTGTAATCAAAGCGAGGGTGAGATTACCCGTGCGGAGAATCCAAAATAAGAAAGTTATTACCGCAATAATCATCACCACCGGCACAAAATAAGCAGTCACTCGATCGACTAATCTTTGTATAGGTGCTTTTGATGTTTGCGCGGTTTGCACTAATCGGACAATCTGAGCTAAAACCGTATCTTTTCCCACCCGTAACGCTTGCATTTGTAGGCTACCGGTTTTATTAATTGTCGCACCTATTACCTGTTGATTGACGGTTTTTCGCACGGGTAAACTTTCCCCCGTCACCATCGATTCATCAATGCTAGAACTGCCTTGGATAATTATGCCATCGACGGGAATTTTTTCCCCCGGACGCACTAAAATTATATCTCCTACTTTCACCTCTTCTATTGGTAGATCTAGCGTCTGTTCTTCCCTAATCACCCTAGCAGTTTTGGCCTGTAATCCCATTAATTGTTTAATCGCGGCAGCTGTTTCTTTTCTGGCCCGTTTTTCGAGGAAACGACCAAGTAAAATCAGAGTAATGACGATAGCTGATGCTTCGTAATAGACATGGGAAGGAAACCCCTGTTTTTCGATAAAATCACTCTCGAAGGTTAAAAATAGGGAATAAAAATAGGCGGCACTGGTTCCCAAAACCACTAAAGTGTCCATGGTGGCAGTGCGATTTTTAAAAGCTTTCCAAGCATTTTTATAAAAACTTTGACCACACCAAAATTGGACGGGAGTAGCGAGAATTAATTGTAGTAAAGGATCGTGTAACCAATGGGGAATAAAAGATAGAGATAAACCCGTCATCATCGGTAAAGAACCGATCAAAAGTATAATACTAATAACAATAGCGATCAATAGTTTAGGGAGAAGTTCTTTTTCTGGCCTGGATTCGAGATTAATTTCTGTTATCGGTGTGGTCTGGAAACCAGCATCCCTAACTTTTGCTTGAATAGTGTTAAGATCGGTACGCTTGGGGTCATAGTCCACATCCACCTGTTCCATGCCAAAATTAACTTGACATCGAATCACTCCGGGGATAGATTTAATTATCCGCTCGATCGAATTAGCACAACCAGCGCAACTCATCCCGGCGAGTTTGAGAGTTTGATGGGTCATAATGTTAATAGCAGCGGAAGTCAGCAACAAAATCCCCTGCAGCAGAGTTATATCTTTAGGATAAAATATTCCCCTAGCTGCAGGGTCAAGAATCCTCTGTTAATTTTTCTGAATAGATATGAAGAAATGTAAAAAAGAATGGCTTGTATTTTCCTAACACACCCTTAGTTTTTATGGACAAATTTCAATTAACCCCACTCTGTTGCGTATCTTGACCCTGCACAGCGTCGGCAGCGGAAACACCATCACCCTGAAAACCAAAATACCATAAAGCAGCGGCAGCTTCAGCGCGAGTTACTGGCCTTTTTGGCTGAAATAGGGTAGTAAAACCAAAAACTCGCCGAATATTAGCTTGTTCAGCATTTTGAAAATCGGCATAAAGAGCGCGCACCAGCTGCGGGTTAATTTTATTAGTATCCTGAAAACCCCAAGTATTTTTAATCGTATCAAGATTGGCACTCGGTAAAGCTTTTCTGACATCTAATGGCACTTTCCAAGCGATTAAATCTTCCCGGGTTAAAGGAGCATTGGGACGGAATAAAATGGCGCTACTATCTCCCGTTAAAGGAGAGGGAATTAACCCCGCTTCTGCTAATCCTTGAATATAAATATAATCGGGATCGTTATTTTTAACATCACTAAAAGTCGGGGAACTATTGGCAGTAGCTAAACGGATTTGTTTACCCGCTACATTAGCATAAATGGCATTATTAGCCTGCAACAACCAGCGAGCAAATTCTCGGCGCGTTATGGTATTATTAGGGTTAAACTGATTGTTATTACCTGTTAATACTCCTAATCTAGCTAAGTCTTGAATGTGGCTTTTTAAGGGATTAGGTAAGGATTCTAGATCGTTAAAACTGGTGGGATTAAGATTGGGTAACGGGGAGGGACTAAGGGAAGGACTAGGGGAGGGACTAGGGGAAGCAATCGGGGTTCCTATTGGACGATAATCGAGGCTATATTCAGTATTGGGAGAAGTGGCAGTTATGGTGATAGTTAACTCTAAATTATCTCGACGGGCCGTTAGGGTACTATTAACTCCTTCCCCAGAAAATGGAGTAATAATTTCCCAATTATTATTAACTAATTCCTGTTGATAAAAAGCCTCGATCGCATTGCTGGGATCGTTGGATTGCCAACGGGTTTGTCCACCAGTATTATCAGGATTTGTCTGCACGGATAATAATTCTGATTGACTATATCGAGGAATTTCTGCGGGAAAATTTGCGGGTAATTGCCTGTTATTAGGAGAGTTTTCTGGTATGGGATTTGTTTGTAGATTAGGATCGGCAGCCAGACGATTTTCTAGGTCAGGATTGCCACTACAGGCTGCTAAAATGCCCAGCAGGGTGATAATTGTACTGTAGCGAATAAACTTACTCACGGTCTTTACCAATATTGTTTCCTTAGCTTTATCCTAGCTTATTTACTCAGGTTTTTGACTAGGAAAAATTTTGCGCCACCATTGACGTAATTTCCCCAGCAGAAATCCTCCTAACCCTTTTGTGTATTTTTCAAATTTGTAGTAAAATAAAACGTCGATTATATCCTGAGTAGAAAGATACTTGAGATAGGATACTCCTTGATCAATACGCGCATCACTATATTCTAAATAAACTTTGCGACTGAGGCGATCGGATAAATTCCATTTGGGTTGAAAATATTCTTGCATCCGCTGTTGATAAGCAGCAAAATTACTCGATTTTCCCTGTAAATATTCTTCCATGTATTGACAGGCAATTTCGGCTCCTTTCATAGCATGGCGAATGCCTTCCCCTCCTAAAGCATTGATAGTTGAAACTGCATCACCTATGGCGATAATATTTGGTTTTTTATAGTAAATATCTTGCAGTCCAGAGGAATATTCCACGATGGAACCGTGTTGCTCTACTAGCTCGTAATTATCTAAGTTCATGTAGTCTTTTATTATCTCGATAATATAACTTTTTAAAGGCTTAACTTCAGAAATATAAGGATGTTCTCCCTCTAACCAAGCGGCTCCTATTTTTAATTGCCGATTATCCATAGGAAAAATCCAGCCATAACCTTTAGGACTCCATTTATGACCGAGAAAAAATACTAAACTATCTTGATATTTTTGATAATCGCCTTCTGGCACAGCAATTAAATATTCAATACCTACCCCCTTTAAAAAATTAGGTTTTTCTCGTCTATGTTTATACATAACTGCTCTAGCGTATCCGGTAGCATCAACCAATAAACGAGTAGTAACTGTCTCGATTTCCTCGCCTTTTGATTTCAAGAAAACAGTTAGCTGATTCTCCGTTTGTTGATATTTCAGATAACGACAACCTAAACGAACTTCTCCCCCCCAACGCAGCACTTCTGCGGCTAAAAACTCTCGCAATTTAGCAAAATCAAAAACTACCCCTAAAGGTTGCGCTGATGACCAAAAATGATGTATGCTAGTGGAGATAATTTCGAGATTTTTCCAAAACCTAGCCACTACGGTTTCGGGGAGATTGAATTGTTCTAAAATTTCTAGGGGAGAAGCGGCACTAGAAAAGTTATTATCTTGCCAACTAGAATGTTGTTCCACTAAAAGAACACGATAACCTTTTTCACTTAATAATCTACCACAGTGACCTCCCGCCGGTCCACCCCCAATAATTACGACATCATAATCCATGATTTACTCCCTCATCTAATCTTGCTAACTTGCTTCTATTTTACCCTAAATTGTCTCCTGTTAAACCCCAAACTGGTTAAGCTGTTGTCCATCTAAATTTGATAAGTAGCTGATTATAATTAAATTAAAAATGGATTTTAGGTTCGATCCCCGGCTCTTCTCGACTTTGTGTGATAATTTTTGCTTATGGAATCGTAAAATGTTGACCAAGAAAGACTTTTAGGACTATTTTGCCGAAGAAACTATCAGTATAGACCTCGTTTCCACACAGAAACCAGAAGAGCCGATCCCCCCTGCCCCCCTTATTAAGGGGGGTGTCTGACAACTTTTAACACCTACCTACTTACTCTTTTTAACCTGTTCCCTATTCCCTCATCGAAAGGCCACCAGCTTATGACATTTTTCTTATTATTAGTTACTTTCCTATCGCTGATAATTTGGTTATATTTAATCTTAGCTAGGGGACAATTTTGGCTATCTAACCAAAAAATTAATCCTGTCACTTCTCCCTTAACAAATTATCCAAAAGTCTCGGCAATTATCCCCGCGCGAAACGAAGCCGACGTTTTACCTATCAGTTTAACTTCCCTCTTTAACCAAGATTATCAAGGCGAATTTTCCATTATTTTAATTGACGATCAAAGCAGTGATGACACGGGAAAAGTTGCCCAAGAAATTGCTAAACAATCTCATAAATCTGACCAGATAACTATTATTTCTGGACAACCTTTAGAGATAGGATGGACAGGTAAATTATGGGCAATGAAACAGGGAATAACAGAGGCTACCGAGAAATTCGCACCCGATTATTTTCTCTTTACCGATGCCGATATTGCCCACGCACCAGATAATTTAACCCAATTAGTCACCAAAGCAATACAAGAAAAACAAGCTTTAGTTTCCCTGATGGTGTTGCTACGCTGTCACAGTTTTTTGGAAAAATTCCTCATTCCTGCCTTTGTTTTTTTCTTCGAGAAACTCTATCCTTTTGCCTTAGTTAATAATCCTAATTCCCCGATAGCAGCCGCTGCCGGAGGTTGCATTTTAATTCGCCGAGATATTCTAGAAAAAATTGGCGGTATTGAGATTCTTAAACAAGCTTTAATTGATGATTGTTCTTTGGCGATTGCGGTTAAAAAATATCTGCAAAATCACCCCGAAAATACCGAAAAATCCATCTGGTTAGGATTAACAGAAACCACCTATAGTCTCCGTCCCTATCCCGATTTAGCCAGCATTTGGAATATGGTAGCCCGCACCGCCTTTACGCAACTAAATTACTCAACACTTTGGTTAATCGGGACAATTTTCGGGATGTTTTTAACCTATTTAGCCGCCCCCTTCGGCTTAATCTGGGGATTGGTCTTAAAAGAAACATCAATTATCATAATTAGCACCATCACCTTATTACTAATTGCCCTCTCCTATAGCCCGACTTTAAGACTATATAAACTATCCCCCCTGCGGGCTTTAACTTTACCCCTAATTGCCCTCTTTTATAGTTTAATGACCGTCGATTCTGCCCTGCGTTATTGGCGCGGTCAAGGAGGGGGATGGAAAGGGCGAGTTTATCCTAATTAGCTAGAGCAAGCCTCTAGAATTCCTAGCCAATTCACCAAGGGGTTATCTTAATGCTTGCGGCTATCAGCTTAATTTTCTTCGTCGGCTTCTGGGGTTGGTTGTGGTAAACGAGCGATAAAATCTTTCATTTTGGGATGATTAAACATTTTCTCCGTGTCTTGCAGAAGACGTTGACCCCAGAGATTTTCCCCTAAAAATTCTAGACTGACATAACGACTATCGCTAGTGAGAGCTGCCTGAGCTAATTTGATGCCCTCCTCAGTTTTTCCTTGACTATAAATAGCCACCGCAATAGCTAACTGAGGTTCTGGCTGTTTAGGATCGATTTTCAAAGCAGCCCGCCAATCTTTAAGAGCCGCTTCCTTGTCACCCTGTTCGTATTTAACTAAACCAATATTATTAATAGCGGGCCAAAAATCTTTATCTTGACTAACAGCCTTTTCGTAAGATGCGATCGCTTGGGTATATTGTGCTAACTTGAGATAGGAATTACCGAGATCAAAAAGAGCGGGGGAGACATCGGGTTTAATTTGCAAACCCGCTTCAATCTGGGCAATAGCAGACTGGTAATCTTGATTCTGAAAATAAGCACTACCGAGGGAAAATTTAATATTAGCGTGGGCATCGGCGGGAGCAAGGGACAAAGATTGATTTAATGCCTCGATACCGAGTTGCACCTGATCGTCTTGCAGATATAAACTACCGAGAATAAACCAAGTTTGATAGAGATGGGGGGCCAACTGCACCGCTAACTTAGCCCGTCCGAGGGCTGCGTCGGTACGACGAAAACGAGCCAATTGGATGGCTTCCTCGGCGATTTCAATTCCCGCTTGTTCCATCTGTTCTAACTCCGGTTCGATGGCGTAGGGGAGTAGTGCTTGGGAAAAAGCTGGCGGGCTGCCAGCGACGAAAAAAATGAGCAAAGAAATGATTAATCGAAGTTTTGGCACAGTTTACCCCTGCGATAAGCCTTTTTTAATCAGTCTATCTCGCTTGGGAGTTGTTGGCTAAAGAAACAACAAAGGCAACTCTAGAGACGTTAGTATATAACCAATTAACTTTTGGCTGATCGATGGCAATAACCGTGTTGGGAAAATCAAATCGCCCCCTATTTTGGATATTCGGACTCATGGCTAGTGGTTTTCTGGCGGTGGGAGTGGTTTCTTATCGCTTGCTGCAAACTCCTCCTCCTGGCGTAGAATTGGCGAAAATGACCGTTCCTGCTCAACGGGAAACCCTCGCTGTGGAAATTAAAGCTAGTGGTAGGGTGGAACCAATCCAAAGTGTCAACATTAGCCCGAAAAACCCCGGCCGATTAGTGCGATTATTGGTAGATCAGGGCATGGTGGTTAAAAAGGGACAAACCCTCGCCGTCATGGATAATTTAGAGGTGTATGCCCGAGGAATGCAGTCAGAAGCGCGACTGCGGGAAGCTCTAGCCAGTCTGGAACAGGCTAAACGCAGTATTCCCGAAGATATCCGGCAATTACAAGCCCGATTTTATCAGGCCCAGGCCAGTTATAAGCAATTAGAAGCCCGTTTAGCTCAGGCCAAAGAAAGAATTCCCAAAGATTTAGACCAGCTGCAAGCTCAGGTACAGGCGGCCCAATCCCGTTTTCGACTAGCAGAAAACCGGATTAAACGCAATGAAAATTTAGTCCGGGAAGGGGCGATCGCTCAAGACCAATTTGATGCCGTCCTCAATGAATATCTCAATGCTAAAGCCAACTTAGACGAATCGATCCGCCGTTTGGAACAAGCGGATAAAACCGCTTCCCCAGAAGTAGCGGGAATTGAGCAGGAAATGATCCGAGCGGCAGCAGCGATCGCTGAAGCGAAATTTGCCCTCGAACAACGCCAAAAAACCCAAGAAACGGAGCTTGCTCGACTAGAATCATCTGTAGCGGCTGCTAGGGCCGATTTAGAGCAAATCAAGATTCAATACCGCGATACGGTCATTACTGCTCCCTTTGATGGCATCGTCACCCAAAAATATGCCACCGAGGGTTCTTTTGTCACTCCCACCACTTCGGCCTCTAGTACCGCTTCCGCCACTTCCACCTCGATTATCGCCCTAGCATCGGGATTGGAAGTAATTGCGAAAGTGCCAGAAGTAGATGTGGGTTTATTACAGCGCGGCCAACCCGTGCGCATTGTCGCTGATGCTTTTCCTGAAGAAGTCTTTGAAGGTCGAGTTATTCTTGTGGCTCCCGAAGCAATTATCGAGAATAATGTTACTTCTTTTGAGGTCAGAATCGGTTTGGTGACGGGACGGGACAAACTCAAATCGAAAATGAATGTGGATGTAACTTTTGTCGGCCAGCAGTTAGATAATGCCCTGGTCGTGCCTACTGTAGCCATTGTCACCCGGGAAGGCAGGTCAGGAGTTTTAGTTCCCGATGCCGAAAATAAACCCAGTTTTAAACCCGTTTCGATCGGTTTGGTTCTAGACGATAAAACCCAAATTTTATCAGGTTTGGAAGCCGGAGAAAAGGTCTTTATCGATCTCCCCGAAGGATCTGAAGATACCTCAAAAACTAATAAAAAATCTCAATAATTTTCTTTAACAAGTATCTCCAAATTGTCTTTTTTATGATCGGGCAGCAGTCGGTCGTCGGTCGTCAGGAGATAGGAGACAGGAGATTATTTTATTTATTCTCCCCACACCCCACACCCCACTTCCTAATTCATAATTCATAATTCATAATTCCCCTATATGTTTATCATCGAAAGTTTAAAAATGGCCGTCTCCACCCTAAGGGCCAATAAAGTGCGTAGCGGCCTGACCATGCTAGGAATTATCATCGGTAATGCTTCGGTGGTGGCCATGATCGGTATTGGCCAGGGGGCGCAAACCTTAGCCAATGACCAGTTTGCTAACTTGGGACCTAATACTCTTTTTGTGGTGCCGGGGTCGCGACAAGCACGCAATACCACCGTTGATTTACCGAAAACCTTGGTTTTAGCCGATGCTCAGGCGATCGCCGAACAGGTGGCCACCGTCGCCGAAGTCGCCCCAGAAATAAACGCTCGTTTCTTGATTTCCTATCGTAATCGCAACATGACGGCTTTAGTGACGGGAAGCACCCCAGAATACGCTTCTGTCCGCAATTTTACCCTAGAAAAAGGTCGTTTTATCAATAAAATCGATCTAGCTCGCAACAAACGAGTAACGGTAATCGGCCGTGAAGTGGTAGCGCAACTTTTCCCCACCCAAAATCCCCTCGGTCAACAGCTGCGGATCAAAAATCTCAGTTTTGAGGTGATCGGGATTTTAGAGGCGAAAGGCTCCTTTTTTGGCAATAATCAGGATGAAATGCTGATTATTCCCCTCAGCACCATGAACTCGCAACTGGTGGGCAAAACCTCTCCCTACGGTGTCGAGTTGAGTTGGATTAGTCTCACCGCGCGATCTGGGGAGGAAATCCGCGCCGCTAAGTTCCAAATCCAGAATCTTCTGCGTTTACGCCATAAAATTGTCGCTGAGGATGATTTTCGCGTCGAAACTGCTAAACAGATGATCGAAATCTTCGGCACGATTACCAAGGGTCTAACCCTACTTTTGGCTCTAATCGCTGGTATTTCCCTAATTGTCGGTGGTATCGGGGTGATGAATATTATGCTCGTTTCGGTTTCGGAAAGAACTGGGGAAATCGGACTAAGAAAAGCGATCGGAGCCAGAGAACAGGATATTCTCTTACAATTTCTGATTGAATCAACTCTCGTTTCCATCGCCGGTGGTGCGCTTGGTATTCTCGTCGGTGCAGGAGCGATCGTTCTCGTCTCCAGTTTCTCTCCCTTATCCGCCACTGTTTCCGCCACCGCCGTCATCCTGTCTTTGAGCGTTTCCACGGGTATTGGTCTCTTTTTTGGCGTTTTTCCCGCCTATCGTGCCTCTAAATTGGAGCCGATTGTCGCCCTCAGAAGTGTATAACTTTTTAAGGTTTTTTCGGGGAGGTTTTGGGCAAGGATTGCTTTTATGGCCAGGTTGGGGTCTAATGTGTGGGACGGATTTGATAATCCCGATAACGACGATAATCATTGAGAATGCGATCATGATCAAAGCATAAGGGTTGGGGGAATTCCCAGAGATGAAAAATCCCCACTTTTTTGGCATCATCGGCAGCGATCGGTTTTCCTTTTGCCGTGGCGATAAAAACGATACTAATGGTGTGTTGACGTGGATCGCGGTTAGGATCGGAATAGACGTGAAATTGCTCGATTAACTGCACCTCTAAACTGATTTCCTCGTAAGCTTCCCGAATGGCCGCCGTTTCCACCGATTCGCCGTAGTCCACGAATCCCCCCGGAATTGCCCAACCAAAAGGCGGATTTTTTCTCTCAATTAGTACGATCGGACGGTGGGGCGAGTCGATCAGTTCGATGATAATATCAACAGTGGGGGCAGGATTGCGATAGGTTGTCATTTTTTTCAGTTGTCAGTGAACAGTTAAGTAAGTAGTTATAATTAAATTGAAGATAGATTTTGCCTCTGATCCCCCCTGCCCCCCTTGATAAGGGGGGTGCCGATCCCCCCTTAGTCCCCCCTTGATAAGGGGGGATCAGACAACTTTTAACACCTACCTACTTATCAGTAATCGGTGAATAATTTCATTTAACACTCATAACCTTAAAATCGAATGCTTTCTAACCAGTCACTGATCAGGGATCACTAATAAGGAGGAGAATAAAAGTTGTTAGAAAATGCCAAGAAAATTACGGTAATAGGTGGGGGAATTTGGGGACAAACTCTCGCTAATTTGGCTAGACGTAATCACTTAACTGTTAGGGTTTGGTCGCGTCATAGTGGGGAAGATTTGGGAGCCATTATAGCAGATACTGACGTAATTATTTCGGCCGTTTCGATTAAAGGAGTTGCTCCAACGATCGAAAAATTACAGCAATTACTATTAAATTGTCGCATAATTATCGTCACCGCTACCAAGGGTTTAGATCCAATCACCACTCGTACACCTTTTCATCTGTGGAATCAAGCTTTTCCCGCTAATCCCCTTGTGGTTCTTTCCGGTCCCAATTTAGCTAAAGAAATTAATCAAGGTTTACCCGCTGCGACGGTGGTAGCAAGTTATCAGCAAAAAGCGGCAATATTGTTACAAAAATTATTATCTGGGGAATCTTTTCGGGTTTATCTGAATAGCGATCCCTTGGGGACTGAGTTAGGTGGCACTCTCAAAAATGTCATGGCGATCGCTTCTGGGGTTTGTGATGGTTTACAGTTAGGTACTAATGCCAAATCTGCCCTATTAACTCGCGCTTTACCGGAAATAATTCGGGTGGGAACTTGTCTAGGAGGTTGTCAAGAAACTTTCTTCGGTTTATCAGGTTTAGGGGATTTATTAGCTACCTGTAATAGTCCTTTATCCCGCAATTATCAAGTGGGTTATCAATTAGCTTTAGGTTTATCTTTGCCAGAAGTTTTAGCGAAATTAGAGGGAACTGCCGAGGGAATAAATACCACAGAAGTTTTGATGAGAATTGCCCAAGAAAAAAATTTATATGTACCGATTACCTGTCAAGTTGATCGTCTTTTGCGCGGGGAAATTTCTCCCCAAGTTGCCGTTTATGAATTAATGCGTCGGGATCTAAAAGCAGAATTTGATTAAGAGACAAGAGATTTTTCATTAAACAGTAATCCGTGAAGGGTTAGGGAGTAGGGAAATGATGCCAAATCTAGTTATAATTCACATTTACCAGAAACGCTATATTCATTTCAATCATTCCGAAATAACTAAATAAACTTCTAATCCTTTTTGACCTTCTTTGTCAAATTTTAAGCCTATTTCAGAATCTTTTATCTCTCTTATTGGAATTCTTCGGCGAGGGGTATTTTTGCCATTTTTATTAATTTGAATACTTTCAATAATAGCATTTTGACATATTTTTTTATTTTCACTGACTAAAAAAACTTTTTTACCAACTTCTAGTCTTTTATTGGGTTCCTGTGGCTCATCTGATATTTTGATAGCGCAAGCTTGTTGCTGTTGATACCAATTGACAACTTTACCGATCTTTTGAAGCTTTCCTATCTTTTTCTTCCTATCAACAAAGCAATAAAGAACTAATTCACTCATAGCTTGACATATAGCTTCGACAAAATCACATAATTGTAGTAACTCATTGGCATTAAGAACGGTATCTATTTCTTTACCATGAGCAGAATTATTACGAAGTTCTATAAAATTCTTTAATTCATTTTCCACACTACCCCTACTATTATTGTCAATAAAATTCTTAACTTTTTTATGATTTTCTATCCATTGCCAAGAATCAGTTGCAGATATGCCAGCATCGACTAAAAGTCTGGTTAATTGATCTTTTCTCAGATTAGCTTCATGTAACAAAAAAGCAGCTGATGTGAGATTATATTTAGTTGTATTTTTGTATTCAGTATCAAATAAATTTTTGATAATGTCCCTCTCTGAAAGAGAATCGAAGCAATTTCTTTTATTTTCATTGCCTAGTAATGTAGCACAACCAGTCTGATGCTTATTTCTTACAGATTCAGGTAAATCTTGATAGCAACTATATAATTGAGGCAGCAAAATAATCCAATCTCCCACTAGATTTTCGACAAAATTTTCGTAAAGAGCATATAACCTTGTGATAGATGAACAATGATCGTTAACTAGCCACTTGTCTCCTAAAGGAGCATTTGCTTGAAGATATTTTAAGTCTTCTGTGTTGAGTTGTGAAGGATTATCCGCAATAATTTCTCTAAGTTTTTCACTGATATTAATTATTGATCGAATGGTATTTATATCATCTTTTAGGTTATTTAAAAGTCCTTCAAACATTCTCAAATACTCTGCTTAAGAACTCGTTGAATCAGAGAATCAAAAATTTGAATACGAGCTTTAAAATCATCTTTGGTATCCCCTTCTCCGGTGAAAAGTCCTTTTTTAAATTTTTTATCTTGATGAGTAATTCCCTGGGAATCTTGAGTAAATAAGCTGATAGTTTCATCAATTATCGCTGATTTTCTAGTAATTAATTCTTGATAATCAGATAAATGGTTGCTGAAACTGATCATCACTGCATCATAGTAAACTTTATAAGCTTTCGATTTATGTGTTTTGGTTTTACTATCGAAAGGCTTAAATAACTGATCCTGATAAATGTTAGATACTAACTCTATAGTTTGGTTAAATACTTGCTCGAACTCTTGGATATTCTCGTCGGAAAAATTAAGACTTTTTTTCATCATATAATTATCCAGATATTTAGATAAATTACCAGTATATTGATCAATATCCCTCAGGGCAAAAAAACGGAGGATTAATTCTACATCTTCCATCTTTTTATAAAATCCATTTTCTTTAAGTTCTTCTTTATCATCAATAGGAATATCCCAAGCTTTAGCAAAAATAGTATTCTCAGAAAGCTTTAATAAAAGTTCATTGAATTTCCCAGAGTAAAGACAGTTTCTTATTTCTTGGCGACTCAAACGTACACCTCCTGTATTGAGGCGTTCAAAAACCAGTTGTTTTAAAGATAAAGCTTCCTCTATATCCGATAGAGACTCGGTAATAACAACTATAGTTGAAATGGCGCGTCGATTGATACCATCTTTGATTTTTGCAGGAAGACTTTCATAGGTTCTTCCTTCTAATTCAGGCCAGATATCCAACCCTGTTAATTTTAATTTGTTATTATAAAAATTATCAATTGCTGTGATTCTTTGTTGACCATCCATTACTTCATAGGAGTTATAGGAAGTTTCATAGAGAATCAGAGGAGGTACGGGAATATTCATCAAAAAAGATTCAATCAGTCTCGATTGTTTTTGTGCGTCCCAGCGATCCCGTCTCTGATAGAAAGGACGCTTTTTCACATAGTTAGGTTTATTTAAAGACTCAGCAAAACTAGGCAACTTTTCTCGATTCATTTCTAATAGTATTCTTCGTTCACCTTGTTCATATTTTTCATTAATTTCATTATCTGATAATTTTTTAACATCCTTTCGGGAACGTTTTTGCCAAGGATTTGTTTTAGTTTGTGAGATTGTCATAATTTCCCACCAGAGGGGTACAAATTGATATGACCGGAACTTCCCTCATTCATTTTTAAGCATAGACTGAGGATATATACGAGAATTAAGAGTTATTGGTAATCTTCCCAGATAACTCCCAAAAGTTAATTCTCTTAAATTGACAACTGGTCACTGATAACTGTTAACTGATAACTGATTAGGATTTTTGGCTGAAATAGGCCTCTAGCGCCTCATTGATGATTTGATTCATCGGCCGTTTTTCCGTTTCCGAAGCTTCCTTGAGACGGACAAACATATCATCGGGGACGCTGACACGGTTTTGATTTTTACGCACGCGTTTGGGTTTTGATTCAGTGGTAGTAGTTTCGGTCATTTTAGGTGTGTAGGTGGCTGAAAATGCTTGTAAAGCAGGGAAATTGACTCGATGACAGAATTCTCCGAAGGTTTCGTTATTTTGTTGCTCCTGTTGGAAGTAAACGAAAATCGGTTCTAAGACCTTTTCTAGATCATCGATCGCCATTTTATCCAAATAGGGGCGCGCTAGTCGAGTTTGATCGGCTGTTCCCCCTAACCAGAGTTGGTAGGAATTGGGAGCGCTACCCACAAATCCTAATTCTGCCATATAGGGACGCGCGCAGCCATTGGGACATCCTGTCATGCGGATGACAAATTCCTCTTTGGATAATCCTAAGCGATTAAGCAGGGTGCGAATGCGTTCAATCACGCTGGGTAAAATTCTTTCTGACTCGGTAATCGCTAATCCACAGGTGGGCCAAGCGGGACAGGCCATGGAATAACGGGTTAAAGGGTCAATTTCGGCGGGATTGGTGATAATTCCGTGTTCTTTCAGGATCGCCTCGATCGCTTGCTGATCTTTGGGTTCAATTTCGTAGAGAATGATATTATGGTTAGCCGTCAAGCGCATGGGCAACTGAAAACGCTCGATAATCACTTTTAAGGCGGTTTTTAGCTGAAAACTGCCTTCATTTTTGACCCGGCCATTTTCTACGTGAAGACCAAAAAATAATTTTCCGTCTCCCTGTTCATTCCATCCCAAAAAGTCTTGATATTCCCAATCGGGGAGGGGTTGGTAGGGGGCAATTTTTTGGCCGAAATAACCCTCAACAGTGCTGCGGAATTTTTCTACTCCCCATTCTTCGAGGATATATTTCATTCTCGCATGACGACGATCGCCGCGATCTCCGTAATCCCTTTGGGTTGCCACGATCGCTTTTACTAGATCATATACCTCCTCTTTACTCACATAACCGATCGCATCGGCCATTCTGGGGAAAGTTTCTTCCTTATTGTGGGTTCTTCCCAGTCCACCCCCCGCAAGGACGTTAAAACCCTGTAATTGACCGTTTGCGTCGGTAATCACCACTAAACCGATGTCATTGGTGTAGATATCGATGGAGTTGTCTCCCGGCACGGTGACACCCATCTTGAACTTACGGGGCATATAATGTTGACCGTAGATCGGTTCGATCGGATCGTTTTTGTTAATGCCATTTGTATCTTTTTGTCTCGATGCCTTGACTTCTGGCGCTTCTTCTGCACTGATCACTTTTTCGCCATCGAGCCAAATTTCGTAGTAAGCTCCAGTTTGGGGAGTGAGCAAATCGGCGATATTATTGGCATATTCCCAAGCATAGCCGTATTCGGGGCGATTTTTGTAGGGGGCTGGCGGTGCGGTGACATTGCGGTTAACATCACCACAGGCCGCTAAAGTGGATCCCATACTGCGGATAATTTCCCCGAGGGTTGCTTTGAGATTTTTCTTTAAAATGCCGTGTAATTGGAAGCCTTGGCGGGTTGTCACGCGTAAAGTGCCGTTACCGTAGCGATCGGACAAACTATCGAGGGTAAGATATAGTTGCGCGGGAATAAACCCCCCCGGACTGCGGGTACGCAACATCATTTGATAGTCTTTTTCTTGACCTTTGGCTCTATTGTCGCGATTATCCTGTTGATAGGAACCGTGAAATTTGAGGATCTGCACCGCCGCATCGGTAAAATGGGTTGTATCTTCGAGGAGTTCACTGGCCAAAGGTTCTCGTAGATAATTACTGCGTTCTTTGATACCTTCGACTTTAGAAACCTTGGCGGTAGGAGAAATAGGAGTTGTAACCATCGTCTAACAGCACGATAACCTGTGGATAGGTCTTAGGAATTTAGACAAGCTCGATCGATCCTAAGAAGTTTTACTAACATGATCTCTAGAGTTCGTTCCAGACTCTGAGGTTTACAGTAGCGATCGAGACATTAATTCTATCTTAACTTCTTACTGTCCCCCGCGAACGCCATCTACCGATCGAATTTTTATGACCAATTCTCCTAACATTAAAACGGTTATTAGCCAAGAACCCTACATTATTCTTAACAATCAGGGAGAAATTCTCCCTTCTATTAATCTAAGTCGTCCTAATTATAAATTGGGTCGGGATGGTCAACAGGTGGATTTAGTTGTTCCCCAACACTGGACAGTGGTGAGTCGAGTCCAAGCTTGTTTTCGTCGTCAGGGAGATGATTACTATATCTACGATGGAGACGGGACTAATCCTAGTTCCAATCAACTTTTTATCAACAATCGCGTCATTACTCCCAAAGAGGGCTATCTTTTACGAAATGGGGATGAGATTAATATCGGTCAAGATGTCAAAAATTGCGTCAAGATTACCTATTATCATCCTAACCAACAGGTAAAAAGCCCACCTTTAGCTTTTAAATCGGTTTCCCTAAGCAATCGCAGTGTAGTTTTAGGACGAGATAATGCTGCCACTGTGGTTTTAGACGCACCGACAATTTCCCGACAACACGCGATTATCGACAGCGATAACCAAAATCGTTATATTCTCCACGACAAAAGCACCAATGGAGTCTTTATCGACAGACAAAAAGTATCGGGTAGTGCCATTTTAACTAATGGTTGTACGGTGAGAATCGGACCCTATAGTTTTCGTTTGCAGGGAGATGACTTAGTTTTATTGGATACAGGGGATAATATCCGTCTGGATGCCGAAAATATCGTCAGGATGGTGCGGGATAAAAAGAAACGACCTTTGATAATTCTCAATCATATCTCCCTACCGATCGAACCGAGTCAATTAGTGGCGATTGTCGGGGGAAGTGGTGCGGGAAAATCGACTTTATTAAAGACTTTATTAGGAATTGAACCCACCACCTCGGGAACTGTTTATCTGAATGGGGAAGAGCTGCGCCAGAATTTTAATATCTATCGCACCCAAATCGGTTATGTTCCCCAATACGATATCGTCCACAGGGATTTAACCGTGGGAGAAGTGTTATATTACGCTTCTAAATTAAGGCTACCTCCGGATATTAATTGCCAAGAAGTGATCGAGAAAACCCTGCAGCAGGTGGAATTGTTAGAAAGAAGAAATACTTTAGTCAAAGACTTAAGCGGTGGTCAATTAAAAAGGGTAAGTATTGCGGTAGAATTATTAGCCAATCCCAAATTATTCTTTTTAGATGAACCCACCTCGGGATTAGACCCCGGTTTAGATAAAAAGATGATGGAATTGCTGGCAAAATTGGCCAAAGAAGGCAGAACAATTCTCCTAGTCACCCATGCTACTAATAATATCAATCTCTGCGATCGATTAGTTTTTCTTGGTCAAGGAGGCAATTTATGTTACTTTGGTTCTCCGGGGGAGGCCTTAAATTTTTTCTCTTTACCTCATGGAGATTTTGCTGATGTTTATATTCATCTGGAAACTAGGGAAAAAGTTGAGCAAGAATGCCAACGTTTCCAACAATCCGACTACTACAAAAATAATATTGAAGCAAGAATCGCTAAAATATTTCAGCAAAATCATAGTAAACCGCAACAGGTTCAACAATCTTTCTGGCCACAACTACAGGTTTTATGTCAACGCTATAGCCAATTAATTATCCGTGATCAGGTTAGTTTAATTTTATACCTATTAACCGCCCCGATCGGAATTTTCTTAATGGCTATGGTTTTAGGTGGCAAAAATCCTTTATTTTTGGGAGATAATCCCAGTTTTGATCAGGTTATCCAATCGGCACCTTTAGCATTAAAAACTCTCTTTGTTTTTACCTGCGCGCAATTGTGGGTAGGTTTTGCCTGTTCCCTACAGGAAATTGTCAAAGAATCAGCCATTTATCAGCGAGAAAGATTAGTTAATCTGGGATTATTATCCTATTTATTCTCAAAAATTCTGGTTTTAGCAGCCTTAGCTTTTCTGCAAACAATTGTAATTACCTGCGTGATATTTTGGGGATTTACTGACCCGCAGCCGGAATTAATGACTTGGTTAATTGGCTGTTTTGTTACCACATTTTTAACTATATTTGCGGCAATTAATCTCGGTTTGTTAATTTCTGCTGGCGTTAATAATATCACCCAAGCAAATAGTGCCTTACCTTTAATTTTAATCCCTCAGATTATCTTTGCTGGGGTATTATTTAACTTAGAAGGTCTAGGAAAATATCTATCATGGTTGATGATTAGTCGCTGGTCGATTGCTGCCTACGGGGTATTAGTAGAGGTGGAAACTATGATTGCAGAAGCGAAAGAACAAAATACTTTTAATTTCCCTTTACCCTTTGAGGATAGCAATCAGGTTTATCAATTATCTATCAATAATTTGTTATTGAATTGGGGAGTTTTAATTCTTCATTCCCTTATTTATTTTCTCCTTACCTATTGGTTGCAAAAAAGAAAAGATATTTTGTGATCTAAATTATGAATTATGAATTATGAATTATGAATTATGAATTATGAATTATGAATTATGAATTATGAATTATGAATTATGAATTATGAATTATGAATTATGAATTATGAATTATGAATTATGAATTATGA